>SKRR01000175.1 GCA_007118345.1 Microthrixaceae bacterium | reverse complement strand
CGTTCGCGGCGGTCCACCGAGAGGTTTCTCACAGAACGTTTCAGTGAGACGGCAAGTTGTCCGATGACTGAGTCATGGCTGGGAACCGTGTACCTCTCCTCTTCGATCGCGCCCCCGCTCCACGGGTGGGGCCGAGCCGTGCCCGGCGGACCTTCACCGTCGTCGCCGCGCTCGTGTCGGTCTCGATGCTGTCGGGGGTCCTCACCTCGTGTGAGACCACGGCCGGTGAGCGCGCCGCGGTCATCAACGCGATCAACCACAGCCGCGCCCAGCACGGCATACCGGGCCTGCGTGAGAACGCCCAGCTGAACAACAAGGCCGACGCCTGGGCCCGCACGATGCGGGACCAGTGCCGCATCTGGCACTCACGCCTGTCCGACGGCGCGCCGGGAGGTTGGCGCAAGCTCGGCGAGAACGTCGGCCGGGGAGGCAGCATCCAGTCCGTCCACGTGGCGTACATGAACTCCGCCGGCCACCGCCGCAACATCCTCGACCGGTCGTTCAACCAGGTCGGAGCCGGTGCGGTGTGGGGCAACTGCGGTGGGCGGCGCACCGTCTTCACCGTTCAGGTGTTCATGCAGGGGTGAGTTCGTCGGCCACCCGATGCCCGCACCTAGCCTGCGGTGCATGGAGATCGCCGAGTTCCAGCAGCTGATGGACGACCTCTACGGGTCCGCCGACCGTGATCGTGGGCTGCCGTCGACCGTCGCGTGGCTGTGTGAGGAGGTCGGCGAGCTGGCCCAGGCGGTCCGCAAGGGCACCGTCGAGGACCAACTGCACGAGCTCGGCGACGTCATCGCCTGGGTGGCCTCGCTGGCCAACCAGCTCGACCTCTCGCTCGAGGACGCCGCCCGGCGCTACGTCGTCGACCCACCCTGACCCGGATCCCCTGACCGGGCCACGACCGAACTGGTCCCCCGAACGGTGCTGCGATGCCCGTACGGTTCGATGTCATGGAGTTCCACGACGTCGCCGAGTGGGCGGTCCAGCTCGTCGAGGGTGCCGGCATCGTGCTGCTGCTCATCGGAAGCCTCAACGCGTTCGTCCGCTTCGGGCTCGATGCCTACGACCCCGCCACGCGGGCCGACGCGTACACACATGTGCGCCGGCGCCTCGCCCGGGTGATCCTGCTGGGGATCGAGATCCTGCTCATCGCCGACATCATCCGCACGATCGTGGTCGACCAGAGCCTCGACAGCGTGCTGGTGCTGAGCGCCATCGTCGTCATCCGGATCCTGCTGAGCTTCTCGCTCGAGGTCGAGATCGACGGCGTCTGGCCGTGGAACCGCTGGCGGACCGGGCCGGGTGTCACTCCCGTCGCAGAGGAATGACCGGGGTGTCGTCCACGATGGTCACGCCCGCGACAGCAGCACCTCGGCGATCTGGATGGTGTTGAGCGCCGCCCCCTTGCGAAGGTTGTCGTTCGACACGAACAGCACCAGACCGTTCTCGACCGACTGGTCCCGACGGATGCGACCCACGTAGGAGGGGTCGGCACCCGCCGCCTGCAGCGGCGTCGGCACGTCGCTCAACTCGACCCCGGGCGCCGCGGCGAGCACCTCACGGGCGCGGTCAGGCGTGATCGGACGTTCGAACTCGGCGTTGATCGACAGCGAGTGACCCGTGAAGACCGGGACGCGGACACAGGTGCCCGCCACCCGCAGATCGGGCAGCTCGAGGATCTTGCGGCTCTCGTTGCGCAGCTTCTGCTCCTCGTCGGTCTCCTCGGAACCATCGGCGACGACGGACCCGGCCTGGGGCACGACGTTGTAGGCGATGGTGCGCGGGAACTTGTCACCGAGCGGGAACTGCACCGCGTCGCCGTCGTAGGTGAGCTCGGCGGCCTTGTCGCCGGGGGCCACCATCTGCTGGGCGAGTTCCTCGACGCCGGCCAGACCGGCGCCCGACACGGCCTGGTAGGTGCTCACCACGAGACGGAGCAACCCCGCCTCGGTGTCGAGTGCCTTGAGCACCGGCATCGCCGCCATGGTCGTGCAGTTGGGATTCGCGATGATCCCCTTGGGACGGTGCTCCAGCGCATGGGGGTTGACCTCGGCGACCACCAGGGGCACCTCGGGGTCGAGCCGCCACGCCGAGGAGTTGTCGATCACGACCGCACCCGCAGCGGCCACCTTCGGCGCGTACTCGCGTGAGCTCGCCCCACCGGCGGAGAACAACGCGATGTCCACACCCGAGAAGTCGGCGGTCGCGGTGTCCTCGACGACGACCTCCTGACCCTTCCACGGAAGGGTGCTGCCCGCCGAGCGGGCAGAGGCGAAGAAGCGGACGTGGCCGACGGGGACGTCACGCTCCTCGAGGAGCGTGCGCATGACGCCGCCGACCTGACCGGTGGCACCGAACACGCCGATGCAGGGATTCGCAGGGAGGTTCATGTCGACAGAGCCTACGAGCGCCGCCCGGTGCCCTCACAGCGCGATCCGGCCATCGGCCGATCTGGACGCCTCGACGGGGTCGGAGCGCCGACGTTCGACCGCTGAACGCGCGGCGGTGACAGACTCCGTCGATGCAGCTGGTCACTCCCTCCGCGCTGGGTCCGAACCCTCAGAACTCGGTGGCGCCGAGACCGAACTCGTCGTGCAGGACCTGCACCGCGGTGTCGCTGTCGTCCTCGGCGACGACACACGAGATCCGGATCGCCGAGGTCGAGATCATCTCGATGTTCACGTCGTGGTTCGCGAGCGTCTCGAACATGGTGGCCGCGACCCCCGGGTTGGACTTCATCCCGGCGCCGACGACGCTCACCTTGGCGATGCGCGGCTCGGCGGTCACCTGCTCGGCGCCGATCTCGCCGCGCTGGGCCTCACAGATCTCGAGCGCGCGCTCCAGGTCGGAGTGCGGGACCGTGAACGAGATGTCGGTGATCCCCCCCTGGGAGGTGTTCTGCACGATCATGTCGACGTTGATGTCGGCGTCCGCCAGGCGGCGGAACAGACTGGCGGCGATCCCCGGCCGGTCCGGCACGCCGGACACCGTGACCTTCGCCTCGGACAGGTCGGTGACCACCGAACGGATGACGGCGTGTTCCATGTCGGGATCCTCCTCGATGACCCAGGTGCCGACCTCCCACGTGAACGCGGAACGCACGTGCAGGGGCACCCGTTGGCGGTGGGCGTACTCGACGGACCGCATGGCCGGCTTCGGGCAGCCTGCGGCCGTCATCTCGAGCATCTCGTCGAACGAGATGCGGTGCATCTTCCGGGCACTGGACACGACCCTCGGATCGGTGGTGAACACACCCGACACGTCGGTGTACAGCTCGCACGCATCGGCACCCAGTTCGTGAGCGAGCGCCACTGCGGTGGTGTCCGACCCGCCCCGGCCGAGGAAGGTGACGTCCCTGTCGGTCGACATGCCCTGTGAGCCCGCCACGACGGGGACCCGACCGGCGTCCACCGCGACGCGGATCCGCTCGGCGCGCACGTCGAGGATCTTCGCGTTCATGTGGTTCGTGTCGGTCAGGAAGCCGGCCTGGGAACCGGTGTAGCTCTCGGAGTCGACCCCGACCGACGCGAGCGCCATCGAGACGAGCGCGATCGCCTTGCGTTCGCCGGCGGTGACGAGCATGTCCATCTCCCGGCCCGGTCGCGTGCCCGAGACCTCGTGGGCCAGGCGGAGCAGCTCGTCGGTCTCCTTGCCCATGGCGGAGATGACGAGCACGACCTGGTCACCCCGGCGGCGGCAGCGAGCCACGTGGTCGGCGACCTCACGGATGCGTTCGGGGTCGGCGACGGAGGTCCCGCCGAACTTCTGTACCAGCAGCGCCACGGCCCGGAACGGTAACACCGTGCTCCGCGGGCCCTCGAACCTGATGCGGCTTGGCTACGCTCCGGCGCCGTGGGAACCAGCGCAGAGAAACACGCCCGTCAGAAGGAACATCGCGACCGCCTCGCCGCGGCCCAGCGCGAGATGGAGGCTCAGCAGAAGCGTCGACGGATGCTGACCGCCGTCGGACTCGTGTTGGGGCTCGCCGTGGTGATCGGTGTGGTGGTGCTGTTGACCGGGACCGGCGATGACGACGAGACCGCTGCGACCACCTCGGTTCCCGATCCCACCGACCTGCCCGAGGACCTGCCCGAACCCGTAGCGCCCGTCGAGCTGCCCGAGCCGCCACCCGGCACGACGTTGACCGACGACACGCCCTGTCCACCAGCTGACGGGGCCGATGATCGGGTCCAGCAGTTCGCCGGGCCGCCACCCGACTGTCTGACCCCCGGTGCGTCGTACCGGGCCACGTTCTCGACGACGCTCGGTGACTTCACCGCCGAGCTCGACGTCGACG
Organism: Microthrixaceae bacterium; assembly: GCA_007118345.1. GTDB lineage: Bacteria > Actinomycetota > Acidimicrobiia > Acidimicrobiales > Microtrichaceae > SKRR01. The sequence goes on along the minus strand of SKRR01000175.1, from coordinate 14,114 downwards.
CGGCGCCGGCCACGGTCAACAACTTCGTGGTGCTCAGCCGCTACCGCTACTACCACGGCGTGCCGTTCCACCGGATCGTGCCGGGGTTCGTGATCCAGGCCGGTGACGGCGACGGTCCGCCGTGGGGCAGCAACGACCTCGGCTACACGATCGAGGACGAGCTGCCCGACTCCTCAGCCGCCTACGTCGACTACTCGCTCGCCATGGCGAACGCCGGGCCGGACACCAACGGCAGCCAGTTCTTCGTGGTGCTGCCCGACGGAGGTGGACAGCTCCAGCCGCTCTACTCACACTTCGGCCAGGTGGTCGAGGGTCAGGACATCGTCGACGCCATCGCGGCGCTCGGGGGCGTCGGAGAGGAACCGACCGAGGTCGTGCTCATCGATTCGGTCACCATCAGCGAGAGCTGACCCACGGCGCACCGCGTCGTTCCCGATGCAGGAACCGTGGGACCGCCCACCAATCGGCGTCGGGACGGCCGGTCCGCCGGGGTCAGGCCTCGGTGAGCAGCGGGTTCAGTTGCGTCGGCAGGGCGTCGAGTTCCGCGCGCCGACCGTCGATGAACACGTGCACCCCGCCGCCGCCCTCGACGCGCCACTCGCCCTCGGACGAGCGGATCAGCGCAGTGGCCTCGTCGATGCCGACCACCGGCAGGCCCTTCTGGGCCAGCTCGACGGTGCGGTGCCACTTGTCGGGTGACCACTGGTTGTACCGAGGCACGATCGTCATGGTCGTCACCAGGTCGAGCCCGACGGTGAACGCACCGCCACGGCTGTCCACCATGTGGCTGCACAGCACCGACGCGGCCTCACCACCCGTCGCGACGGTCGCTCCGCCGTTCCACGCGCCCACGAGGGCCTCCAGCAGCGGCGTGCCCTTCAGCACCGAGCGGAGGTGCATCGGAGAACCACCGGTCAGGTAGACGAACCGGGCGTCGGTCGCCGCAGCGACCGCCTCCGGCTCCATCGCCTGGGCCCGTCGGTACACGTCGAGCACCCGGACACCGACGTCCATGGCACCGAACCACTCGGTGGCGCGCTCGATCGCGGCGGTCGGGTTCTCGTACGCGAGCGCGGCCGGCACCAACAGCACCTCGTCGCTTCCGTGAGCGAGGTCGCGGTCGAACGAACAGCCCTCGGTGAACTCCCGTCCACCCACCAACGCCAGCGTTCCGCTCATCTGTGAGGTCCTTCCGGTGCGCCCGCACGGGCGCCGCGTCCGTCGGTTCCCACGCTAGACACCGATCGAGCGAACCGACGAGTTGCCCACGCGTCGGCCCGGGTGCCTAACCTCCCACCCCATGATCGAACGTGTGGGGATTCTCGGGTCGGGCATCATGGGATCGGGCATCGCCGAGGTGGCGGCCAAGTCCGGGTTCACCGTGGTGCTGCGCTCGCGCAAGCAGGACACCGCCGATGCCATGGTCGCATCACTCGAGAAGTCGCTGGCCAAGCAGGTCGACCGCGGCAAGCTCGAACAGGACGTCGCCGACGAGGTCCGCGGTCGCGTCAGCGCCACCGCCGAGCTGTCCGACCTGGCCGACTGCGACCTGGTGATCGAGTCCGTCGTCGAGGACCTCCAGGTGAAGCGGGGCCTGTTCGCCGAGCTGGACGAGGTCTGCAAGGCCGAGACGATCCTGGCGACCAACACCTCGACGCTGCCGGTGGTCGAGATGGCCGTCGCGACCGGGCGTCCCGACAAGGTCGTCGGCGTGCACTTCTTCAACCCCGCCCCCGCCATGTCGCTGGTCGAGGTCATCGCCCCGCTCACCGCGTCGGACGAGACCGTCGCCTCCGCGCGTGGGTTCGCCGAGTCGTGCGGCAAGGACGCCGTCGAGGTGAAGGACCGCGCGGGCTTCATCGTCAACGCGCTGTTGTTCCCGTACCTGAACAACGCGGCCCGCCTGCTCGAGGCCGGCACCGCCTCGGCCGAGGACATCGACACCGCCATGAAGGGCGGCTGCAACTTCCCGATGGGGCCGCTCGCGTTGTTGGACCTGGTGGGGCTCGACACCTCCCTGGCGATCCTCGACGCGCTGTACGAGGAGTTCCGCGACCCGAACTACGCGGCAGTGCCGGTGCTGCGCCGCATGGTGTCGGCCGGTCAGCTGGGCCGCAAGAGTGGCCGCGGGTTCTACGACTACGCCAAGAAGTGAGCCACGGCTGACCGGAGCTGCGTCGACACCTCGCCGTCGTCGTACCATCCGCCTCGTGGCGGTCGAACCACCCCCCAGCTCCTGGGTCTTCCCGTCGATCGACGGTGCCGACCCCGAGGGTCCCGTCGCGATCGGCGGCGACCTCGAACCCGGCACGCTCCTGGCCGGGTACCGCGCCGGTGTGTTCCCGATGCCGATCGGTCGCCGTCGCCTGGGGTGGTGGTCGCCCGACCCGCGCGCCGTGTTGCCCGTCGACGGGTTCCACGCCAGCCGGTCCCTGCACCGTTCGATGCGACGGTTCGAGGTGCGGGTGGACACCTCGTTCGACTCGGTGCTCGCCGGTTGCGCCGAACCGTCGCGGCCCCACGGGTGGATCAGCCCGCCGATCGTGGAGGCCTACCGTCGGTTGCACGACCTCGGGTGGGCGCACAGCATCGAGATCTGGCGCGACGGCGAGCTCGCGGGCGGGCTCTACGGCGTCGCGATCGGCAGCTTCTTCGCCGGGGAGTCGATGTTCCACCGGGTCAGCGACGCGTCGAAGGCAGCGGTGTGGGCACTCGCCCGGTTGATGGAGGGGTGCGAGCACGCCCTCATCGACGTGCAGTGGTCGACGCCCCACCTCGAATCGCTCGGGGTCGTCGAGATCACTCGCGACGACTACCTGCAGCGCCTGGGGGTGGCGACTGCGTCGGCGCCGCCCGCGGCGTGGGCAATGTGAGATCGGGGGTTGACCTTCGCGGGCCGGGTCGGTACCACTGATCATCAGCACACGAAGCAGCATCATCGAGGATGCGACGATCCGCCGGCGTGGTCTGGTCGCTCAACCGGCGGGGAGCAAGTAGCGAACCCACCCTCGGAACGGTGTCGGTCGCGACCGACACCTCTCCTGGGAACCTGTGAACGGGAGGAGGCTCCGGCCTCCTCCCGATTCGCGTCCCGCCGCTCGCGCCGGCGTTCAGCAGGGCCGTCGAGCAGCAGGGGCCGTCGAGCACGGAGCCGTCGTCGACGAAGGAGGCCCACTCGAAGGCGGGCGGTCCTCCTCGGAGGCCACCGTGGCGAATCGCCTCACGCCGCGGCGGCTGCAGCCTTCCTGGCACGGGCCGCCCGCGCACGCCAGATCATCAGGGTGATGAACCCGAGGGCGACCTGGGGCACCCAGCTCGCCGCGCGCCACAGCAGCGTGGCGGCGAGCGCGTCGCTCTGGCTCGCCCCGACGGCGATCAGCAGACCGGTCAGACCGGCGTCGACGGTTCCGAGCCCACCCGGCGTGATGGGGATGAACCCGGCCAGCCGTGCGAGTGCGAACGCTGCGAAGGCCGCGAGGACCGGCACCTGGGTGGCCTCGCCCGTCTCGGTGATGCGAAGGGCGGCGGCCAGCACGGCGAACTGCGACAGCTGCTGGGCGAGGTTGGAGAGGGTGAGCGCCGCCCACCGGTCACGCACCACGTCGACGGTCGAGTGGCGGAAGTCGAGGATCTTGTCGATCAGGTCGACCGGCTGGCCCTGACGGAACCTGCGGCGGAACGCGTTGAGGAACCGTTCCCCGATGCCGCCCAGGCGACGGGCGGCCGACTCGCTGCGCAGGATGGCAGCGAAGAACCCGATCATGAGCCCGAGCACGACCAGCCCGCCGATCGCGCCGAGCACCTCGCCGGTGGTCGGCGTGTCCACGGTCAGCAGCGCCAGCACGCCGAGCACGGGCAGCGCCAGGGTCGCGAAGAGGTTGAACACCCCGGTGATGCCGATCGCCGAGCTCGCCGCCGCACCACTGAACCCCGCGCCCGACAGCATCCCGTACTGCACGCCCAGGCCGATCGCACCACCCGCGGGGACCGCGTTCGAGATCGTGAACGACGTCTGACGGATCATGAACGCCGGGCTGTACCGCAAGCCCTTGAGGGCTGCCTGGAAGGGGAAGACGTAGATCAGGATCGACGCGACCACGGTGGCCGCGAGCACGCCCAGCTGGGTCATGCTCATGTCCTTGATCGCCGCCCACGCATCGGAGTAGTTCCCGAGCTGGGGCAGGATCCCGGCGAAGACCACCACCAGCACGACGAGGGTCACGGCCCCGGCGACGACCTGCTTCTTGCGGTCGGTACGGGGCACGGCGGACGTGAGCGGCACGTCGCCGCCCGGGGCGGGCGGTCCGGGCGCCGCGTCACCAGCGGGGGTGGTGGTCACCGCAACACGCTACCGAGCAGGAAACCCGAACCGGCGCGTCGTGCACCGGTGGCCAGCGGCCTCACGCGATGGCTTCACGCAGGGCGTCGAGCCGCTCGAGCCGCTCGGCACCTCGGCCGAGGTGCCAGTCGGGCAGGATCACCTCGTCGACGCCAGCCTCGCGCCACTCGTCCACCAGCGCTGCGACGTCGGCGGCCGTGCCGGCAACCGCTGCTCGGGGGGCGACCCGCTCCACGAACTCGGCGGCTGCCCGTTCGTCGTCGGTGAGCAGGACGAGCGCCTGGGTCGACGTCGCGATCGTGGCAGGGTCGCGTCCGATGCGTTCGCAGTGGGCGTCGAGCACGGCGCGGCGTTCCGCGATGACCTCCGGCAGGCCCCACATGTTCCACTCGTCGGCGTGGCGGGCGACGACGCCGAGCATGCGGTCACCCTTGCCGCCGATGAGCAGCGGCAGTGGGTCCTGGAGCGGTTTCGGTTCGCAGTGGGCGGCGCGCAGCTGGACGTGGGTGCCGGCGAAGTCGGTGACCGGTTCACGCAGCAGGCTGCGCAGCCCGCGGCAGGTCTCGTCGAGCCGGGCGAGACGCTCACCGGGTGATCCGAGCTCGATGCCGTACTGGTCGTGCTCGTTCTGCTGCCACCCCGCCCCGACACCCAGCACGAGCCGACCACCGGTCACGTGGTCGACCGTGGCGGCCCAGTTCGCGACCACGGCGGGGTGACGGTACGCCGCCCCCAGCACCAGGGTGCCGACCCGGACCCGCTCGGTGAGTGCCCCGAGCGCGGCGACCGCTGCGGTCGATTCCAGTGTCGGATCGGTGATCGCGCCGAACCCTCCGCCGTCCCCCATGAAGTGGTCCGCGACGTAGATCCCGTCCCACCCGGTGCCGTCGACGTGGCGGACCACTTCGACCACGTCGGGCCACGGTTGTTGGAGGCTCGGCCAGCACGACAGGCGCATGCCGCCGTTCTAGCGTCTCGTCGGCGAGAACCGTCGGAGCCGCAGGCTGTTGCCGACGACGAACACGCTGGAGACCGCCATCGCTGCGCCGGCGATCATCGGGTTGAGCATTCCGGCCGCGGCGATCGGGATGGCGGCGGTGTTGTAGGCGAAGGCCCAGACCAGGTTGCCCTTGATGATGGCGAGCGTCCGCCTCGACAGCCGCACCGCGTCGGCGGCCGCGGTGAGGTCGGCGCGCATGAGGGTCAGGTCGCTCGCCTCGATGGCGACGTCAGTGCCTGACCCCATGGCGATGCCGAGCTCGGCGCGGGCGAGTGCAGCGGCGTCGTTGACGCCGTCACCGACCATCGCCACGACCTTGCCCTCGGACTGCAGCTGCGCGATCGCGTCGACCTTGTCGGCGGGGAGCACCTCGGCGATCACCTGCTCGATGCCGACCTGCGTGGCGACGGCCTGCGCTGCGCGCCGGTTGTCCCCGGTGAGCAGCACGGGGGTCATCCCGAGCTCGCGGAACCGTTCCACCGCGGTGGCGCTGGTGGGGCGGGGGGTGTCGGCGACGACGAACACGACGCGGACCTGTCCGTCCCAGCCGGCGAGCACCGGGGTCCGCCCCGCCGACTCGGCCGAGTCGAGCGCCGCGGCGAGCTCGTCGGGCACGACCAGCCCCCGTTCCTCGACGAGTCGGCGGCGGCCGGCGACCACCTCGAGACCTTCGACGGTGCCGCTCACACCGAGCCCCTCGTGGTTGGCGAACCCGGTCACCGTCGGCGCGGGACCGGCGAGTCGGACCCGCGCGCCATCGGCGATCGCCTCGGCGATCGGGTGTTCCGACGCGTCCTCGAGCGCGCCCGTCAGCCGGAGCGCCACGTCGTGGTCGGCGCCTTCGGCCACCACGACGTCGACGAGTTCCATCCGTCCGGTGGTGACGGTGCCGGTCTTGTCGAGCACGATCGTGTCCACGCGGCGGGTCGACTCGAGGATCTCGGGTCCCTTGATGAGGATTCCCAGCTGGGCACCCCGGCCGGTGCCGACCAGCAGTGCGGTCGGTGTGGCGAGGCCGAGTGCACAGGGACAGGCGATGATCAGCACCGCGACGCCCGCGGTGAACGCACTCGACGCGCCGTCGCCGGCACCGAGCCAGAAGCCGAGCGTGGCGGCGGCGACGACCATCACGACGGGCACGAAGACCGCCGAGATCCGGTCCGCCAGACGTTGCACGGGGGCCTTGCCCGCCTGCGCGTCAGCGACGAGCCGTCCGATCTGGGCGAGTGCCGTGTCGGCGCCGACGCGTGTGGCGCGCACGACGAGTCGCCCTCCGGCGTTCACGGTCGCACCGGCCAGCTCGTCGCCCGGACCGACCTCGACCGGAACCGGTTCACCGGTGAGCAGCGACGCGTCGATCGCCGAGGTCCCCTCCTCGACGATGCCGTCGGTCGCGACCTTCTCGCCCGGACGGACGACGAACCGGTCACCGACCGCCAGGTCGTCGACGGGAACACGTTCCTCGATGCCGCCGTCACGCAGGATGGCGACCTCCTTGGCCCCGAGGTCCAACAGCGTTCGCAGCGCATCGCTCGAACGCGCTTTCGCCTTCGCCTCGGCGTAGCGGCCGAGGAGGATGAACGCGGTGACCGCAGCGGCGACCTCGAGGTAGATCTCGTGCTCGCCACCGCCCCGGCTCGGTGCCAGCGTGAACTCCATCGTCATTCCCGGCTCGCCGGCACCGCCCCAGAAGAGGGCGTAGACCGACCAGCCGAACGCAGCCACCGTGCCGACGGAGATGAGCGTGTCCATCGTGGCGCTGCCGTGGCGGAGGTTCTGCCACGCGGCGCGGTGGAACGGCGCGCCCGCCCAGACCACCACCGGCGCGGCGAGCGTGAGGCTGAGCCACTGCCAGAAGCGGAACTGCAGCGGCGGCACCATGGCCAGCACCGTGACCGGGGTGGCGAGCAGCACGGCGATCACCACACGCTGACGGAGTGCCCGCAGGCCGTCGGCGTCGGTGGGGAGGTCGTGATGGTGCGCTGCGGCGTCGGAGCCGGGACCGTCGCCGCCGTCACGACGGGCGCCGGCGCCTCGTCCGAGTCCGTCGTCCACGACCTCGGCGCCGTAGCCGGTGCGCTCGACCACCGCGACGAGCTCGGCGGGGTCGGTGCCCTCGGGCACCCGGACCCGCGCCGCCTCGGTGGCGTAGTTGACGCTGGCTTCGACGCCGTCGAGACGGTTGAGCTTCTTCTCGATCCGAGCAGCGCACGAGCCGCACGTCATCCCGGTGATGGCCAGGTCGACCTGCTCGAGCACGGGTGCCGACGCGACGAGCGCCGCCACGTCGTCGTCCGGGGCCGGTTCCACACGCGGGCTCACGGTCCTGCTCCGTCATGACCGTCGTGGCCGCCCTCGGGCGGATCCCCGCCGGGTTCGACGGTGGTCTCGGTGGTGCTCGGCGTGTCGAAGGGGCCGACGGCCGATCCCACGCCGAAGGCCGCGACGAACGCCACGACCAGCACCACTGCGAACGCGGCGAGCTTCACCGGCACCGAGTCGAACGGGCGGACACGCGTCACGACGGCACGATCCGGTAGCCCGCCTCGTCGATGGCCGCAGCGAGCTCCTCGTCGGTGACGGGGCCATCGAGGTCCAGCTGGACCGACCCGTCGGACAGTTCCACCGCTGCGGATCGAACCGCGGCCAGTGCCTCGAGCTCCTCGGTGACCGCTGCGACGCAGTGCTCGCAGGTCATTCCCTCGACCTTGAATGACGTGGTGCCGGACATGTGCGCTCCTCGGGCTCGTCGGACGGAGATGCAACATCATACCCCTATGGGGTATTTCCCACCCAGCGGGTCGGATCAGGCGCCCGGGCGTCGGCCGAGCCAGGCTCCGGGCAGCTTCGGCTCCTCGCGACGCTGCGCGCCGTAGATGCCCCGGTGCGACGAGAAGACGTAGGCCAACACACAGGCCACCGCGAAGTACGGCAGCGCACCGCTGCCGAACAGTTCCACGCCCATGATCGTGCACGTCAACGGAGTGTTGGATGCACCCGCGAACACTGCCACGAATCCGATCGCGGCGAGGAGCGGCACGGGCACGTCGAGCAACCCGGCCATGGAGGCACCGAGGGTGGCACCGATCACGAACAATGGGGTGACCTCGCCGCCCACGAATCCCGAGCCGAGGGTCACGGCGGTGAACACCACCTTCAACAGGAACGCCCACGTCGGAACCGGGCCGCCGAAGAGGCTCGATTCGATGAGCCCCAGCGAGAGCCCGTTGTAGACCCGGTCGCCGACCGCCAGGGTCAGCGCGATCACCATCGCCCCGCCGACGAGCGGTCGGGCGGGGGCCCAGGCGATCGTCGCGGCGAACGCCCGCTTCACCGCACGCACCGTGATGATGAACGCTGCGCCCACCAGCCCGAAGACCACCCCGGCGAGGGCCACCTTGGCGAGCAGGCCGGCCTCGAGACCCGCATCGATCACGATCTCAGGGGTGATCAGGTGGTCGACCCCGAGTCCGAGCACCACCATGTCGCCCACCACCGACGCTGTCAGCGCCGGCACGAGCGCCTCGTACCGCAGTCGTCCGACGGTCTGGACCTCGAGCGCGAACACAGCGCCGCGAGCGGTACGCCGAACACCGCGCCGAACCCACCGCCGAGTGCAGCGATGAGCAGCAGCCGACGGTGTTGGGGCGACAGACCCAGCACACGGGACAACCCGTCGGTGAGGCTGCCGCTCATCTGGATCGCAGTGCCCTCACGACCTGCCGACCCGCCGAAGAGATGCGTGACGACGGTGCCCACGAACACCATCGGCGCCATGCGGCGCGGCACCCACTCGGTGGGTTCATGGATCTGGTCGATGATCAGGTTGTTGCCCTCGACCGAACGACCGCCGCCGTAGTGGTAGGCGAGGCCGATGACGAGGCCCGCGAGCGGCAGGAGGTACAACAGCCAGGGGGTCGAGTCGAACGTGTCGGTCGCCCATTCGAGCGACACCAAGAAGGCCGCCGAGCTGAGCCCGGCGAGCACCCCGACGAGGCTGCCGAGGATGATCCACCGCAGCAGCTGGACGACCAGCCGTCCATAGCCACGTAGCTCGATGCCACCGTCCGACAGCACCTCGCGCAGGCGGCCCTGCGGGCGCTGCTCGGTCACCGGCGGAGCGTACCGTCCGACGGAATCGTCACCACCGAACCGCCCCGGGCGCGTCACTGCCCGCATCGCTGAACGACGCGGGCAGCTCGCCATGTGCACGCCGGCAGCGTTGCCCGGCGGTGGCGGACCCGGCGGGCCCGCCCGGCTCGGGTCTCAGCCCGCGCCGTGCAGGTGGGCCTGTATCTCGGCCTCCTGCTCCTTGGACAGCGACGTCGTGATGACGACGCGGCCCGGCACTCCATCGGCGTTGCTGCCGAGGAGTTGAGTCTGCCGGGTCGGTACGACATCGCGTCGGCCGAACAGGTGACGCTTCGGTGACGATCGGTTGCACTCCGGGTGCACTCGGACCGCCGCGCCCACACCCGCACCCACTGCACCAGCAACGGGACGGTGCAGTGGGAACGATGGTCCGCACCCACTGCACCAGCAACAGGACGGTGCAGTCAGAACCGCCAGACCACAACTGCAGCTGGGTGTGCTGCTCAGCCCCTCGCCAGACGATCGAGCAGCGGTCGGTACGCCTCGAACGGCACCACGTCGAGTCCGTCGACCTTGCCGGCGTCGTCCCAGCCACGCAGGCGTGCGGCATCGTCGGAGCCGGCAACCGCTTCGAACTCGGCCACCTCGTCGGCCGACATCGGGCCGCCCTGCAGCTCCAGGCTGCGCACCGACCCGGGCGACAGCGTCGCCCGGTACGACGGGTCGACGGCGCACCGGTACCGCTTCGCCGCGACGTGCAGCGCGACGGGCCCGGTGACCGCGGGGCCGAACACACCCGAGAGGTACCGGGCACCGATCGACTCGTGTGCGAGATCCTCGTCAGCCGGCACCCAACGACCGTCGTTCGCCGCCAGGTGGAAGAGGTGACCGACGTCGTGCAGCAGCGCCGCGGCCACCAGCTCGTCGGAGGCTCCGTCGGCCCGGGCCAGCGCGGCGGTCTGCAGGGCATGGTCGAGCTGGCTGACGCGCTCGTCGTAGGCATCCCCTGCATAGCGCTCGTACAACGTGACGATCTCGCCGACCGACGCAGCGGCGACGGCGGCTGACCCCACGCTCACACCGGCCGTCCCTGGAAGTCGCCGATGAGCGACACCCCTGCGTGCCCGCCTGCGGCCGAACGTTTCGCGAACTCGGCGAGCTTCTCGCGGTAGTAATCATCGCGGAGATCACCCTCGGCCAGGGCGTTGTAGGTCGGGTACAGCGCCCTGCGGGCCTGCGCCGAGGTGTTCGGTCCGCTGCGGTGGGGCGTACGGGAGTGGAACCACAGGGTCTCGCCCGCCCGCACCTCGACCGCCACCCATTCGAGTTGCTCCGCGATGTCGGCACGGATGCACCCGACGTCGTCCATGGGCAGCACGTCGTTGTGACGACCGGAGACGACCTCGAGGCAGCCGTTGTCCACCGTGGCGTCGTCGACTGCGACCATGCACGACACGTGCGACGTCACGAACGGGTAGGCGGGCGCGTCCTGGTGCGGCGAGTACCCGGCGCCGCCCGGCAGCTTGTAGTTGACCTTCTCCTTGTAGAGCACCGCCGGTTCCCCCAGCAGCGCCGAAGCCGTGTCGAGCATCGGCCCCTCGGTGAGCAACGCCCGCAGCCCGTCGTGGAACGGAGTGAAGTTCTCGCTGCGGCACAGACGGGGACCGTCGTCGGTCAGCTCACGGTGGTGCAACCAGTCACCGGCGTCGTCGGGCCAGGAGGCGACCTCGTCGATCCAGCCCCGCAGTCGCTGGACACCGTCGACGTCGAGCGTGTGGGTGAGCACCCACCCCTTCATGCCGAAGTGGTCGACGGCCTCGTCGTCCGCTCCGTCGAACACGGGAGGACGCAGCACCTGGGTCACGCGCGCAGACTACTCCCGAACAATGTTCGGGCGAACGGACCGGCTGCGGGTTCGAACGGTGGACCCGCTGATCCGCAGCGTGCCCGACATGACCCGTCGCCGATCGACCAGCATGGGCCGACCACCAGCAGACCGAGGGAGCGGGCACACCAGCGCGCATCCACAGGAGGACCAGATGGCCGAGACGACGGACGGGATCGAGCTGATCGAGGTCGAACGACAGCACACGGCGGTCGTTCGGGGGACGATCGCCATGGGCGAGCTCCCGGCGTTCTTCGACAGCGCGTTCGAACAGCTCACCACCGTGCTCGCCCAGCAGGAGATGGTCCTCGAGGGACCCGGGTTCGCGCTGTACCACGGCGCGCCCGCCGAGGTCGCACGACTCGAGGTCGGGTTCCCGGTCTCGAGCGAGGTGACCCCCACCGGTGACGTCGAAGCGAGCCACCTGCCGGCCGGAACGGTCGCACGCACCGTCCACGCGGGCTCGTTCGATGACCTGGGCGACTCCTGGGGGCGACTCGGCACCTGGATCGGCGCTGAGGGACTCGAACCCGGCGAGTCGATGTGGGAGGTCTATCTGACCGAACCGTCCCCCGACATGGACCCGGCCGATCTGCGCACCGAGCTCAACTGGCCCGTGTCGACCTGACCGGGCGCACGAGGGCAGTGACCTACCGTGGGTGCACAATGATCTCTCCGTCGCCGTACCAGCGGATCCTCGTCCCACTCGACGGCTCCGACGTGGCGCTGCGGGCGGTCCGACAGGCGGAGCGACTCGCCGCGATGTTCGGCGCCCGGCTCTGGCTGGTGACGATCGATGATCCTGGTGACGACGCGGACCCGGCAGCGATCCTGGCCGAGGGTGTCGGCGTGGCGGAGACCACCGCCGTCGACGCCGAGCACATCACCAGCGAGAACCCGCACCTCGTCCTCGCCGAGCTGAACGACGGGCACGCCGACGCGCTGTGTTGCATGTCGACCAGCGGGAGGGGATCGATCGGTCGGGCGGTGCTCGGCAGCGTCGCCCGTGCCGTCGTGGACCACTCGGTCGAACCGGTCGTGCTCGTCGGTCCGGCGTGCCGGGACGAGCCCGTCCCCATCGACCGGATCACCGTGGCGCTCGACGGCAGCGAGCAGAGCGAGGCGGCCGTCGGCTGGGCGGCCCAGTGGGCCCACAGCGCCGGACGAACACTGGACCTGATCCGCGTCGTGCACCCGCTCCCGGCACCCGCTGCCCGGGTGCAACCGACCGAGGAGCAGCTCGACGACCTGCGCTACGTGCACGTGCTCGCGGACGAACTGGACACGCCCGAGAAGATCCACTCGTTCAACCTGTCCGCCGCCGATCCGGTCGAGGCGCTGAGCCGCCACCTGCGGGACTTCGACGGCTCGCTGCTGGCCATGGCGACCCGACCGGCGGACCTGTTGGCCGACCTGGTCACCGGCGGTGTCGCCGCCGCACTCATCCGTCGGAGCCCCGCACCGGTGGCCCTCACCTCGCGCCCCGACCATCGACGCTGAGGTCGGCAGGCTCGGTGAGGAGATCCTCGTCGCCGTCGGCGCGGCACCGGTGCTCGCGGCGGTGCTCGCCAGCAAGGTGTCGAGCCGGCTCGGCGTGGTGTCACTCGCGTACATCCTCTTCGCCGGTGGCCTCTCGACGAGATGGTCCCAGGTCCGACAGGTCGCCGTACCCGGGGTGGTGATGGCCACCCTCGGTGTCGCGGCGACCGCCGGGGTCACCGGAGTGGGTTCCTCGCGGTCTACCTGGCCGGGCTCGTGATGGGCAGCAGTGACTTCCTCCACAAGAAGTCGCTCGAGCGCTTCCACGACGCCATCGCCTGGTTGGCCCAGATCGCGATGTTCCTGGTGCTCGGGCTCCTGGTGTTCCCCTCCCAACTGCCGTCGGTCGCAGGACCCGCAGTGGTCGTCGCGCTCGTGCTCGTGTTCGTCGCGCGGCCGCTCGCCACCCTCGTCGCACTGGCGCTCAGCCGATTCCGGTGGCGAGAACGGTTGATGGTCGGCTGGGTCGGACTGCGGGGTGCAGCGCCGATCATCCTCGCCACGTTCCCGCTCGTCGCCGGGATCCCCGAAGCCGGGATCATCTTCGACGTCGTCTTCTTCGTCGTGCTCATCTCGGTCCTGGTCCAGGGGACGTCGATCCCCCTCGTCGCGAAGTGGCTCCACGTGGATGCCCCACTGGTGGAACGCCCCCCGTATCCGCTCGAAGCAGTTTCGTCCGGCCATGTCGGAGCGACCTTGCACGAGCTCGTCGTCGCCGAGGGAGCCGAAGCGGACGGTTCGACCCTGCTCGAACTGGGCCTTCCCGACGGCGCGCTCATCGTGCTCATCAGTCGGGACGACGAGTTCGTGGTGCCCCAGGGCTCCACCATGCTGTTCGGCGGCGACGAGGTGCTGGTCCTGGCCGACACCGCAGCGATCGAACCGATCCGACGGCAGCTGGAGTCCCGCTGAACGGCAAGCCGCCTCTCCCCGCCGATCGTCGCAGCTGACACGGCGGAACGCCGACCTACCCGCGAACGTCGTCGAGCAGCCGCTGCAGGTCGTGCGCACGTGTGCCGAGCGATCGCCCATGTCGCGACAGGTGCTCCCACGGGTCGCCGCGATCGGCCAGCCGGTCGCGGACGGTGGCGATGTTCCAGCCGTCGGGCCGGAGCTCGGGGTCGTCGAGCTCGGACCATTCCAGCGGCATGGCCACCGGCGCACCGGCCCTCGGCCGCACCGAGTAGGGCGAGATGGAGGTCTGCGCGCGGCCGTTGCGGCCGACGTCGAGGTACAGGCGACCCTTGCGCTTCGCGGTG
>SKRR01000132.1 GCA_007118345.1 Microthrixaceae bacterium | reverse complement strand
TCGTCGATCGTCCCCGCATCGAGGCCGAGGCTCTACAGATCGAGTGACTCGGGTGTCGGGACATAACCGATCGCGGTCTCGGTGGCCTCGGCGACACCCTCCACGCGCTCCAGGACCCACTTCAGGACACGGCTGTTCTCGCCGAAGCCGGGCCAGAGGAACGACCCGTCGTCACCCTTGCGGAACCAGTTCACCCAGAACATCTTCGGCAGCTTCGCCTTGTCGGTGCTGCGTCCGATCTCGAGCCAGTGCCCGATGTAGTCGCCGACGTTGTAACCCATGAACGGCAGCATCGCGAACGGATCGAACCGGACCTCGCCCACCTTGCCGGCGGCGGCGGCGGTCTTCTCGGAACTCATGATCGAGCCGAGGAAGGTCCCGTGCTGCCAGTCGAAGGACTGGGTCACCAACGGTACGTTCGTCGCCCGCCGCCCGCCGAAGAGGATGGCCGAGATCGGGACGCCGGCGGGGTCCTCCCACTCGTCGGCGATCGAGGGGCACTGCGCCGCCGGCGTGGTGAAGCGGGCATTGGGGTGCGCTGCCGGTGTGCCCGACTCGGGTGTCCAGTCCTCGCCCTTCCAGTCGATCAGGTGGGCAGGTGGCTCGTCGGTCATCTCCTCCCACCACACGTCGCCATCGTCGGTCTTCGCGACGTTGGTGTAGATCGAGTTGCCCCACAGGGTGTCCATGGCGTTCTTGTTGGTTGCGTCGGAGGTCCCGGGTGCGACGCCGAAGAACCCGGCCTCGGGATTGATCGCTCGCAGCTGGCCCTCGTCGTCGAACTTCATCCAGGCGATGTCGTCGCCCACCGTCTCGACGGTCCACCCGGGGAGGGTCGGGATCAGCATCGCCATGTTGGTCTTGCCGCACGCCGAGGGGAAGGCCGCAGCGATGTAGCGCTTCACCCCTTCGGGCGAGGTGATGCTCAGGATGAGCATGTGCTCTGCCATCCACCCCTCGTCGCGTGCCATGGTCGAGGCGATCCGCAGCGCGAAGCACTTCTTGCCGAGCAGCGCGTTGCCGCCGTACCCGGAGCCGTAGGACCAGATCTCGCGGGTCTCGGGGAAGTGCGAGATGTACTTGTTGTCCCCGTCACAGGGCCACCGCACGTCCGGGCGGGCGTTGCCGTCGGCATCCACGAGGGGGTACCCCACCGAGTGGACACACGGCACGAACTCGCCCTCGGCGCCGAGGACGTCGAGGGCTCCTTGGCCCATGCGGGTCATGATGCGCATGTTGACCGCCACGTACGGCGAGTCGGTCAGCTCGACCCCGATGTGGGCGATCGGCGATCCCAACGGGCCCATCGAGAACGGCACCACGTACATGGTGCGCCCCCGCATGCAGCCCCGGTAGAGCTCGAGCATCTCGGCCTTGAGCTCGGCCGGGTCGCGCCAGTTGTTGGTCGGTCCCGCGTCGATCTCCCGCTCCGATGCGATGAACGTCCGGTCCTCGACCCGGGCGACATCCGCCGGATCCGACAGGGCCAGGTAGCTGTTCGGGCGCTTCGCCTCGGACAGGCGTTCGAAGGTCCCACCGTCGACGAGCACCTGACAGAGGCGGTCGTACTCCTCGGCGCTGCCGTCGCACCACTCGATGGCGTCGGGCTGGAACACCTCTGCCCATTGCTCGACCCAGTCGGTGAGCTTCTGGTTGCTGGTGCTGGCTGCCATGGGTTCCTCGATTTCCGCCGGGGCCGTGGGGTGCACGGTTCGATGGTGGGTGGACTGCATCCTCCCGACCACCGGTGGTCGGGCGGGCGCGCTCGTCGTCCGCTCAGAGCTCCGGTGCTGGATCCGCATGAGCGAGGAACTCCGGGGTGCCCATGTCGACCTCGGAACCGAGCGACAGGGCGGTGGCCCTGCCGGTGGCATCGAGGTCGAAGCAGACACGCTGGCCCTGTCGCAGCATGCGGAACAGCGATCCGTCCAAAGCGTCGGGTGCGAGGTCGAACTCGTCGAGTCCCACGTCCGTGACGACGATGCCATCCTTCGTCGCCGGGTCGTAGGACTTGATGACGCCTTGCACCTGGGTCGCTCCTGGTCGGGTGGGGTGGTCTGAACGTTCGACGGTGGCCCGCACAACTACGGTTCGTGCGAACAGGACAGAGCGTAAACGCAACCTGCGGGCGCGGCAAAGCACAGGTGCCCGAGGTCATCGCACGTCACGCAGCGGCGCTGCTCGTCAGCGGCGAGGAGCGCAGGCGGGTCAGTTGCCCGCGGCGCGCACCGCGGGTTTGGTGACCTTGCCCGCCTTGATGCAGCGCGTGCACACGTTCATGCGCTTGGTGGTCGGACCAACCTGCACACGGATGCGCTGGATGTTCGGGTTCCAGCGGCGCTTGGTGCGCCGATGCGAGTGGCTGAGCTTCATGCCGAAGATCGGCTTCTTGTCGCAGACGTCACACACGGCGGCCATGATGGTCTCTCACTGCTGGTCGGGGGGCGACGCGACGGTCGCCGGGCGGGTGGTGGCGGTCCTGCATTCGCCGGGCTCCGGCGGATGGACCGAACGACGACGTTAGCCCACCGAGTGCCCCCGGCCCAAGCGCGACCCGCTCCCGTCGCGGTCGGTAGGCTCACCAGCATGCCCGTCGCGACGCGACTCGGACCCGCCGAGCTGGCCGAATTCGTGCGCTCCTCCGCCAGGGTGGTCGAGGACCACGCTCCGGCGCTCGACCTTCTCGCCAGCGTTCCCGACGATCTCCCCATCCCGGGGACCGACCCGTCGATCGATGGCCCCGGTGCGACCGAACCCGAGGCCGTCCCGCTCGACGGTCGGCCGTCGAGCGCCTCCTCCGTTGCCTCGCCCGGGGTGGGCACCCAGTTGGCGGTGTCGCTGGGCGACGTCGCGTCGCGTCTCGACGGAGCGAGCGACCTGGCCGCCGCCGCCGACGTCCTCGAGGCCACCCGGCCCGCGGGCGGTCACGGTGGGTTCGACGCGGTGGTGCAGGCGCTGGGCACTGCGCTGCGCAATGCCGACTCCGTCGATGCGGCGCGTGTCGCGATCGGCCTGGAGCTCGCGGCCGAGGCGCTCGCTCCAGCTGATGACGGTTCCCACCCCGGCGGGTTCGCCGCCGTGGTCGCGGCGACCGCCGCGGGCGCCCTGGGGTCGCTCGACCGTGGTGGTTCGCTGCTCGACGTCCTGGTCGCTGCGGCCGATGACGGGCTCGAGGAACTGGAGCGGGGCCCCGTGCTCGACCCCGAACTCGCGGAACGGGGCGCGGTGGACGCTGGCGCCGCCGGCTACCTGCTGTTCGTCGACACCGCTGCCGCGTGGGTCGGCGGGGACCCACTGCCGTCGCCGCCAGCGGAACCGGCGGGGTGGACCGCGCCGATGCCGGGCGGAGCCAGGCGGTTCGTCGTCGCCTGCAGCGTCGAGCCTCGAGGGGAGAACCACCTCGAGGCCTCCGACTGGCTGGAGTCGGTGTGGCACGAGCTGGGCGACCTCGTGCGGTTCGAGCGCTCCGCCGCACACTGGGACGTCGAAGTCGCCACGTCGCTGCCCGGGGCGGCGATCGAGGCGCTCTGCGAGATCGGTCGGCCCAGGGACCTGAGGATCGACCTCGCGCCGGACGGACCGACCGGGGACCACGTCACGTCGTGACGGCCGGTCCCATCACGTTGCCCGAGCTCGCCGCGCTGCCGGTGTCGAAGCTGCGCGGGGTCGGTCCGCGCAAGCTCGACGGACTGGGCAAGCTGGGCATCACCAACGTCTTCGAGCTGCTGACCCACTACCCGCGGCGCTACATCGACCGCACCCAGCAGGCCGAGGTGGCGGGGCTCGTTCCCGGCGAGGAGGCGCTGGTGCTCGGCGGCGTGTCCGGCGTGTCGTCGCGTCGGATCCGGGGTGGTCGTTCGATGGTGGTCGCCGAGCTGAAGGACCGGTCGGGAACCCTGCGGTGCACCTTCTTCAACCAGCACTGGCGCGAACGTCAGCTCTCGGATGTCGCGGCGGCCGGCCACGACGTGGCGGTGCACGGCAAGGTCGAGGTGTTCTCGGGCCGGCGGCAGATGACCAATCCCGTGGTCGACCTCGTCGGTGACCGGACCGGACGGATCGTGGCGGTGTACCCCTTGTCGGAGAAGGCGGGTCTCACCACCTGGGATCTCGCGGAATGGGTCGCGCAGACGCTTCGACGTGCCGAACCGCGAGGTCTCGCCGACCCGGTCCCGACGTGGGTGCTCGATCGCTTCGAGCTGTGCGGTCGGAGCGAGGCCTTCGAGGGAATCCACCGTCCGGGATCCATGGGGCAGATGGTGCGTGCGCGCCAGCGACTCGTCATGGACGAGCTCCTGCGGCTGCAGCTGGCGCTGGTCCACCGCAAGGTCGAGCTGGAACGGTCGCAGCGGGGGATCGTGCACGTCGTCAGCGACGCCGACGACGGTGAACCAGGGGGGGGCCGGGGCCTGGTCGGCCGCTTCCTGGACTCGCTCGCATTTCCGTTGACCACTGCGCAGCGACGCACGATCTCGGAGATCGACGGCGATCTCTCCTCGGCGGCACCGATGCACCGGCTGCTGCAGGGCGACGTGGGTGCCGGCAAGACCGTCGTGGCGGTGGCCTCGATGCTGCGCGCGGTGCAGGGCGGCCACCAGGGAGCGCTGATGGCCCCGACCGAGGTGCTCGCCGAACAGCACGCGGCGTCGGTCCGGGAGATGCTCGACGGGCTCACGGTGCCCGAGGACGGGTCGTTGCTGGGGGAGCGGCCGGTGAAGGTCGCGCTGCTCACCGGGCGGATCCGTGCTGCTGAGCGTCGGGAACTCCTCGAAGGACTGGCGCACGGAACGGTCGATCTCGTCATCGGCACCCATGCCCTGATCCAGGAGGGGGTCGACTTCGCCTCCCTCGGCGTGGTCGTGGTCGATGAGCAGCACCGCTTCGGCGTGGAGCAGCGGGCGGCGCTCCGCCTGTCCGACCGCGACGGTCGATCACCGGACGTGTTGGTCATGACCGCAACGCCCATCCCGCGCACTGCCGCGATGACCGTGTACGGGGACCTCGACGTGTCGGTGCTCGACGAACTCCCTCCCGGTCGCACCCCGATCTCGACCTCGTGGGTCGCCGACGGGGACGGCCTCGAGGCCACGTGGGAGCAGGTACGCGAAGAGGTCGGCCGGGGTCGGCGTGTCTATGTGGTGTGCCCGCTGGTGGAGGACTCCGACAAGGTCGAGGTGGCCGCAGCGGAGTCGACCGCCGAGGACTTGCGCCACGGGGCGCTCGCCGGGCTCGAGGTCGGGCTGCTGCACGGGCGGATGCCTTCCGAGGAGAAGCAGGCCGCGATGGCCTCGTTCCGCGGCGGCAGCACCCAGGTGCTGGTGGCCACCACCGTGATCGAGGTCGGCGTCGACGTGCCCGAGGCGACGATGATGGTGGTGCTCGACGCCGACCGTTTCGGCATCGCGCAGCTGCACCAGCTGCGCGGCCGTGTCGGTCGCGGACAGGTGGCCAGCCGGTGCGTGCTCGTGACCGACGGCGAGCCCTCGCCGGACGGCGTCGCCCGCATCGAGGCACTCGTCGCGTCGACCGACGGGTTCGAGCTCGCCGAGGTCGACCTCGACCTCCGGGGTGAGGGCACGGTGCTGGGGGAGCGCCAGAAGGGGCGCAATGACCTGAAGTTGGCGTCGCTGCGCCGGGACAGAGACTGGGTTGCGCGGGCGCGCGAGGTGGCGATCGAGCTCGTTGGCGACGGAACAGGTCTCGCGCGGCACCCCGCGCTGGTGGAGGAGCTCGAACTGGTGCTGAGCGACGAAGATCGTGACTTCCT
>SKRR01000192.1 GCA_007118345.1 Microthrixaceae bacterium | reverse complement strand
TTCGGAGCGCCAGCGGGAAGAACGACGCCGCGACCGCAACTTGGTAGCCGCGCCGCTGACCGTTGGCGATCCCGAAGCCGCCGTACACGTAGGCGGCGAGGGCGACGACCCCGAGCAATCCGATCCCGCCTCCGGCGAGGACCCCGAGCAGCATGAATGCTGCGTTGATGTAGAGCAGGATCTGTGCGATACCCAGCGTCTGGGGGAGGTTCGGGTTGTACCAACGGCGGTCGGACATGGATGACAGTCTGGCAGCAGGTGTCGCAGGGGTGGCACTCGCTGCCGGCGCCGGCACCCGGCTCCGCCCCTTGACGCTGCTGCGACCCAAGCCGTTGTGCCCGGTGGGCGACCGGGCGTTGCTCGACTGGGCGCTCGAACGGCTCGGCACGGTCACCGGTCAGCTGGCGGTCAACGTCCATCACGGGCGGGAGCAGATCGAGGAGCACCTGTCGCTGCTCACCGGCGACGGCTCCCCGCCGGTCCACATCTCGGTCGAGGCGGACCGGGCGCTCGGCACCGCGGGCGCGATCGGTGCGTTGCGGTCGTGGCTGGACGGACGCGACGCGCTGGTGGTCAACGCCGACACCTGGCACCGAGCCGATCTCCGCAAGTTCGTCGAGGGGTGGGACGGTGCGCGGGTGCGGGTGTTGACGTCGACCCCGGGCCCCTTCGGCCCACGCAGCGGGGTGGTGGCGTCGCTGTTGCCGTGGGCGGCCGCCCGACGGCTCAGGTCCGAACCCGCCGGCCTGTGGGAGACGCTCTGGCGGGACGAGCTCGGAGCGGGTCGGCTCGAGTGGGTGCACGAGACGGCGCCGGTCGTCGATTGTGGAACGCCCGCCGACTACCTGCGAGCCAACCTGCTCTGGTCGTCGGGCACGTCGGTCGTCGGGGAGGGGGCCGAGGTGCTCGGCACGGTGGAACGCAGCGTGGTGTGGCCGGGGGCCCGGGTGGCGGTGGGGGAGCACCTCGTCGACGCGATCCGTGCCGGGCGCCGCACGGTGCTGGTGCGCTGAGGAAACCGGTCAGGTCACCCCGGTGCGGCGGCGGGGGCGACGTACCGGGGTCGCCTCGTGCCCGGCGCGCAGCTGTCCGCAGGCCGCGTCGATGTCGGAACCTCGGGTGTCGCGCACCGTCACGTTCACGCCGTGTTCGGACAACTCGTGGCGGAACACCCGCACGCGGTTGCCCGACGAACCACGGACTCCGTAGCCGGGCGTCGGATTCAACGGGATGAGGTTGACGTGCGCCCGCAGCTCCCGGGCGACGGACGCGAGCTCCGCTGCGTCGCGGCGGCGGTCGTTGACACCGTCGATCATCGCCCACTCGAAGCTGAGTCGGCGTCCCGTCCGGTCGACGTACCCGCGACATGCAGCGACGAGTGTCTCGAGCGGATGGGTGCGGTTGATCGGCACCAGCTCGTCACGCAACTCGTCGTTGGCCGCGTGGAGTGACACCGCGAGGTTCACCGGGAGGTCCTCGTCGGCCATCCGACGGATGCCGGGGACGAGCCCGACGGTCGAGACGGTGATGTGACGCGCGCCGAGCCCCAGCGGGCCGTGGATGCGACGGATCGCGGCCCAGGTCGCGTCGTAGTTGGCCAGCGGCTCTCCCATCCCCATGAAGACGACGTTGCCGAGCCGCCGCGACGGCTGCGTGGCTGCGGCGCGGCGGCTGGCCCGGATGAACTGCTCGACGATCTCCCCGACGCCGAGGTGCCGCTCGAAGCCGGCCTGGCCGGTCGCGCAGAAACTGCAGCCCATCGCGCACCCGGCCTGCGAGGAGAGACAGACAGTGGAGCGCCGGTCGTAGTGCATCAGGACGGTCTCGACACGCGGCCCCCCGTCGAGCTCCCACAGGAACTTGACCGTGTCGCCGCCATCGCTGGTCGACTCGGTCACGGTGGTGAGCGCGGTGGGGAACTCGTGGTCGAGTTCCTCGCGGAGCGCGGCGGGGAGCTCGGTGAGTTCGGTCAGGTCGCGGCCGCCGCGGTGCAACCCCTCGAACACCTGCCGAGCCCGGAACGACGGCAGTGCTGCGAGCCGCTCGGCCCAGTCCTCTGGCTCCAGGTCGTAGCGGGTGGAACGCACCGTCGGAGACTACCGGGGCGTCCGCCGTGCGTACCCCGCGTCGCTGTGGTGCACCTCGAAGCCCAGCTGTCGGTACAACCGGACAGCAGGCAGGTTGTCCGCCTCGACGTAGAGCATCCCGAGGCCGAGCCCGCGTGTTGCGAGGTGGTCGAGCCCTGCGACCGTCAGCGCACGGCCCAGTCCCGTGCCGTGGGTGGACGGGTCAGCAGCGATCACGTAGATCTCTCCCGCGGCGGGCCGCGGGCCGTCGGGATGGTCCTCGCCGAACTCGGGGTGGACCTTGGTCCAACAGAACCCGTCGATCCGCCCGTCCTCGCCCTCGTGCACCAAGAAGCCCTCGGGGTCGAACCAGTCGTGGGCGCGCTCGACGTCGAGCCGTTGCCGATCCCACCCCCCCTGTTCGGGGTGCCAGGCGAACGCCCGGTTGTTCACCTCGAGGAACTCGTCGGCGTCGGTGTCGCGCCACGCACGCACCCCGGTCGGTGGCGCCGGGGTGCGCAGTTCGTCGGGCAGCGGCAGCGTCCGGCGCATCTGGTGCAGGAGCCGCACCCGCTCGAAACCCTCGCGCCCGAGCTGCTCGTCGAGCTCCGGCGACCATGGCGACTCCCATCGTTGGGCCGGAGGGGAGCGAGGGGGCAGCTGTTCGTCATGCGCCATGGTCGTGCGAGGCTACCGTTCCGACGATGGCGTCCCGCTCCGAGACCGACGGTCGAACACGGCGGCCGAGGTCGCCGAAGGGGCGGGCGCGACTGGCCCACGAGCGGCTGAAGCTCGAGTACCCCGAGGCGATCTGCGAGCTCGATCACCGCAACGCGTTCGAGCTGCTGACCGCCACGATCCTCTCGGCACAGTGCACCGACGCACGGGTGAACATGGTGACTCCGTCGCTGTTCGAGGCGTATCCGACGCCGGAGCACCTCGCCGGTGCGAACCCGGAGGACGTCGAGGAGCTGATCCGTTCGACGGGCTTCTACAAGGCGAAGACGCGTTCGATCATCGGAATGGCCGCCGGACTGGTCGATCGCCACGGCGGCGAGGTGCCCGGATCGATGAAGGAGCTGACCGCACTCCCGGGGGTCGGCCGCAAGACGGCGAACGTGGTGCGGGCCGAGGCGCTGGGCCTGCCGGGCCTGCCGGTGGACACCCACGTGCTCCGGCTGTCGCACCGGCTGGGTCTCACCGATCAGACCGACCCGGTCAAGGTGGAGCAGGAACTGAATCCGATGGTGCCCGCGTCCGAGCGTGGCGAGTTCAGCCTGCGGCTCATCCTCCACGGCCGGCGCGTGTGCGGCGCCCGGCGGCCGCGGTGCGACGAGTGCTCGCTCGCGGACTTCTGCCCCTCGGTGCGTGGATGAGGGTTGCGCACATCAACGGCGTTCGGCGCTGAACGCATTTCGGTCCGCTGGCGCTCCGAGCGCGAGCCGCTGCACGGAGAGTGACCGGATTCCCGCACTTGGCGAGCAGCCGGGCACAGAACGTGGCTCTGCTGGTGACATCGATCACACCTCGGGGTGAGGGATCCTCGACAGCGCAACGGCGTGGGAGTAGGTTGCCCCGTACCAGGTTCCCGCCACCTGGTACCCGGTGATCCTGGGCTCCCGCCGCCCGGATCGCCACCCGGCGCCCTTCGGGGCGCCGGGTTTCTTTTCCCGTCGAGCCCGGGACCGGGACTCAGGTGCGGCCGCTGACGGTCCGGTTCAGCCGGCGTGTGGCGGCGCGGAGGTGCCGCTCGACCTCGTGGAGGTCGATGAGCAGGTCCTCGCGTTCGTCACCGTCGACCTGCTCGGCGGCCTCGTCGAGGCGTTCGAGCACCTGTTCGAGCGAGGACAGCAGGCTGGTCAGGTCGGCGTCGAGGCTCACCGCGAACGGTCTAGCCCGATGATCCCCCAGGCGCTACCCGGTGCCGATGTCGTTCGCCGCACAGCGACGGCGGTGGGTACCGTGACCAGGTGCTGCAGCGACTCGACCTCCGCGGACTCGACGGATTCGACGACCACCTGCCGCGTCCGGTGGTCGACGAGGACGAGCCGGTGGCAGCGGTACGGTCGATCATCGACGAGGTCCGCAACCGCGGCGACGACGCGCTGCGTGAGCTGACCGAACGGTTCGACGGGGTCCGACCCGACCGGCTCACCGTCGACGAGACCGAGCTCGCGGCGGCGCTGACCCGCATCGACCCCCAGGTGCGCGCCGCGCTCGAGACGGCGGCCGGCCGCGTCGCAGCGCACCACCGGGCCCAGCTCCAGCGCGAGGTCGCCCACGAGGACGAAGGCGTCAGCATCCGCTCGTACCGTCGCCCGGTCCGGCGTGCCGGCTGCTACGTCCCCGGAGGACGCGCCGCCTATCCGTCGACGCTGCTGATGACGGCGGTGCCCGCGATCGTCGCCGGCGTGGAACAGGTCGCGGTGTGCGTGCCACCGGATCGCGCCACCGGGGCCATCGCCGACGTGACGCTCGCGGCAGCCGCAGTGGCAGGGGTGCGAGAGGTGCATCCCGTGGGCGGTGCCCAGGCGGTCGCCGCCATGGCGTACGGGACCGCCTCGATCGCGCCGGTCGACGTGATCTGCGGGCCCGGCAACCGCTACGTCGCGCTCGCCAAGCAGCAGGTCGCTGGACGTGTGGGCGTCGCCGCGGCGTTCGCCGGTCCGAGCGAGGTCGTGGTGGTCGCCGACCACAGCGTGCCGGCCGAGCTGGCCGCCATCGACGTGATCCTGCAGGCCGAGCACGGCCCCGACGGGTTGGCCTGGCTCATCACCTGGGACGAAACGGTCGCGGATGCAGTCACCAGCGAGGTCGATCGCCTGACCGCTGCCTCGCCGCGTCGCGACGAGATCACCGCCACGCTGTCGTCGTCGGGGTACGCCGTGCTGGTGGACGGTCCCGACGCGGCGCTCGAGGTCGCCGACCTGGTGGCGCCCGAACACCTCGAGCTGCTCTGTGAGGACGCAGCCACCCTGGCGGACCGGGTCCAGAACGCCGGCGCGATCTTCCTCGGGGCGTGGTCACCCGCTTCGGTCGGCGACTACGTCGCCGGGCCGAGCCACGTCCTGCCCACCCACGGTTCGGCGCGCTTCTCCTCGGCGCTCACCGTCGACGACTTCCTCAAGCACCACCATGTGATCGAGGTCGACCAGTCGGTCTACCGCAGCGGTGGACTCGCCGAGGTGGTCGAGACCCTCGCCGATGCCGAGGGTCTCACCGCGCACGCAGATTCGATCCGGCTCCGGCGTGGGCGGACCGACCCGACGAGCGGGGTCTGATGGGCCGCCCGGCGGTGCGCGACGACGTCGCGCTCATGGACGGCTACCACTCACCCCAGGTGAGTGTCGAGGTACGGCTCAACACCAACGAGGCGCCCGAGCCGCCACCGGCGGCGTTCGTCGATGCGCTCGCCGTCGCCCTGCACGACCTCGACTGGCACCGCTATCCCGACCGTTCCGCCATGGCACTGCGGTCCCGCATCGTCGGGACCGAGGCCGGCTCCACCGCCGGCACGATCTCAGCGGCCAACGTGTTCGCAGCGAACGGCTCCAACGAGGTGCTCCAGAGCATCTGCCTCGCGTACGGCGGCGCGGGGCGCAGCGTGATGACCTTCGAGCCCACCTACGCGCTGCACTCCCACATCGCCCGGGTGTGCGGTACGGGTGTGCTCCAGGAGCCACGACGCGACGACTTCACCCTCGATCTCGGTCCGGCGCTGGAACGGATCCGCAGCGAGCGGCCGGCGGTGACCTTCCTCTGCTCGCCGAACAACCCCACCGGCCGACTCGAGGAGCCTGCGACGGTGCGCTCGGTGCTCGAAGCGGTCGAGTCGATCGACGGCCTGTTGGTGGTGGACGAGGCCTACGGCCAGTTCTCTCCGTGGAGCGCGCTCTCCCTGGTCGACGAGGACCGCAACGTCGTGGTCACCCGCACCTACTCCAAGACGTGGTCGGCAGCAGCGTTGCGCCTCGGATACCTGGTCGGGCCGACCTGGGTGGTCGACGAGCTCGACAAGGTCGTCCTGCCGTACCACCTCGACGAGATGCGCGCCCGGGTCGCCCGGCTCGTCGAGCAGCGCGGAGTGGTGGCCAACGGCCTCGACGCGCTCGAGGTCGACCAGTGGCCGTCGGCAGCCAACTTCATCTTGTTCCGGCCTCACTCTCGCAGTGGCGAGGATGTCTGGAAGGCGCTGGTCGACCAATCGGTGCTGGTCCGGAACTGCGCGTCGTGGCCAGGGCTCACCGATTGCCTGAGGGTCACCATCGGAACGCCCGAGGAAAACCGCCGGTTCCTCGACGCTCTCCGGGTCGCGTTGACCGGCTGAGCAACAACCGACTCCACCACCCGTGCTCGCCTGTGGGAATCTTGGAGCGATGACCGACACCCCGTCCCCCCGCTCCGCCAGCCGGTCGCGCACGACCAAGGAGACCGACATCCGCATCGAGGTCGACCTCGACGGTGCCGGCACCACCGATTGCGTCACCGGGCTTCCCTTCTTCGACCACATGCTGGACCAGCTCGGTCGACACGGCGGAATGGATCTGACGGTGCGCGCCCAGGGCGATCTCGACATCGACGCACACCACACGGTCGAGGACTCGGGCATCCTCCTGGGGGCCGTGCTCGCCGAGGCGTGGGGGGACAAGGCGGGGGTCCGACGCTTCGCGTCGATCCGAGTGCCGCTCGACGAGGCACTCGTCGAAGCCGTGGTCGACCTGTCGGGCCGCCCCTTCCTGCACTACGAGATCGATCCCCCCGGTGTGAAGATCCTCGGTGACCCACCGTTCGACCCGCAGCTGATGGAGGAGTTCTGGCGGGCAGTGGTGACCTCTGCGGGCATCACGCTGCACCTGACCCTGGTTCGGGGCCGCAACACCCACCACATCATCGAGGCATCGGTGAAGGCCGTTGCCCGTGCCCTGCGCGACGCCGTGCGGTTGGAGGGGACCGCGGTGCCGTCCACCAAGGGCGTCCTGTGAGTGCCGCTGAGGTGCCGGGTCCCGTCGTCGCGGTCCTCGACTACGGCATCGGCAACCTCCGTTCCGCCGAGAAGGCACTGCAGCGCTGCGGGGCCCGAGCGTTCCTCACCTCGGACGCCGACGATGTCGAGGCCGCCGACGCGGTCGTGCTGCCCGGAGTGGGCGCGTTCGGCCGCTGCCGCGACGCGCTCTCCCGAACGGGCCTCGACGACGTCGCCCTCGCTGCGATCGCATCGGGTCGACCATTCCTCGGGATCTGTGTCGGCATGCAGCTGCTCTACGACGCCTCCGAGGAGACCCCCGGGGTCACCGGCCTGGGTGTGCTGCCCGGAGTGGTCCGTCGACTGCCCGACGGGGTCAAGCACCCGCAGATGCAGTGGAACCGCGTCGACGTGCTGACCGAGACGCCGTTGTTCGAGGGCCTCGGGGACCGGCCATGGATGTACTTCGTGCACTCCTTCGCCCCGGAGGGGACCCAGGACGTGATCGCGACCTGTGACTACGGTGGCCCGGTGACCGCGGCCGCACACCGTCACAACGTGGTCGCCACGCAGTTCCACCCGGAGAAGTCGGGTGCGTTGGGTCTCGCGCTGATGGGCAACTTCGTCGACATGGCGCGTCGCGGCGTCGTGAGCAACACGACGACCGGGGCCGGTGGTCGGTGATGGAGCTGTATCCCGCGATCGATCTGCTCGGAGGACGTTGTGTGCGCCTCTACCAGGGTGACTACGACCGCGAGACCGTCTACGGCGACGACCCGGTGGCGGTCGCACGGGGCTTCGAGTCCGACGGCGCCGGGTGGATCCACGTGGTCGACCTGGATGCCGCGCGTACGGGTGACCCGGTGAACCGACCCGTTGTCGCCGCGATCGCGGCGGCCGTGTCGGTCCCCGTGCAGACCGGCGGTGGCGTCCGCGACGAGGCTGCGGCCGACGCGCTCTTCGACGCCGGCGTCGCCCGGGTCGTCGTGGGGACGGCGGCGCTCGAGGACCCGGAGTTCGTGCGCTCGCTCGCAGCGCGCCGCCCCGTCGCCGTGGGTCTCGACGCCCGAGGACGCGACGTGGCGGTACGCGGGTGGCTCGAGGGCTCGGGTGCCGACCTGCTCGACCTCGCCCGCGCCTTCGAGGATGCCGGGATTGCCGCGCTGGTGGTCACCGAGATCAGTCGCGACGGCACCCTCGACGGACCCGACATCGCCGGTCTGGCATCGGTGCTGGCGGCGACCTCGATCCCGGTGATCGCTTCCGGTGGCGTCGGGGCCCTCGACGACCTGGTCGCGCTGGCGGCGCTCGAATCGGCGGGGCGCCGGCTGGCCGGGGCGATCGTCGGCCGTGCGATCTACGAGGGTCGCGTCGACGTCAGGGGCGCGGTCGAGCGCCTCGCCGGGGGCTCGGCGTGATCACCGCGCGGGTGATCCCGTGCCTCGACGTGGACGCCGGCCGCGTGGTCAAGGGTGTGAACTTCGTCGAGCTGCGCGACGCCGGGGACCCCGTCGAGCTGGCGGCTCGCTACGACCTCGAGGGTGCCGACGAGTTGGTCTTTCTGGACATCACCGCCTCGTCCGACGCGCGCGACACCATCGTCGATGTCGTTCGGCACACCGCCGAGGAGGTCTTCATCCCCTTCACGGTCGGTGGTGGGATCCGCAGGGTCGAGGACGCCCGACGCCTCCTGCGGGCGGGCGCCGACAAGGTCGGGGTGAACACCGCCGCGGTCGACCGGCCCGAGGTCGTCGCCGAGATCGCCGAGGAGTTCGGCACGCAGTGCGTGGTGGTCGCGGTCGACGCCAGGGCGCGGCGCGACGGCGGCGCCGGGTGGGAGGTCTTCACCCACGGTGGACGGACCCCGGCCGGCGTGGACGCGGTCGACTGGTGCGCCAGGGTGGCCGAGCTCGGCGCCGGTGAGATCCTGCTCACCTCGATGGACCGGGACGGCACCCGTGACGGGTTCGACCTGGAGCTGACCGCCGCAGTCGTCGATGCGTGCGACGTCCCGGTCATCGCGTCCGGGGGCGTGGGGGAGCTCGGCCACCTCGTCGAAGGGGTCACCGTCGCCCGCGCCGATGCGGTCCTCGCCGCATCGATCTTCCACTTCGGTGAGCACACCGTCGGTGAGGCGAAGGCGGCGCTCAGTGCTGCCGGCGTGCCGGTCCGGCCGGTCTGAGTCGACCCGTTCGGGCCGGGCGAGCGTGGAGCGGCGGTGACCCCGATGGCCCCATCTCCACCGGGGTCACCGCCGGTGCTGCGGTGGCAGCAGCACGCGATCGGTCCGAGTGGTGGAGCGAACCGAACGTGTGTACGACAGTACACCTGTTCGGTCGCCCGAGGGTGCATGCCGGTCGTCCCGGCTGGGTAGCGTCGCCCCCATGGACCTGCGGATCTTCATCGAGCCCCAACAGGGCGCCACCTACGACCAGCAGCTCGCCGTGGCGCAGCGGGCCGAGGCGCTGGGTTTCGACGGCTTCTTCCGCTCCGACCACTTCCTGCGGATGGGCGAGGGTCCAGCTGGTCCCGGCCCCACGGACTCCTGGGTGACCCTGGGCGCCATCGCGCGCGAGACGTCCACGATCCGCCTCGGGACGTTGGTCACCTCGGTGACCTTCCGCCACCCCGGCATGCTGGCGGTGCAGGTCGCGCAGGTCGACCAGATGTCGAGCGGCCGCGTCGAGCTGGGCCTCGGAGCGGGATGGTTCACCGAGGAACACGAGGCCTACGTCGTGCCCTTCCCCCCGACGGGCGAGCGCTTCGACCAGCTCGGCGAGCAGCTCGAGATCGTCACCGGGCTCTGGCGGACCCCCCAGGGAGCCACGTTCGATCACCCAGGGCCCATTTGGCCGATCCGCAACTCACCAGCGCTGCCCAAGGCGGCGACCGCCGACGGGCCTCCGATCATCGTCGGCGGGTTCGGCCCCCGCCGGACCCCCGCGCTCGTCGCTCGATTCGCTGCCGAGTACAACGTGCCCTTCGCCGACGTCGCGACCACTGCGGACCTCCAGTCGAACATCGACCGCGCCTGCGACTCGGTGGACCGCGATCCGTCCACGGTGTGTCGTTCGGCGGCCCAGGTGGTGTGTTGTGGGCGGGATGAGGCCGAGGTGACCCGGCGCGCGGCGGCGATCGGCCGGGACGTCGAGGAGTTGCGGAGCAACGGCATGGCGGGAACGCCCGACGAACTCGTCGATCGCCTCGGGGCGTACGCCGCGATCGGCATCGAGCGCGTGTACCTCCAGGTGCTCGATCTCGACGACCTCGAGCACCTCGAGCTGCTCGCCGCCGAGCTGCTGCCCACAGCGGGAGCTCACTGATGGGTCGCGCCGACCGCATGCCGGTGCGCATGCTGAACGACCGCCTGCTGGTCACCCTCGACGCTGCTGAGGAGGAGCGACGTTCCAGCGGTGGGATCCTCATCCCAGCGACGGCGCAGATCGGCCGTCGCCTGGCATGGGCCGAGGTGCGTGCCGCGGGGCCGAACGTGCGCTCGATCCAGGAAGGCGACCACGTGCTGTTCAACCCCGAGGAGGTCCACGAGGTCGAGGTCCGCGCGGAGACGTTCATGATCCTGCGCGAACGTGACGTTCACGCCGTCGCCGCCGAGCGCCTCGAGGAGGCGCACCCGGGCCTCTACCTCTGAGCCGGAACGGGTTGGGGTCGCCGGTGCGGCCACTCCTACGATGGCACCCATGTCAGAGTCCCCGGCCGTCACCCCGGTCCCCGTGCGCGAGGAGGACCTCGCACTGGTCCGCTACGACGACGGCGGGCTCGTCCCGGCGATCGTCCAGGACATCGACACCGGCGCCGTGCTGATGATGGCCTGGATGAACGCCGAGACCCTGCGCATGAGCCTCGAACAGGGACGCACCGTGTTCTGGTCGCGTTCGCGCCAGGAGGTCTGGCGAAAGGGCGACACCTCGGGTGACCGCCAGTTCATCCGGTCCGCGTCGTACGACTGCGACGGCGACACGCTCCTGTTCCGCGTCGAACAAGAGGGCGCTGGGGCCTGCCACACCGGCGAGTACTCCTGCTTCTTCCGCGACTTCGGAGGATGAGCGCTGCGGACGCGGCGCCCGGCGTCGCACCGGACCGCGAGACCTTCCGGGCGCTCGCGCGCCGACACGGTGTCGTGCCCGTCTGGCGGACGTTGCTCGCCGACCTGACCACGCCGGTGGCGGCGTTCGTCCGGTTGTGCGGCGATGACGAGACCGGACGGCCGGGATTCCTGCTCGAGTCGGTCGACCACGGCGGCCAGTGGGGGCGGTGGTCGTTCATCGGGCGGTCGCCGGTCGCCACGCTGTCGGCCAGGGACGGTCGGGTCGCCGTCAGGGGTTCGTTGCCGACCGATGTCGACGTGACCCGCGGGGTGCTCGTCGCCCTCGAGCAGCTCCTGGAGCGCTACCGGGCACCCACCGCCGCCGAGCTCGGGGTCGACACGGACGACGTGCCGCCGCTGCACTCCGGTGTCATCGGCTACCTCGGCTACGACGTGGTGCGGGAGGTCGAACATCTCCCGGACGCCCCGCCGTCCGACCGCGACTGGCCCGATGCCGTGTTGTCGGTCATCGGTGAGCTCGCGGCGTACGACCACTGGAACCAGCAGGTCACCCTCGTCGCCAATGCCTTCGTGGAGGAGGGGCTCGACGACTCGACCCTCGATGCCCGCTACGACGAGGCGATCGACCGCATCGCGACGATGGCGGTCGACGGGGCGACGTCGATCGAGGAGCCACTGGTCGACGCGCCGGTCGCGGGGGAGGTCCCCGCCGTGACGTCGTCGATGTCGGGTGGGCGCTACGAGTCGGCGGTCGAGGCCGCCAAGGAGCACATCCTCGCCGGGGACATCTTCCAGGTCGTGCTGTCACAACGCTTCGACGTGGACCTCGACGCCGACCCGCTCGACGTCTACCGGGTCCTGCGACGGGTGAACCCGAGCCCCTACATGTACTACCTGCGCGAGGACGAGCTGACGCTGGTGGGGTGCTCTCCCGAGCCGATGGTCCAGCTGCTCGGAGGGCGGGTCATCTCTCGCCCCATCGCCGGGACGCGCTTTCGGGGGCGGACCGACGAGCACGACCGCCAGCTGGCCGCCGAGCTGCTCGAGCACCCGAAGGAACGGGCGGAGCACATCATGCTCGTCGACCTGGCCCGCAACGACGTCGGTCGGGTCGTCGAGTTCGGGTCCTGCCACGTCGACGAGCTGATGACCCTCGAGCGGTACAGCCACGTGATGCACCTGACCTCGGAGGTGTCGGGCCGGCTCGCAGCCGGTCGGACCCCCATCGACGTGCTGCGCGCGACGCTGCCAGCGGGCACCGTCTCGGGAGCTCCCAAGGTGCGGGCGATGGAGCTGATCGACGAGTTCGAACCGGTGCGCCGGGGTCCCTACGCGGGGATCGTGGGGTATCTCGACTTCTCGGGCAACATCGACACTGCGATCGCGATCCGCACGATGCTGGTCGCCCCACCGGGCGAGGACGGCACTCGACGTGCGTCGGTCCAGGCGGGCGCGGGGATCGTCGCCGATTCGGTGCCCGCCGACGAGGAGCTCGAGACCCGCAACAAGGCCAAGGCGCTGCTGTGCGCGATCCCGCCCGCCGAGGAGATGACCCGTCGGCGACGTGCGGGTGGCCTGTCGGGACGGTCGTCCAGCTGGGAGACTGGCCAACATGACCGACGTGACCGCTGACTACCTGGCCCTTCGACGCGACGTCGCCGCGGCCCGTGTCCCCCGCGCGGTGCTCCGGGCGTTCGGGGCGGATTCGGTGGAGTTCCTCCAGGGGCAACTGTCCCAGGACGTCGCAGGGCTGGTCCCGGGGGAGTCCCGCTGGAGCCTGCTGCTCGAACCCCAGGGCAAGGTCGTCGCATGGTTGCGGCTGTGGGGCCGTCACGTCGACGACGAGATCCTCATGGACGTCGAGCCGGCGGCAGCGGAGGTGGTCCTCGAACGACTGAACCGCTTCCGCTTCCGGGTCAACACCGAGTTCGAGCTGCTCGACTGGCAGTGCGTGGCGGTTCGGGGCCCTGCCTGCCCGTCACCGGAGGAGATCGACGTCCGAGCGGAGCTGCGCGGCGAGGCCGGGTGGCCCGGACTGCGGGGTGTCGACCTGCTCGGGCCACAGGTGGCACTGCCCGACGGGATGCACGTGGCCGGGCTGGATGCCTACGAGACGGTCCGGGTGGAGGCCGGATGGCCGGCCAACGGCAGCGAGTTCTCCTGGGAGCCCGAGCCCACGGTCATTCCCGGCGAGGCTGGTCAGTGGTTGATCGACCGGTCCGTCAGCTTCACCAAGGGCTGCTACACGGGCCAGGAGCTCGTCGCCAGGGTCGATTCGCGTGGGAACCGCACGCCGCGCCAGCTGCGGGGTGTGGTGCTGGGCACCAATGTCGTTCCGCCCGTGGGCGCGGAGGTCGTGGTGGTCGACGCCGACGGCGGCAGCCAGGCCCGTGGCGTGCTCACCAGCGTCGGTGAGTCACTCGACCTGCGAGCACCGGTGGCGCTCGCCTGGGTGCACCGCAGCGTGGAGGCCCCGGCACCTGTCGAGCTGAGGTGGACCGGTCCCTCCGGCGAGCCCGCCGTGGCGTCGGCGGAGGTCCGCGAGTTGCCGCTGCTGTCCGAGTGACCCACTACGAGGTCCTGGGTGTGGCGCCTGACGTCTCCGAGGATGAACTGCGGCGCGCCTACCTCCGACTGGCGCGTCGGTACCACCCCGATCGTCACGTCGACGCCGACCCCGCCGCCGCGGCTGATGCCGACGCTCGGATGCGCCGGATCAACGAGGCGTGGGAGGTGCTCGGATCGCCGTCGACCCGCGCCGGGTACGACCGTTCGCTGCGCGCGCCGGGCGCAGCGACGCCGGGCGCGCCGGCGAGCGCGCCGACCATCCGCCCTCCCTCCTCGGAGTTCCGGCCCTACTTCGAGCACGACGAGGACGATGACGACTCCTGGCGCTACGAGCCCGACGAGGGCGACCCTGCCACCGCGCCCCCACGGCTGCTGCTGGTCGCACCGCCGATGCTGTTGGGGATGTCGGTCTTCCTGCTCGTCGCCGGCCTGACCCTCGACGCGCCGGGGGTGGTCGCCGCTGCACTGATCGGCGCATTGTTCTCACTGCTGCTCTTCGTGGGCGCGCCGGTGGTGGTGTTGTTCCGGAGTCGAAGTGCTGAGGAGCGAGCGGCACGTCGCCGCTAGCGTGCTCGCCCCATGGCCACCTACCTCGATGCCATCCTCGACCACCACCGTGCCGCAGCGGCGCTCGACCAGCGGCGCACCGATCAGCTCGTCGAGCAGACCGCCGCCCTGCCGCCGTGCCGGGGGTTTCGCGCGGCGCTCGAGGGTGCCGACCGCCTGGGGGTCATCGCCGAGGTGAAGCGTCGCTCGCCGTCGAAGGGCCCGCTCGCCGAGCAGCTCGACCCGGCGGAACTGGCGCTCAGGTACCGCTCCGGAGGTGCCGTCTGTCTGTCGGTGCTGACCGACGGGCCTCACTTCGGCGGTTCACCCGACGACCTCGCGCACGCCCGCGACGTGGTCCCGCTCCCGGTGCTGCGCAAGGACTTCACCGTCGCGGCGAACGACGTGTGCGACGCCCGCCTGATGGGCGCCGACTGCGTGCTGCTCATCGTGGCGGCGCTCGACGACGCAGAGCTGCGGGCGTTCTCCGACCTCGCGACCGAGATCGGTCTCGACGTGCTCGTCGAGATCCACGACGAGCACGAGCTCGACCGTGCGGTCACCCACACGAGCGGCTCGCTCATCGGCGTCAACCAGCGTGATCTGGTCACGTTCGAGGTCGATTCGGAGCGCGCCGTGCGGATGGCATCGCAGCTGCCCGAGCGCACGGTACGCGTCGCCGAATCGGGTGTCCGGGGGCCGGACGACGCCCGTGCGCTGGCGGCGGCAGGTTTCGACGCCGTGCTCGTCGGGGAGCACCTCGTCACGGCTGCGGATCCGAGCACGGCGCTCGACGCGCTGCGCGTCCCGCGCCGTTCGGGTCAGTAGGGTCTGCACGGTGTTCGTCAAGATCTGCGGAGTCACCGAGGAGGAAGACGCGGCACTCGCGGTCGCGATGGGCGCCGACGCGATCGGGTTCATCTTCGCCCCCAGCACCCGGCAGGTCACCAAGGGCGCCGTGCGCGACATCGTGCGCCGGCTCCCGGCGGAGACGCTGACCGTCGGGGTGTTCCGCGACCAACCGTCGCAGTTCGTCATCGACACGATCCAGCACGCCGGGCTCCGCGCCGTGCAGCTGCACGGCCACGAGTCGCCCCGCGACGCCGAGCAGATCCGCCCGTACTGCCAGGCGCTGATCGTGGCGTTCCCCGCGGGGGACCCGGGACTCGCGCACGTCGACGAGTACGGCGCCGATGCCATCCTGCTGGATTCCCACGCACCCGGTTCCGGCAGGGTCTTCGACTGGTCACTCGCGGACGGCGTGCCCTCGAACCGACGGGTGATCCTGGCCGGCGGACTGACCGCCGACAACGTCGCGGCGGGGATCGACGAGGTCCGGCCCTGGGGTGTCGACGTGTCGACCGGAGTGGAACTCGAGGGTCGACCCGGACGCAAGGACCCGATCAAGGTCCGCGACTTCATCCATGCCGCTCGTGAGGCCGCGCTCCGGCACGCACCGCCCGAGGGTGCCGGGCACGTCCCCTTCGACTGGGCCGACCCCGACCGATGAGGAACCCGGTTCGGTCCCCGTCGCATGCGGGGGTACCTTGCTCTTCGTGGACGACGCCCAGGGTCATGACATCGCATCCCCACCCGAACGCCCTGCGATGGGCACGCCGGGCAGCGACGGCCGTTTCGGCGACTTCGGGGGCAGCTTCGTCCCTGAGACGCTCGTGCCGGCGCTGCAGGAGCTCGACGCCGCGTTCCGGGGCGCCTGGAGCGACGCAGCCTTCCGGGCCGAGCTGGACGACCTGCTCTCCGGGTACGCCGGGCGTCCGAGCCCACTCACCGAGTGCCACCGACTCGGCGCGGAGCTCGGCTGTCGACTGCTGCTCAAGCGCGAGGACCTGAACCACACCGGGAGCCACAAGATCAACAACGTGCTCGGCCAGGCGCTGCTGGCCCGGCGCATGGGCAAGCGTCGGCTGGTGGCCGAGACCGGTGCGGGCCAGCACGGTGTCGCCACGGCGACCGCCGCGGCGCTGATGGGCATGGACTGCCTCGTGTTCATGGGCGAGGTCGACATGGAGCGCCAGGCGCTGAACGTGTTCCGGATGCGACTGCTCGGCGCCCAGGTCACCCCTGCGCTGTCGGGCAGCCGCACGCTGAAGGACGCGGTGAACGAGGCGATGCGGTACTGGGTGTCGGCGGTCGAGGACACGCACTACTGCCTGGGCTCGGTGATGGGTCCGCACCCGTACCCGTGGATGGTCCGTGAGTTCCACCGGGTCATCGGGACCGAGACCGCCGAGCAGTGCGCAGCGCTGCTCGGTTCGGAACATCCGACCGGCCGACCCGACCTCGTCGTCGCCTGCGTCGGCGGAGGCTCCAACGCCGCTGGCATCTTCTCGGGCTTCGCCGAGGACGACGACGTCGAGCTGATCGGTGTCGAACCGGCCGGTGGGGCTGCGGTGGGCCACGGCATCCCGGGCATCGTGCACGGCATGCGGTCCTACCTCGTGCAGGACGAGTTCGGCCAGGTGCTCGAGGCGGAGTCCATCTCCGCAGGTCTCGACTATCCGGGCGTCGGCCCCGAACATGCGCACCTGTCGGCGTCGGGGCGGGCGAGCTACGAACCGGTCAGCGACCAAGAGGTCGTTGATGCGTTCGTGCTGCTGTCACGGACCGAGGGGATCATCCCGGCACTCGAGTCCGCACACGCGATCGCCTGGGTCGCCCGCGAACGTGAGCGGCTCGCCGGCAGGACCGTCGTGGTGAACCTCTCGGGTCGTGGCGACAAGGACGTCGCGCAGATGATGGAGATCCTGGGGGATCGCCTGTGAGCCTCGCTGCGGCGCTGGGGTCGCGCCGCGACCTCGGCGGCAAGTGTCTCGTGCCCTACCTCACCGGCGGGTTCGGTGACTGGACCACCATGCTCGGCGCTGCCGCCGATGCGGGTGCCGATGCCATCGAGGTCGGGATCCCCTTCTCGGACCCGGTGATGGACGGGCCCGTCATCCAGGAGGCGTCGAGCCGCGCGCTCGCCGAGGGAACCACCCCCGCCTCGGTGCTCGATGCGCTCGCCCGGATCGATCTCGGGGTACCGCTCGCGGTCATGACCTACGTGAACCTGGTCTACCGATTCGGTTACGAACGCTTCGCCCGTACCGCTGCGGCGTCCTCGGTCGCCGCAGCGATCCTCCCCGATCTGCCCCTCGAGGAGTGCGGCGAGTGGAGCGAGGTCGCCGACGCCGCCGGGGTCGAGACCGTGATGCTGGCGGCCCCGACGGCGTCGGACGATCGGCTGGACCGGGTGGTGGCACGGTCGCGCGGGTTCGTCTACGCGGTCGGTCTGCTCGGCATCACCGGTGAACGGGACGAGCTCGCGTCGTCGGCGAAGGTCATCGCGGGTCGGGCCCGCGAGCGGACCGAGCTCCCCGTGCTGGTCGGTGTGGGGATCTCGACACCCGCGCAGGCCGTCGAGGTCTGTGAGGTCGCCGACGGGGTCGTGATCGGGTCGGTGATCGTGCGTCGCGCGCTCGAGACCGGCTCGCCCGACGCGGTCGGAGAGCTCGTCGGGACCTTCCGCGACGCGCTCGATCGCGGCTGAGCGCGACCTCACGCTCCGCGCGAACCCTGATATTCCAAGGGATTCGCTTTCTTTCCCCCCGCTGTCGTGGTAGTTACAACGGTGGAATTCGTCGCCGAGGGCGTCGATGGACACTCGTGGGGCCGGGCCTCGCGGGGGGATTCGCATCAGGAGGAACACATCATGAACAAGACCGAGCTCGTCGAGACCATCGCGCAGCGCACCGACATCGCCAAGAAGGACGTGCAGGCCGTGCTCGACACCTTCGAGGAGATCGCCGGCGACGTCGTCGCCAAGGGCAAGGAGGCCCTGACCATTCCGGGGTTCCTGAAGTTCGAGCAGACCAAGCGGGCCGCCCGCACCGGCAGGAACCCCCAGACCGGCGAGACCCTGCAGGTCCCTGCCAGCAACGCCGCGAAGGTCAGCGCCGGCGCCAAGCTCAAGTCCCGCGCCAAGAGCGGCAAATGACACCTGCGGCCCCGGCCGCCTGACGCCACCGGCGTCCACGACCGAGTGTCTCGGGCCGCCCCACGGGGCGGCCCGAGCGGTTTAGGCTCCGTCGCATGTCACAACTGAGCCACGGAGATCGTGCCCCGGCATTCGCCTTGAAGGACCAGAACGGCGAGACCGTGCGGCTTTCGTCGTTCAAGGGGCGCACGGTCGTCGTGTACTTCTATCCGAAGGCCGACACCCCCGGGTGCACGACGCAGTCGTGTGGCCTGCGCGACGTC
>SKRR01000119.1 GCA_007118345.1 Microthrixaceae bacterium | reverse complement strand
GTTGGTGGCGTTGGCCCCAGAAGGTGTGGCCGTCGGGGCGGGTCCAGCGGGTCCACCCGTCAGCATCGAGGTGCAATGTCCAGTTGGGGTGGTGGGCGAGGCGGTGGTGGAACCTGCACAGTCCGCACATGCGGTCGGTGTCGGTGCCGCCTCCGTTGGCCCATGGGTGGGTGTGGTGGGTGTCGGTCCATGCGGGTGGCGCGGTGCATCCGGGGAACACACAGCCGCCGTCGCGCAGGTTGACCGCACGCACCTGGTGGGGTCGGGCGAAACGCTGCGCACGTCCGATGGCCAGGGGGAGTGAGGTGAAGTCGGTGATGACGGGGTGCAGCAGTGGGTCACACAGCAGCACGCCGGTGTCGAGGAGTTCGACGCCGTTGGTGTCGGTGACGCGGTCGGGTTCTGCGGCGTTGATGACGACGGTCGCGTCGGTGCGTGGGGGTTTCGAAGCACTCGTGTCGATGGCGAGGCCGCGTCGGCACAACTCGACGAACGCCTCTGCGAGCAGCTGGGCGCGGGGTGGGACGGGTGCACCGGTGAGCGTCGCGTCGCGCGTGTAGGTGCGGAACAGCTCATCGGCGATCGCGTCGAGTGCCGCCTGGGCGCTCTGGGCGCCGTCACCCACGAGTTGGCCGCCGATGGTGGTGACGTCGCCGACACGGTTGACCGACAGCCGGGGTTCGGGCAGGTCGCCGGCGGGGTCGTGGCCCCCATCGGCATCCAACAGGTCCGCCAGGCCGCGCACTTCTGTGGACCAGCGTTCGAAGGTCGCCACCGATGCGGCGTCACACAGCTCGGCGGTGACTGCGGCGAGCTCGTCGACGTTGCGCACGTTCGCCGCCCCGGCGAGCACCTTGGCGTGATCGAACCCGACCTCACCCCGACGCATCGCGTCGCCCACCGGCTCCAGACCACCGTCAGTGATCTTTCGGGCGGTGCGCACCCGGGCTGCGGTGACCGCACGCGGCAGCTTCGCCTCGTGCGCCAACCAGGCGGCGGTGCGTTGCCCGAACCGGACCTCGGTGGTGCCGCGACGATCCAACTCGGCGAGACACGCCAACTCGGCGGCGTCCAAGAACCGGCGCGCCTGCTCCAACCCCAACGTCACCGAAGCGAGTTCGTCATCACCCAACACCCCAGCGGGGATCGACGCCACCGTGGACAGCACCCCCGACGCCGCAGCCGCCCCCGCCGCCGCAGCACCACCCAGATCACCCACATCACCCTGCCCGTTGTGATCGAACATGTGTACGACCATAACGAAGCGGTGTGACAGCGTGATCTCGAGTGTGACCCGGGTCAGCTGTGGGAACTGCGGACACGCCGGCGACGGAACCGCAGCCGCATCCCCAACACCGCCAAGCGGTCCAGATGCCGTGGCACCGGGAACCACCACGGCTCACGGGGAACGGCGAACCGCGGCGCCATCACCGATTTGGTTGCGGTGAACTCGAGCAGGCCCTCGGGACCGTGCACGCGTCCGATCCCCGACTCCTTGACCCCACCGAACGGCAGCCCACAGATGGCATACGAGACGATGCAGTCGTTGATGCAGACATTGCCTGCCTGGATGCGGGCGGCGAGGTCTTCGCCACGGGCGCGGTCCCCGGTCCACACCGAGCTGTTGAGTCCGTAGCGGGAATCGTTGGCCAGGCGCAGCGCCTCCTCGGCGTCGTCCACCACCATGATCGGCAACACGGGACCGAACGTCTCCTCCGTCATGAGGTCCATCCGATGGTCGACATCGACCACGACGGTCGGTTCGAACCACAGGCCTCGCCGCTCGATCCGGGAACCTCCCACCAACACGCGGGCACCCTTGCCGACGGCGTCGGCGAGATGGGCCTCCACGACGTCGACCTGGGGAGCGAAGGTCATCGAGCCGATGTCACCGCCGGAGCCACCGTGGCGGATGTCGCCGGTGAGCACGACGACGCGTCGGATGAACTCATCGGCCACGGCTCGCTCGACGTAGACCCGTTCCACGGACATGCACGTCTGGCCCGAGTTCTGGAACGCGCCCCACACTGCGCCTCGCGCCGCGCGCTCCACGTCGGCGTCGGCACAGACGATCATCGGGTCCTTTCCGCCGAGCTCGAGCAGCACCGGCGTCAGCGTGTCGGCAGCTGCAGCCATCACACGTTTGCCCGTGGCGACCGACCCGGTGAAGACGACCTTGTCGACGCCCGAACGCACCAGTGCCTCACCGGTGGCTCCGCCACCGGTGACCACCTGCACGAGGTTGCCCCACCGGTCGTCGTCGAAGAGCTCGGCGATCGCCAGACCCACCGTGGGAGTGACCTCTGACGGCTTGAGGACGACCGCGTTCCCCGCGAAGAGCGCGCTGACCAAGGGCGTCATCGACAGCGTGAACGGGTAGTTCCACGGGCTGATCACGCCCACGACGCCGAGCGGTTCGTGGCGGACCCAGGCACGCTTGTGGGCCAGGGTCCCGGGGGCGACCGCACGGTCAGCGAGCACGCGCTCGGCATTGCGTGCGTACCATTCGATGGTCTCGCAGACGGCCATCAGCTCGGTCGTCAGGGCCTCGGCGGGCTGCTTGCCGGTCTCCGCGACGATGGTCTCGGTCAGCAGCTCTGCCCGATCGATGAGACGATCCCGCACAGCCAGCAGGTGGTCCCGACGCTGCCGGGGTCCCGCGGCAGCCCACACCGGAGCGACCGCCCGGGCGCGTGCCACCGCCGACCGCACCTCATGGGCCGGCTGATCGGGAACCACGGCCAGCAATGTGTCGGTGCGTGGATCCCGGGTCTCGATCACTTCGGGCGGGACCCGCGCCTGATCGGTGCCCGCACCGGAGGTCAACGACATGGCGAGGACGCTACACCTGCGGTGTCAGGGGCGGCCCGTACCCCACCGGGGCCGCCGCCACGACGTGCGCGTCCCCTCCAGGGGCGACGACACCGGTGCGGCGTCTTGAACGAACGTTCAGTCAGGCCTACGCTGCGCGGACCGACCGCCACACCGACCCGATGGGGGACCACGAGATGACGATGCTGGACCGGCAGGTGGACTTCGCCGACACCGACTTCTGCGACCCCCGGGTCTACGACGAGCCGGGTGGGCTGTACGCCTGGCTGCGCGACCTCGACCACCTGCACCACGACTCGGCGAACGACCTCTACATCGCGGCACGCCACGAGCACGTCTTCGAACTGAGCCGCGACCCCGACACCTACTGCAACCGTCACGGCGTGCGTCCCAAGGTGGCGGGCGACATGTCGATCATCACCCTCGATGGTGAGGAGCACCTCCGGCAGCGACGCCTGATCAACAAGGGCTTCACCCCACGACGCGTCCGTGAGCTCATTCCGCACGTGCGCGAGCTGACGAACCAGCTCGTCGACGAGCTCGTCGAGCACGAGCAGGTGGAGTTCGTGTCGCAGTTCGCGATCCACGTCCCGCTCATCATCATCTGCGAGCTCATGGGTCTCGACCCGGATCAGCGCCTGAAGATGTACGGGTGGTCCGATGCGATGATGGCCGGCGACGGCCACATCGAGCCCGACTCTCCGCAGCTGCTCGCCGCCGCGGAGGCGTTCGGCGAGTTCGCCGAGATGGCGATCCAGCTGATCGAGCAACGTCGCAACGACCCTGCGGACGACATCATCAGCATCCTCACCCGCGCCTTCGACGAGGGTGA
The DNA here is from genome assembly GCA_007118345.1 of Microthrixaceae bacterium. Taxonomy (GTDB): domain Bacteria; phylum Actinomycetota; class Acidimicrobiia; order Acidimicrobiales; family Microtrichaceae; genus SKRR01. The sequence continues at coordinate 14,819 of SKRR01000119.1, read as the reverse complement.
GCTCGAACGCGAGTCCGGCGCGATGACCGAGAACGTCGCCGCAGCGGAATCCCTCCAGGACGACGAGCTGCTCGCCTTCCTCACGGTGCTCATGGTGGCGGGCAACGAGACCACCCGCAACGCCATCTCCGGTGGGCTCGTGGCACTCAGCCGCTTCCCTGAGCAGCGTCAGCTGTTGCTCGAGCACCTCGATGACGAGGAGTTCATGGCGGTCGCGGTGGACGAGCTGATTCGTCACGTCACGCCGGTGCTGGGCTTCATCCGAACCGTCACCCGCGACCATGAGTACCACAACACCCCCTTGAGGGAAGGCGACCGGGTGCTCATGCTCTACGGGGCCGCCAACCGCGATCCACGGGTGTTCCACGAGCCCGACGAGCTCGAGCTGACCCGCTCCCCGAACCCACACCTGGCGTTCGGGATCGGTCCGCACTTCTGCCTGGGAGCGAACCTGGCCCGCATGGAGGTCGCGACGGTCTTCAGGGAGCTGCTCACCCGGCTTCCCGACATCTCGGTCCCGGACGACATCCTCCCCGCCCGCGGTGATTCGAGCCTCGTGCTGGCGCTGAACCATCTGCCGGCGAACCTGGCCGGGGAGGGGAAGTGTCCGATCAGCGGGAACTGATCCTCGACGCTGCGCTCGGGTTGATGTCGACCCAGGGCGTGCCGGGGACGAGCATGCGGCAGCTCGCCGCTGCCTGTGGCGTGCAGGTCGCGGCGATCTACCACTACTTCCCCTCCAAGGATGCGCTACTGCGCAGCGTGTTCGAGGAACGGCGCTACTCCGCGCGGCTCGAGCTCTCGGTCCCTGTGGATCCCGACGGGACGGTCCGCGAGCGTTTGCAGCGGATCTTCGAGGTGTTCTGGGCAGGTGCGCTCGACGAGGAGCCGGTGTTGCGCCTTCTCCTCGGAGAGGGCGTGCGGAACGAACCGGTCGCCCGCACCACCGGGGAGTCCCTGCTCGAGGTGTTCCAACATGGTGTCCGGGCGTTGCTCGACGAGCACATTCCCGAGCTCGACGACCCCCAGTTGGTCGCCGAACTCGTGATCGCGTCGGTCTTCAGCGCGTTCGTCCACCACCTGTTCGTCCCCGACGCCGACGTCGTCGAGCTCGGACGCCACCACGGCGAGCTGGTCTGCGGAGCGCTCAGCGCACGAGGCGCGATCTGATCGAGCGGGCCAGGAGGTCGAGCTGCTCCCTCGCCGGGGACGTCTCGACCATCTGGAGGAAGAGGTGCACCGCACCTTCCACACAACGATGCTCGGTTGGCACGCCCGCCGCGCCGAGCCGCCGGGCGAACGCGTCACCCTCGTCGCGCAGCGGGTCGTACTCTGCGGTCACGACCACCGCAGGTGCCCGACCGGAGAGGTCCTGGGCGTACAACGGGCTGAGGAGCTCCGAGGGCCGCGTGGCGCCGTCCGGGGCGTACGTCTCGGCGAAGAAACGCAGGGTGGCATCGGTCAACAGGTACCCCTGGCCGTTCTTCCTCCTCGAGGGATGCGCACCGGGGTCTGCAAGGTCCGTCACGGGGTAGACCAACACCTGGAGCTGCACCGGCGGTACATGGCCGTGTGCGGCGCCAGCTGCGACCGCGATGGCCAGGTTCGCCCCGGCCGAGTCGCCACCCACCGCCACCGCACCCGGCTCCACCCCGAGGTCGCCGGCGTCGGCGATCAGTGCAGTCAGCGCGGCCATCGCATCCAGGTGTGCGGCCGGAAAGGTGTGCTCAGGGGCCAACCGGTAGTCCACGGCCACCACCATGACCCCACTGCGCGCGGCGAGCTCGCGGCAGAGCGCATCGTGGGTGTCGAGGGACCCGATCACCCACCCACCGCCGTGGAACCACACCAACGTGGGGCTGCCGACGTGCTCGTCGACGTCGGCGAGGCTGCGGGGGATGTAGCGCCGGGCGACCAGGCCGCCCAGCACCAGCTCGTCGACGAGCACGTCGGCCGGACCGTTGCCGAGCAGCGCGCACAGGCCGGTGAACCCGTGGCGCAACGTCGTCGCATCCAGCGCCACCTCGCCACCCCCATTCATGGCGTTCACCGCGCCGACGAGCGGCTGGATCTCGTGGTGCAACGTCACGGACGCCTCCTTCGTCACCGAACTCTCGGCAAATGGGTCGATCGGCCTCGAGGTCCCCGCCTCGACCGGCCGACACCGTAGGCGGGATGGATCGAGAGCAGGCGGTCATGGATCGACAGCTGGCAGGCGGGACCGGCACGCGATCAGCGAGTGCGCGCCGCCTTTTCCGCCGGGGTGAACGACACCACGACCTGGTCGGCGACGATCCTGGGAAATCGCCCCGCCTGGTGGAGTGAACGGGGACCTCAGGCGGTCGAGGCGGAGCCGTCCGGGAGCGAACGGGACATGGACCACTCGGCGATTCGCTCCCCCATCGGCGTGGTCGGACCACGATCGACGAAGGGCCAGAGCTCTTCCGCGATGCGACGCCAGTTGTTCCGCGCTCCGAGGTCACCGAACAGCGCGTAGAGCCCGAGGTTGATGCGCTGCACGATGACCATCGACGGCGGCAGGTTGGCGGCCTTCATGATGTGCGCGTGCGGGCCGGAGAGGTCGAAGAACCGCCGGACCGACTCCGAGCTGTACTCGGGCGTCACCTCTTGGACCTTGTCGTCGATGACCAGCTCGTAGAAGTGGCCGAAGTACTCTGCGAGCTCGTCATCGGTGGCCCGGACGCCGGGAGCGAGGATGCCGATCCGCTCGACCACCCGGCGGAAGGCGTCGATGTCGGGCTCGAGCACCATCGCCCGGATCATGTCCTCGAAGATCTGCACCTCGTCCGGCGTGAATCGCTTGCAGAGCCCGAAGTCGAGGAAGGTGATCTGGCCGCCCGGGCGGAAGAGGTAGTTGCCGGGGTGAGGATCGCCGTTGAAGGCGTGGAGCCCGTAGATGCCGCCGAAGGCGAAGCGGTAGATGCATTCTGCGGCAAGTTGACGTTCGTCGTCCGGCCACTCGACGACCTCGGCGAACCGCGAGCCAGTGGCCAGCTCGGTGGTCAGCACCCGGGCGCTCGACAGCTGCCCGACGACGTCGGGGACGTGGATGAACGGATGCCCCCGATAGGCCTCAGCGAAGAGGAACTGGTTCTCGGCCTCCGAGCGGTAGTCGAGCTCTTCGACCAGCCGGTCCCGCAGCTCGGCCACGATGGGACCCGGTTCGAGACCGGGGAAGAGCACTCCCATCATCTGGAAGAGGAGGTCGCCGTTGTCGAGGTCGGCGGTGACGGCCCGGTCGACACCCGGGTACTGCACCTTCACGGCGACCTCTCGCCCGTCGTGGGTCCGGGCACGGTGCACCTGGCCGATGGACGCCGCAGCGAGGGGTCGCTCGTCGAACTCGGCGAACACGTCGAGCGGCAGACCACCCAGCTCGGCGGCGAGGACCTCCTCGACCAACTCGATCGCCATCGGGGGTGCATCCGCCTGGAGCTGGGCCAGGGCGTCGCGAACGGGTTCGGGCAGACCCTGGTCGAGGTAGCTCGCCATCTGGCCGAGCTTCATCAGTGCGCCCTTCATCCCCCCGAGTGCTGCAGCGACCTGTTCGGCGGTGCGGAGCTCGTACTCCGCTCGCAGCGACTCCCGCCGTTCGGGGCCGGCGACCGCCGATCGGGCCCGGAGCGCGACGTATCCGGAACCGGTGGTGGCACCGATCCGTGCCATCTGGGCGGTGCGACGGCCACGATCGGTGGCGAGTGCCACCCCACGGGACGATTCGGGCGAGCCGTCGTGCCGACGTGAACGAGTCGTCTCGCGGCGCCGCTGCAGCAGTATCGCCGAGCCGACCACCACCGCGACACTCCCGAGCGTGGCGGCACCCGCGAGCACCACCCGCCGCAGCTGCACGAGGGTCAGCTCTCGCTGATGGTGATCGACTCGATCACGACGTCGTCGGTGGGCTTGTCCCCACGGTCGGTGTCGACCTTCTGGATCTCGTCGAGGACGTCCTCTCCCGAGATGAGCTTGCCGAACAACGAGTAGTTCGGTGGGAGCCGCACGCCGTCGCCACCGGAGATGATGAAGAACTGGCTGCCGTTGGTGTCTGGCCCGGCGTTCGCCATCGCGAGCGAACCCACCTGGTAGCGACCGGGCTGGGGCAGCTCGTCGGCGAACCGGTAGCCCGGACCCCCACGGCCGGATCCCTCCGGGCAACCGCCCTGGATCATGAACCCTCGGATGATCCGATGGAAGATCAACCCGTCGTAGTAGTGGTGACGGGCGAGGTTGACGAAGTTGTTGACCGTCTGCGGCGCGTCGTTCGGAGCGAGGTGGGCGACCATCGTCCCCTTGTTGGTCACGATGGTCGCCTGGTAGCTCTTCGACGGATCGACCGCCATCTCGAAGGGCTCGGCGAAGGTCGTCTGTCGCGGAGCGGAGCCGTCTGCTGGAGGCGCTGGGGTGGGCATCCGGTGAGCCTACCGGCGCGAGCGAGGCCCGGAGGAACCGGGCCGTCTCATCGGAAGCGGTCGAGTACCGCCTGCGCGTCGGGTTCGACGGTCACCAGTACCGCCGCCGTTCCCCGACGGGCTCCCTCGACCGGCAACAGCAGCGTCTCGGGTTCGGTTCCACCGAGTGTGCGCACCAGGCCGAGCGCCTCGAAGAACCCGAGCCCCGAGTCGATGATCAGTTCCGAGGAGACTGCGCTGCCGACCCGCGCCAAGGTCACCGGGTTGCGCGAACCACCGATCTCACCGAGCAGGGTGCGCAGGAACAGTTGCTGACGCTCCTGGCGGCCGAGGTCGCCGGTCGGATCGGCGACCTCCCGACCATCGATCACCTCGGTGTAGGTCCGCGAGCGGGCGTACGCCAGCGCCTGGCCACCATCGAGAGTGACCGGACCCGATTCGGACACCGAAAGGCCCGATGCGGGGTCGAACGCAGGGTGCGGGAACTCAACCGTCACTCCCCCGAGTGCGTCGACCATCCCGGCGAACGATCCGAAGCCGACCTCCATGTAGTGGTGGACCGGAACCCCCAGGTTCGTCCTGACCGTCCGGACCAGGTTCCCGGGGCCGCGGTTGTAGGCACCGTTGATGCGCCCCATCTCACCGGTGTCCGCGATCTGCACCCACAGGTCACGGGGGATCGACATCATCAGCGCGCTGTCGGATGTCGTGCGCAACAGGATCAGCGTGTCGCTTCGTCGGCCGGTGACCCCCGAGTCGCCCTCGGGGTCGAACTCGTCGCGGGAGTCGGACCCGACGAGCAGGTAGTTGGTGGCGTCACCGACGACCGGGTCGAGCACGGATGCGAGATCGACCCGCTCGATCCGTTGGAAGGTGGACCAGGACCACCACAGCGCAGCGGCGAGCAGCAGCGCCACCAGCAGCACGGGGGTCAACAGCAGCCACCGCCGCCGCCGCCGACGCCGGGGGCGCGGGGGTGCGGTCGTCGGGGGCCGCGATGGCGCACGGCGAGCAGGCGCAGGACGGGAGGGCGCAGGTTGTTCACGGCGCGGTGCCGGGGCCGGCCGGACGCCTTGGGGGGTGGCGGGTCGTCCATTGCCGGGTGCTGGTGGGGGCGCTGCGCCGGGCGCCGGAACGAAGAACTTCCCGGGCCCGCGCGCGGGCGGATCGGGACCGTCGCCCCTCGTTGAGCCCGTCGGTGGCATGGCGACATTGTGGTCCGCACGGACCGGCACCGGGTGGAGCACCTCGTGTCGACGACACCGGATCGGTCGCATGTCGTCGGCGCCCGACGTCGGCGCCGCTCGCCTAGCGTGTCGGCGCTGTGACGAGCCCCGACGAGGATCAGACACTCGAGATCAACGCCTATGCGGTCGCCTATCGCCTGCTCGGTGACCGGCCGTCGGCACGGGCGGTGTCGGGGATCGCCGCAGAGCGCGTCCGTCAGGCCGGAGGGCTCGCTCGGCCCGACTGGTTGTACCTGCTGGTGGAGTTCACCCTCGACCAGATGGTCGGACCCAGCGCACTGCCGACGGGCGACCCCGCAGTGGATCAGCACTCGGGGCTCCGCGTGGCGCTGCGCCGGCGGCTCGAGCGCGCTGCGCCCGACGAGCGGGTCGCCGGTTCACTGGTGCACCTGGCGGGCTACCCCGTCGACTTCGTCGCGGACATCGTGCACCGCACACCCGAACAGACCGAACAGCTCGCGGGCCTGCTGGCGCCGCCACCGGGTATCGCCTACCGCGACCTCGGCGACCCGGAGCTGACCGGCCGGGCAGAGGCCGACCGACGACAGCAGCGTCGCCGGCGAGGTCCCCACTGGACCACGGTCGCCGCCGTTGCATTGATCATCGCCGTCGTGATCGCCGCCACCCAGATCACCGGTCCGCGCCCCACGCTCGGCCCTCCGCTCGAGGAGAACGGCGTCTCAGCGGAAGGGTGGGCCCCCGACCCAGGCGACGAGTGAGTACCGGGTACCTGCCTCGATGGGGGTCACCCGGTGGTACTCGAACGACGGGAACGCCACCACCGACCCACGACGCATGGTCGACCTCGAGGCGATGTCGTTCTCGTCGGGGGCGTCTCCGTGCAGTGCGAAGAACTCCAACGTTCCGCCCCGGTGGTCGGAGCCGGCGGAGAGCTGGACCACGAGCGAGAGCTTGCGACGAGACACTCCTGCGTCCAGACCGTCCTGGTGCCAGGTGTAGAAGGCGCCCGGTCGGTCATAGGCCGTGAACTGGAGCTCCTCCTCGATGCCGGTGAGGTCGAACCGGTAGCGCTGGTTGGCCTGCTCGGCGGACGACTCCAGGGCGGCGTGGATCCACTCGGTCTCGGAGGTTCGGGGAATCCACGCCACCTGGGACGATCGGATCGAGCCGTCGAGCGCGGCAGTGTCCTCGGTCTCCGCCTCGCCGGTCTCGAGCGCTGCGGGTTGCGTCCCCGCGGCGAGTCCCGTGTCGATGATGCGGCGGCACTGCGCAGCCGTGAACACCCCCGGCACCACGACCCGCGCCTCGTAGGGAAGGTCGTCGGGAGGCTCCGGCGCGGGCGTCATCGCGAGCTGTAGAACACGGTTCGCGATTCGGTGTAGTGGTCGAGCGCGGCCAGACCCAGCTCCCGACCCATCCCCGACCGCTTGAACCCGCCGAAGGGAAGCTCGTAGCGCACGCTGGTGTTCGTGTTCACCGACATCACCCCTGTGCGCACCGCGTCGGTGACCCGCATCGCGCGTCCCAGGTCCCGGGTCCACAACGTGCCCGAGAGCCCGTACTCGCTGTCGTTCGCGATGCGGACCGCGTCGTGCTCGTCGTCGAAGGGGATCACGGTCAGCACGGGCCCGAAGATCTCCTCGCGGGCGATCCGCATCGAATTGTCCGCGCCGGCGACGACGGCGGGCCGGAGGAACCACCCCGGCCCCTCGGAGGTGCCGCCGCAGACCACCTCGGCCCCCTCGGCGCGTCCGACCTCGAGGTACTCCAGCGTCGTGGCGCGCTGCCCCTCCGAGATGAGTGGGCCGATCTCGGTTGCGTCGTCGGTCGGGTCGCCGACCGTCAGCGACTCGGTCCGCCGCGCCACGCGCTCGACGACCTCGTCGTACACCGATCGCTCGACGAGCAGACGACTTCGTGCACAGCAGTCCTGGCCCGCGTTCTCGAACACCGAGTACGGGATCGCCTCGGTCGCCGCGTCCAGGTCCGCGTCGGCGAAGACGATTGCAGCGGACTTCCCTCCGAGTTCCAGCGACACCCGCGTCATGTGGTCCGCGGCGCGCCGCATGATGCCGGCGCCGGTGGTCGAGTCGCCCGTGAAGGACACCTTGTCGACCCGCGGGTCACCGACGAGCGCATCGCCGACGGTGGCGCCGGGGCCGGGCAGCACCGAGACCACTGCAGGCGGCACGCCCGCCTCGAGCAGGATCCGGCCGAGCGCGAGGGCGCTCAGGGGTGTGAGCGACGCCGGCTTGAGCACCACGGGGTTGCCGCATGCGAGCGCCGGGGCGAGCTTCCAGCTGGCGATCATCATCGGGAAGTTCCACGGCACGATCAGGCCGCAGACTCCCACGGGGACCTTCGACACGATCCCCAGGCCGGGGTCGCGGGTCGGCACCACCGATCCGAGGTGCTTGTTGGCAGCTCCGGCGTAGTAGTCGAACACGTCCGCGACCGCGCCGGCCTCCCAGCGGGCGTCGCCGATCACGTGCCCTGCGTCGGCCACTTCCAGCCCGGCGAGATCCTCGACGTGCTCTCGAACCAGGTCGGCGACCCGGCGCAGCACCTTTCCGCGATCGGTGGCCGGCACTGACGCCCAGGTTCGTGCCTCACGGGCGCGCGCGGCGGCGGTCAGCGCTGCGTCCAGGTCGGCGGCGCCCGCCTTCGCGACCTCGGCGACCACCTCGGTGGTGGCGGGATTGTGAGTGGTGAAGGTCGCGCCATCGGCGGCGTCACGGAACTCACCGGCGACGAGCAGCTGGGTCGGTCGTTCGAACGGAGGCATGGCCGTTGAGTGTAGGGACATGCCGACGTGGCTACTGTGCCCGGCCATGGCACGTCTCGATGGCAAGGTCACCCTGATCACAGGTGCGGCGGCAGGGCTCGGCCGGGTCGCTGCGGAGCTGTTCGCACGCGAAGGCTCGAAGGTGGTGATCGCTGATCTGGCAGACGGCACCGATGCCGTCCGGGCCATCAGCGACGCGGGTGGCACCGCCAGCCACGTGCACTGCGACGTCGCGGACGAGCATTCGGTGCATGCGGCGATCGAACACACCGTGTCGAGTTTCGGCGGCCTGCACGTGCTGTACAACAACGCCGGGGTGTCACTCGGCGACGACGACGGCCCCGTCGAGACCGATGCCCAGGTGTGGGACACCACACTCAAGGTCAACGTCACCGGACTCGCGATGTGCTGCCGCCACGGCATCCCCGCGATGCTCGCATCGGGCGGCGGATCGATCATCAACGTCGCCAGTTTCGTGGCGCATCTCGGCGCCGCGACGCCACAGATCGCCTACACCGCGTCGAAGGGCGCCGTCGTGTCGATGACCCGTGAGATCGCCGTCATCTACGCGCGGCAGGGCATCCGCGCCAACGCGTTGTGCCCCGGCCCGGTGCTGACCCCGCTGCTCGCCAAGTACCTCTCGGACGACGAACGACGTGAGCGACGCCTGGTCCACATCCCGATGGGACGGTTCGGCGAACCGATCGAGATCGCCAACGGCGCGCTGTTCCTGGCGTCCGACGAGTCGTCGTTCATGACCGGGCAGTCGCTGCTCGTCGACGGCGGGATCACTGCCGCCTACACCACCCCGGTCTGAGCACGGGTACCGTCCGGGGAGCAATCGGACCCGGACCAACGAGGAGCACCACACGTGAGCGTCACCGGCGTCATCGATCTTTCCACCCTGGACCGACTCGTGGAGGCCGACGAGATCGACACCGTCGTGGTGGCGTTCGTCGACATCCAGGGTCGACTGATGGGCAAACGCGTCACCGGTCGGTTCTTCCTCGACCACGTCGTCGGCCGTGACGGTGCGCCCGGTGAAGGCATCGAGGCATGCGACTACCTGCTCACCGTCGACGTGGAGATGAACGTGCTCGACGGCTTCGAGTTCGCCACCTGGGAGCGAGGCTACGGCGACCTGCGCGCCCGACCGGATCTGGCGACGCTCCGGGTGACGCCGTGGATCGACCGCACGGCGCTCGTGCTCTGCGACGTCGTCGACAGCTCGACGGACGCGCCGGTGACCGTCTCGCCGCGCCAGTTGCTGGCGGCGCAGCTGTCACGGGCGGCGGAGCACGGCCTGATGGTGAAGTTCGGCTCCGAGCTCGAGTTCTTCGCCTACGACGCGCCCTACGACACCCTCGCGCGTTCGGGCTACCGCGACCTCGCCGACCACACGTCGAGTTGGTACAACCTCGACTACCACGTGCTGCAGACCACGAAGGACGAACCGCTCCTGCGGGCGTTGCGCAACGGCATGCTCGGTGCCGGTCTCCCGGTCGAGTTCTCGAAGGGCGAGGCGGCGCCGGGGCAGCACGAGCTGAACCTGCGCTACTCCGACGCCCTGTCGATGGCCGACCACCACACGATCTACAAGAACGGGGCCAAGGAGATCGCATGGTCCCAGGACAAGGCGATCACGTTCATGGCGAAGCCGTCGATCGACCAGCCCGGTTCGAGCTGTCACATCCACTCGTCCATCTGGAGCCTCGACGACGACCGACCGCTCTGCCCCGGCGACGGCGACCACCACATGAGCCCGGTGTTCCGGCAGTGGCTCGGTGGGCTGCTCGCCCACTCCCGGGAGCTGTCGCTGTGCTTCGCCCCCTACGTGAACAGCTACAAGCGCTACCAGCCCGACTCGTGGGCGCCGACGGCCATCGTGTGGTCGCCCGACAACCGCACCTGCGGCCTGCGTCTGGTGGGCCATGGTGCCGGCATGCGGGTCGAGTCGCGGATCCCGGGAGCCGACTGCAACCCGTACGTCGCCTTCGCCGCGGTGATCGCGGCGGGACTCGACGGGATCGAGCGCGGGCTCGACTGCGGTGACCCCTATGTCGGAAACGGCTACCAGGCGGACGACGTCGAACGGATCCCGTCGACGCTCGTCGAGGCGATCGAGCTCTTCGAAGGTTCCGAACTGGCCCGCACGGCACTCGGCGAGGACGTGCACTTCCACCTCCTGCACAGCGCACGCGAGGAGTGGAAGGCAGCGAACAACGTCGTCACCGAGTGGGAGCTTCGCCGCAACTTCGAACGCATCTGACGCGCGACGCGCTCAGGAGGATCCGTCGTCGCGTCGACGGCGCCAGCGGTCCCAGAGGGTCAACGCGCTCGACTGCGCCAACAGCGTCGCCGCCAGCGCCAGCACCAGCATCATCGCCGTGACCGCCCCGAACTGCTGCAGCGGCGCCAGGTCGCTGAACACGAACAACACGCCGAAGGCACCTGCGGTCGTCGTTGCGGACGCCACGAGCGCCGTGCCCGTGTGGGTCACGGTCTCGCGGAGGCTCGACGCCGGGTCGGGATGTCGGTCGCGTTCCTCGACGAACCGGTTGCTGATGTGGATGCCGTAGTCCACGCCGAACCCGATCGCCACCGCTGCGACGGTGGCAGTCAGGGCGTTGAAGGAGAGACCGACGACCCACATCCCGCCGAGCACCGTCGGCACCGCGACCAGCGTCGGGAGCATGGTGATCGCTCCGAGTCCCGGACGACGACCGATGAACCAGAAGTAGGCCACGAGGACCACCAACGCAGCGCCGGCCGAGAACAGGATCTTCTCGAGCTGCGCACCGACGAGTGCGTCCAGCGTCTCGGCAATCACCACCTGCGTGCCGGTCACGGTCACTCCTCCGAGCTCCACCAGGGGCGCTGTCGCCACTTCGAGATCGTCGAGCAGTTGGGAGACATCGTCCCCCGCAAGGGTCCGGATCGAGATCGCCGCGCTCATCCGGTCGACGGCGCTCAGATCGTCGAGACGACCGGGGGCCGCCCGGTCGACGAGTTCCCACACCTCGTCCATGTCGGCACCCTGGTCGAACTCCTCACCGGTCCAGCCGGCTGATGCGAGCTCGTCCCGGATGCCCTCGAGGTCGGACCCGGCGTCCCCGGCGGCTCGCTCCGCCACCTCCAGCGACACGACCAGGTGAGCAGGTGAGGTCACCGCAGCACCGTCCTGGGTCATGACCACGTCCTCGACCCCGCCGAGCCGTTCACCCACCTGCAGCATGGCGTTGGCGACGTCGGGGTCGGTGAGGTCCGCCTCCACGCGGATGAGGGTCCGCTCACGTAGCTCGCCGCCGAACAGGTCCTCCATCCGTTCGAAGACCATCGCCACCTCGCTGTCGTCGGGGATGAACTCGTCCTGATCGAGCGTGGTGTCGAGACGGGTGCCGCCGAGCGCCCCCACGAGTGTCACGACCGCCACGACTGCCAGTACCAGCCGAGGGCGACGGGCGGCGACCGCTGCGCTGGCGGCCATCGCACGCACCAGCGGGCCGGGGGATCCGGCGACCGGGACCTCGGATCCGTCGGCGGTCTCTCGTCGTCGATCGATCACGCAACGTGCCGACGGCACCAGCAGCCCGACCACCACGCAGGCACAGGCGATCCCCACCGCCATGAACACCGCGAAGTCGATGATCGGCGGGAGCGGGCTGGCGATGTTGGCGAGGAACCCGACCATGGTCGTGAGCGTGACGAGGACGAGCGCACGACCGACCGTCCGAACCGGGAGGGCCGCTGCGTCGGCGGGTGACCGCCCGCTGAGCAGCTCCTCGCGGTACCGACCGGTGAGGTGGATGGCGTAGTCCACACCGAGGCCGATCAGCATCACCGGTACTGCGATGGCGATCTGTGAGAACGGGCCGGTGACACCGAGCACGCCGGGGCCGAGCAACGCGATCGAACCTGCCATCCAGACCAGGGTCACCGTCAGCGCGACCAACGCGAGCACGACGTCACCGGGACGACGGAACGCAGCCCCCAGCACCACGATGATCACGAGCAGCGCCAGCCCGACCAGCTGGGGCACCTCTCGCAGCAACGCATCATCGAGGTCGGCGCTCAGGATGCCCTCGCTGTACACGAGCACCTCGAGTCCCTCGGGGTCTGTCTCGACGACCGCGTCCTGCACGACGTCACGGATCGCGACCTCGACCTCGACCGCCTCCTGCCGATCGAGGTCCGAGGAGAGCTCGACGTTGAGCAGGCCGGCCCGCGACGCAACTGCCCCGGCGTCGACGTCGTCGGAGAAGAGGGGCCGCACCTCGTCGACTAGGCCCTCCTCGTAGGCGAGGGCGGCGATCCGCTCGAGCTCCTCGTCGTCGAGCTCGGCTGCGCGGGCATCGAGTGTCCCGAGCGCGACGAGCACCGGGGTGGCATAGGACGAGATCGCAGGCGCCACAGGGCTGTCCGGCGCGAGCTCATCGGCGACCCGGCGGTTCGTGGCCAACTCCTCCTGGAGACGTTCCGCCAGGCGGATGCCTTCGACGCCGGTCACGTCACCTGACGGCCCCGCGTCGACCAGCACGACGGCGCCGCGCCCGACGGCGCCCATCTCCCGCAGCTCCTCCAGCGCGACCGCGGCCTCGACGTCCCGGGGTGCGAACTCAGCGATGTCGGCCTCGGCCTCGAGCTGGGTCGCGAACACACCCATCACCAGCGTCACCGCTGTGAGGCCTCCCAGCACCCGGCCGGGATGACCCCGCACGGCGGCGGCCGTCAGGTCGAGCAGACGCTGCATCTCCCGTCCTGCATACCCACAGCCCCGCTCCTGCACACCGTCGACGAAACGGCATACCCCGGCGTGGCCACAGACGCCGCGCGACATCGCCACCGCCCACAGCGCCAGCTACTGTTTGTGCACTCCGACTGCAAAGGACTCCGCCGTGGACGCGCTCCGCACGCCAGACGACCGTTTCGAGGGTCTCCCCGACTGGCCGTACGAACCCCGCCACGTCGAGGTGGCGGCCGGCGACGGCTCGGGCGACACGTTGCGTGTCGCCTACGTGGACGAAGGCCCTGGCGAGGCCGACCCGGTGCTGCTGATGCACGGCGAGCCCTCGTGGTCGTATCTGTACCGCCACATGATCCCGGTGCTGGTCGCCGCCGGCCACCGCGTCGTCGCACCGGATCTGGTGGGGTTCGGGCGCTCCGACAAGCCGGTCGACCAGGACGACTACACCTACGCGCGCCACGTCGCCTGGATGATGCACTGGCTCGAACAGGTGGACCTGCGTGGCGCCACCCTCGTGTGCCAGGACTGGGGCGGGCTCATCGGTCTGCGCCTCGTCACCGGCGCGCCCGACCGGTTCGCACGGGTGGTCACGGCCAACACCTTCCTGCCCACGGGTGACCGGGACCCCGGCGATGCGTTCTTCGCGTGGCAACGGATGTCCCAGGAGGTGGAGATCTTCGATTGCGGTGCCGTGGTGCAGATGGGGACCACCACCGACCTGGCCGAAGAGGTCGTGGCCGCGTACAACGCCCCGTTCCCCACACAGGACCACGTGGCCGGCGCCCGGAAGTTCCCTCTCCTCGTCCCCGCCGCTCCCGACGACCCCGAGGCACCGGCCAACCGAGCCGCTTGGGAGGTGCTCGAGCAGTGGGACAAGCCGTTCCTGACGGCCTTCAGCGATGCCGACCCGATCACCCGCGGCGGTGACCTCGCCTTCCAGCAGCTGGTGCCGGGCGCCACCGGACAGCCACACACCACGATCGAGGGCGGTGGCCACTTCCTCCAGGAGGACCGGGGCCGCGAGCTCGCCGACGTCGTCGACCGGTTCATCGGTGCGACGTGAGCAGTGCTGCGACATGAGCACCACGGCGACCGACGGCCGACTGCTGCGTGGGATTCGGACCCGAGGCGGGATCGTGCAGTCGCTGCTCGACCTGGTCACCGATGGGGTCCGAGCCCCCACCGCTGCACAGATCGCCGAGCGGGCCGGGGTGTCGGTCCGGTCCGTGTTCCAGCACTTCGAGGACCTCGAAGCGCTCTACGGCGACCTCGTCGAGGAACAGGCCGCCCGGATCGCTCCCTTGGTCGCCTCACTGCGGACCGACGGCGACACGGCCACCCGTGTCGACGCGCTGGTGCAGCAACGCCAGCTCCTCTTCGAGACGATCACACCGGTTCGACGGGCCATCGCGGAACGCTCCACAGCGTCACCGGTGCTGCGCGAGCGCATCAGCGATCTCGACACCGTTCTGCGGACCCAGGTGCACGAGCAGTTCCTCCACGAGCTCGACGAGCGACCCGACGTGGCCGAGGTGGTGGACCTGATCACCTCGTTCGAGGCATGGGAACGGCTTCGTACCACGCAAGGACTCGACAGCGACGGCGCAGCAGCGACGCTCCGTGCGTCGCTCACCCACCTCCTCCCCTGAGCG
>SKRR01000232.1 GCA_007118345.1 Microthrixaceae bacterium | reverse complement strand
ACCGTCGCCAGCGCCGGGGGGACGTCGTCGGGCAGCGCCGCAGGTGGCTCCAGCAGGGTCCGTCGGATGATGCCGGTGACGGAGTCGTCCCCGGCGCCCTCGCGGGCGAAGGGTGCTCGCCCCGCGCACAGGAAGTACAGCGTCGAGCCGATGCCCCAGACGTCGGAGGCGTAGGAGGGTTCGGCGCCGTCGAGCAGTTCGGGTGCCGCGTGCAGGACGGTGCCCCGGAACGCGCCACCGGCGATCGACGTGGTGGTGCCGGCGAGCCGGGCCACACCGAAGTCGGCCAGCTTCGCGTCGCCACGATGGTTCACCAGCACGTTCTCGGGCTTCACGTCACGGTGCAGCACGCCGCTGGCGTGCGCGGCCTCGACCGCATCGGTGAGCGCCAGACCGATCCGAACGACCTCGTCGGCTGGGAGGGGACCCGATCCGGTGACCCGGGCCGCGAGTGACCCGCCCGACATCCACTCCATCGAGACGAACGGCCGCCCGTCGTCGGTGGTCCCCACGTCGTAGACGTGCACCGTGTTGGGGTTCCACGACAGCTGGGCGAGTGTGGCGACCTCGAGTTGGAAGCGGGCGAGCGCCTCGTCGTCGAGCACCCGGTGGTCGAGCACCTTCACCGCCACCGTGCGGCCGACCGAACGTTGGTGCGCACGCCACACCGTGGCGAACCCGCCGCGTCCCATCTGGGCCCCCACGTCGTGGCCCGGGATGCCCGGTGGGCGCGGCCCGACGCCCGGGGCGCCGTCCTCCGTGTCGCTGTCGCGACGACCTGCGGCCGAAGCGTTTCGCCCGGGTCAGGTCGTCGCGGCCCTTCCTCGCCCCGGACCATGGCGGTGACCGTAGCGCCCGGACGTCTGCGGACGAAACACGTCGGGTGCATCAGGCCCTCGGAACCGGAGCTCGCGGGGACGCGTCGGCCGGGTCGCGGTACGCTCGTGGCGTACTTGACGGTTCGGTCAAGACGTCTCGGACGACCTCCAGGGGGAATGATGAAGGTGCTCGACAACTTCTACATCGACGGTGCGTGGGTGCCGTCAACCGGTGACAGCCACGTCGAGGTCACCGACTCCGCGACCGAGGAGGTCATCGCCAGGGTCGCCGAGGGCGGCCAGGCCGACGTCGATGCCGCCGTCGCCGCTGCCAAGGCCGCGTTCGCAACCTGGTCGACCACGCCGGTGGACATCCGCGCCAAGTACCTGCGCGACATCGGCGCCGCGCTCACCGGCCGTTTCGACGAGATCGCCGACACGATCTCCTCCGAGGTCGGCTCGCCCAAGACCTTCGCCCAGATGGTCCAGGCCGGGCTGTCGATCGGCGAGTGGGAGAACTTCGCCAACCTGGTCGAGAGCTACGAGTTCGAGGAGACCGTCGGCAACTCGCTGGTGGTGCGCGAGCCGATCGGTGTCGTCGGTGCGATCACGCCGTGGAACTACCCGCTCTACCTGATCATCTGCAAGGTCGTCCCGGCGATCGCGGCCGGCTGCACCGTGGTGCTCAAGCCCTCCGAGGTCACCCCGCTCAACGCCTACATCCTGGCCGAGGCCGTCCACGAGGTCGGACTGCCCAAGGGCGTGTTCAACCTGGTCGTCGGCAAGGGCACCGTGGTGGGCGAGGCCATGTCGAAGCACCCCGACATCGACATGATGTCGTTCACCGGCTCCGGCCGTGCGGGTGCTGCGGTGCAGAAGGCCGCCGCCGACACGGTCAAGCGCGTCGGGCTCGAGCTCGGCGGCAAGTCGGCCAACATCGTGCTCGACGACGCCGACCCGGCCGCCGTCGCGATGGGCGGTGTCTTCGCGGCCTTCATCAACTCGGGCCAGACCTGCTCGGCGCTCACCCGTCTGCTCGTGCCCGAGTCCCGCAAGGACGAGTACGTCGACGCCATCGTCAACGAGGCCTCGCAGTGCCGCCTGGTCGACCCCAAGGCCGACGAGCCCGACATCCTGCACTCCTTCGGGCCCATGTCGTCCAAGGCGCACCAGGAGCGGGTGCGCGACTACATCCGCAAGGGCATCGACGAGGGCGCCACGCTCGTGCTCGGCGGCCCCGAGCAGCCCGAGGAGCAGCCGAAGGGCTACTACGTGAAGCCCACGATCTTCACCGACGTCACACCCGACATGACCATCGCCCAGGAGGAGATCTTCGGCCCGGTGCTGTCGATCCTCAGCTACCGCGACGAGGACGAGGCCGTCGAGATCGCGAACGGCACCATCTACGGGCTCTCCGGTGGTGTGCAGTCCGCGGACCCCGAGCGGGCCAAGAACGTGGCGCGCCGGATGCGCACCGGCCAGGTCGACGTCAACGGGGCGGCGTTCAACACCGCTGCGCCCTTCGGTGGCTACAAGCAGTCGGGCAACACCCGTGAGCGTGGTCGCTGGGGTCTCGAGGAGTTCCTCGAGACCAAGTCGATCCAGCTCTGAGTCGACCCGGCTCCCATCCGTGGGCTTCTGTCCCGCAGAATCGGTGTGTCAGCACCGGATCTGCGGGACAGAATCGTCCGTCCCCTGATCCATCTGAACGAGCAGCCCCCGAATGACCACAGTCGCGCATCGGTCCGATGCCGCCCCCGATGACGAGACGCCCGATGTTGGTGACCCCGGCGCAGCGGGCGAGCCCGCCGCGCCCGCCCCGGCACCCGACGACGGTCGCGACGGCGGTTCGACCACCCGCGCCGGGTTCCGGCTGATCGTCCGGTTCGTCAAGATGCATCCGCTGCCGTTCGCCGTGTCGCTCATCGGCGGTGTGGCGTGGGCGCTGCTGGTGGTCGGTGCGACCTACGTGCTGGGTCGGGTGACCGACGACGTGATCGAACCCGGGTTCTCGCCCGGCGGCGTGCCGGCCTCGACGGTGTGGTGGGCGGTCGGCGCGCTGGTGGGGGTGGCGGTGGCGCGTGGCCTGTCGGTGGTGGTGCGACGCTGGTTCGGTTCGCTCACCGACGCTCGCATGCAGGCCTCGCTGCGCAAGGACGTCAGCGAACGGCTGCTGTCGATGCCGTTGACGTCGTACCGCAAGCGCCCCACCGGTCAGCTGCTCGCCAACGCCGATGTCGACATCACCACCGGCACGATGCTGTTGATGCCGCTGCCGTTCTCGATCGGTGTGGTCGCACTGGTCGTGGTGTCCCTCGCCAGCCTGTTCGCCGCCGACGTCGTGTTCGCCCTGGTGGCCGTGGTGCTGTTCCCGTTGTTGGCGTTCATCAGCCGCTACTACACCGAGCGGGTCAACGGGCCGGCTGCGGTCGTGCAGCAGCGGCTCGGCGTGGTCTCGGCGATCGCGCACGAGAGCTTCGACGGTGCCCTGGCCGTCAAGACCCTCGGTCGTGAGGACGCCGAGGACGAACGCTTCCAACGGGCGTCGTCGAGCCTGCGGTCCGAGCGACTCGTCGTCGCCAAGATGACCTCGATCTTCCAACCGCTGATCGACCTGTTGCCCAACCTCGGCATGATCGCCCTGCTCGTGGCCGGTGCGTGGCGCATCGACACCGGCGCCGCGTCACCGGGCCAGCTCGTGCAGGCGATTGCGCTGTTCGGGTTCCTGGCGTTCCCGATGCGGATCATCGGGTTCATGTTCGAGTCGATGCCCCGGTCGGTGGTGTCGATCCGCCGGGTCGACGAACTGCTCGCCGAGCCCGACGACGCGGCGTCACAGGGTGTGGGCTCGCACCGCGTCGCCGACGAGGTCGGCGACGAGGCCGTGCGCGCCTCGCCCGAGGCGCGCCGCACCCGCGCCGCGGTCGATGCCGAGGCGGTCACCCGTGGTTCGCTCGGCAGCGAGCAGCTGCCACCGGGTCCGTTGGCGCTCGAGGTGCGCGACGTGTCGTTCCGCTACGGCGACACCCCCGTGCTGCAGGGCGTCACGTTCCACGCCGACCCCGGCGAGGTGATCGCCCTCGTCGGATCGACCGGGTCGGGCAAGAGCACGCTCACCAACCTGCTGGTGCGCCTCGACGAGCCCGACTCGGGCGAGATCCACCTGGGTGGCGTGCCGATCGACCGCGTCGACCCCGACGACCTGCGCGCCGCCACGTCGATCGCGTTCCAGGAGAGCTTCCTTTTCGCCGACACCATCGCGTCGAACGTGGCGATGGGCCGCCCCGTGAGCGATCAACTGCTCTTCGGCGCGCTCGACCGTGCCCGCGCCGCGCGGTTCGTGGGCGCGTTGCCCTCCGGTCAGCAGACCGTGGTGGGTGAGCGTGGCGTGACCCTCTCGGGCGGGCAGCGACAGCGGGTCGCGCTGGCCCGGGCGCTGGCGGGTGACCCCCGGCTGCTGGTGCTCGACGACGCCACCTCGGCGGTCGACCCGGTGATCGAGGCCGAGATCCTCGGGGGACTGCGATCAGGGTCGACCACGATGCTGGTGGTTGCACACCGCCTGTCGACCATCTTGCTCGCCGACCGGGTCGTGCACCTCGAGGGCGGTCGGATCCGCGGCGAGGGAACCCACGAGGAGCTGCTCGCCGATCCCGAGTACGCCGCGCTGGTGACCGCGTACGAGGCGTCCGAGGTGGTCGACCACGACGCCGCCTTCGCGGACGACCCCGACCTGCCCGAGGGGATGGACCAGTGACCGCCCACCGCCGCCCCGTTCTGTGCTGCGAGGAGCGCGATTTTCCGCGGCGCTCGCATCACAGAACGCTGGGGGAGGGGGGTGCGCAATGAACCCGACGCCGAGGATCGAGGGCGACGAGGACATCCGCCCCGGGGCGATGGCCGTGCTGCGCGACGGCATCCGCGCCACGCCCGAGCTCAAGGTCGGTCTCGGGGTGTCGGTCGCCATGGCGCTGGTCATGGCGCTCGGCAAGATGATCATCCCGATCTCGATCCAGCAGATCCTGTCGCGCGGCGTCACCGAGGGCAGCCCCGACTGGACGTTCATCTTCGGCACGGGCGCCGCGGCGATGGTCGCGATGGTGCTGCTCGCATGGCTCAACCAGGTCACCTACATGCGGCTGATGCGGACCGCCGAGAACGTCATCTACGGGTTGCGCACCCGGGCGTTCTCCCACGTGCACCGGTTGAGCCTGTCCCACCACAACGAGTCGAAGCGGGGGGTGCTCGTCGCGCGGGTCACCTCCGACATCGAGACCCTCGCCCAGTTCGCGTCATGGGGAGCGGTGTCGTGGGTGGTGAACTCGACGATCATCCTCGTGTCGCTGGTCGTGGTGGCGATCTACAGCTGGCAGCTCGCGATCGTGACGTTCGTCGTGATCGCCCCGATCATCCCGGTGATGAAGATGGTGCAGAAGCGCCAGCTGAAGGCCTACGACGCGTTGCGCACGCGGGTGAGCGAGACGCTGTCGGAGATCAGCGAGACCGTCACGGGCGTGCGGGTCGTGCGTGCCTACGCCGCAGTGCCCATCGCTCGTCGCCGCCTGTTCGGCGCGATCGACCGCCAGTACCGGGCGCAGCTGCGGGCACGGTTCTACTTCGCCATCATGTTCCCTGTCTCGGACGTGTTCAGCGGGCTGATGCTCGCCGCCGTCGTCGGTGTCGGCGTCTGGTTCGGCCCGGCGTGGGGGCTGACCGCAGCGACGCTGATCGCCGTGGTGTTCCTCGCCAACCTGATCGTGCAGCCGGTGGCCGAGATCGGCGAGGTGCTCGACCAGACCCAGACCGCACTCGCGGGGTGGCGCAAGGTGCTCGACCTGCTCGACGAGCCGATCGACGTGATCGAACCCGAACCGGGGGTGGTGCTGCCGCCGGGTGCGCTGTCGGTCTCGGTCGACCGCGTCCGGTTCGAGTACGAGTCCGACCAACCCGTGCTGCGCGGCGTGTCGCTCGACCTGCCCGCCGGGGT
>SKRR01000116.1 GCA_007118345.1 Microthrixaceae bacterium | reverse complement strand
GGCGCCGGGACGCCGTCACCCCAGTCGGACTCGAACGCCAGGCGTTCCTCGGCGAGTCGGGCCTCGGCCATTGCGAGCTCGGCGACGGAGTCGCCCAACGCGGCGCCGTCGCGTTCGACCGCTGCGGCCTCCTCGACCAGCTGTGCCTGCTCGGATTCGAGTGATGCGATGACCTCGGCATCCACCGAGGCGTTCAACTCACGCTCGACTCCTCTGCGCCGCTCGGCCAGCAGGGCGAGCAGTCCGCGGCCCTTCTCGCGCACGGTCTCGTACCGCACGAGCGCATCGCCGACGTCTCGTCCGCCCAGCGCGGACAGTTCCGCCTCGGTGGCCAGAACCCTCGCGTCGAGATCGGCGAGCTCGGCGCGCAGCGTGTGGTCCCGGCCGCGGCGTCCTCCCTGGTCCGAGCGGATGGTCACGAGCTGGTCGCGGAGACGGGCCAGATCACGCCCTGCGAGGTACAACTTGAGCGCTGCGAGCTCCTCGACGAGCGCGCCGTGCCGCCGGGCAGCGTCGGCCTGTCGTTCCAAGGGTCGGAGCTGGCGTCGAACCTCGCGCAGCAGATCGCTGATGCGGGTGAGGTTCGCCTCGGTCGCGCCCAGACGGCGTTCGGCCCGCTCCTTGCGCCGGCGGTACTTGAGCACGCCCGCCGCTTCCTCGATGATCAGCCGGCGGTCCTCGGGCCGGGCGTTCAGCACGCCGTCGATGTTGCCCTGGCTGATGATGACGTGCTGCTGGCGGCCGACACCCGAGTCCGAGAGCAACTCCTGTATGTCGAGCAGGCGACACGGCACGCCGTTGATGGCGTACTCGCTGTCGCCGGAACGGAACAGCAGTCGAGTGATCGTCACCTCGGTGAAGTCGATCGGCAGTTCACCCGACGAGTTGTCGATCGTGAGCGACACCTCGGCACGGCCCAGTGCCGGCCGGTTCGCGCTCCCGGCGAAGATCACATCGTCCATCTTCTGGGATCGCACGGTCGACGGCGCCTGCGCACCGAGCACCCACCCGATGGCGTCGACCACGTTCGACTTGCCCGAACCGTTCGGCCCGACGACGACCGTGACCCCAGGCTCCAGCGCGAGGTCCGCGGGCTCCGCGAACGACTTGAACCCCTTGATGTTGAGCGACTTGAGGAACACGACCCTCCTGGCGTGGTCGAGCGGGCTCAGACCTGGGTCTGTTCGCAGAAATAGGTGTACCCGTTGCCGAATCGGGCCTTGACGATCGGACCGCGGGCGCGGGGACTCATCTCGCCGTCCCGGCGGTGCACGGCGATGTACTGGCCGTAGTCGCCGGGTTCCCCCGAGAGTCCGACCCATCCGTCGTCACCGATCGAGGTGCCGCCGTACTTGACCGCTTCGTGCACGGTCTCGACCACCGCCCGGTAGAGCCGCCTGATCTCCTGCGCGGACAGCGAGGCGGTCGTGCGGTCGTACCGCAGGCCGGAGTGGAAGAGGATCTCGTCGGAGTAGATGGGTCCGATGCCGACCATGAACGTCGGGTCCATCAGGATCGACTTGAGCTTGCCGTCGCGACGCATCAGCGCCTCGCCGAACGAGGTCCACGAGATCGGCTCGTCGACCGCGTCGAGACCCAGTGCGGCGAGTTCAGGGTGACGATCGTCGACCTCGTCGGCAGCGAGGTACTCCACCGCCGCCTCCTTGGCGGGATCCACGATCCGCAGCTGACCACCCTGGGTGAAGCTCAGCACGAGTGCCGTTCCACGCTCGAGCGGCTCCTTGGCCTGGTTGCGCGTGAAGCGCGTGCGGTCGCCGACCCAGATGAGCAGCGCGTGGGTCCCTGCGATCCCGATGTTGATGACGAGCCCCCGACGCGTCACGCCGCTGAGCTTCTCGCCCTCGAGCGCCGCGGCCAGCGCCTTGCGGGTCGGGTGCCGCACGACGCCCGCCACGGGCACCTCGACGGCCTTGATCTTGCGGTCCCCGATCTCTCGTTCGAGATCTCGCCGCAACAGTTCGATCTCCGGTAACTCAGGCATCCTCTTCCCCTCCGTTGGTCCCAGCGTCGTTCGTCTCGCTCGCTCCGAGCGCCGCAGCCGGCGCTGAGAGCTCCCCCACGGCGCGTCGTGCTGCTGCCTGCTCGGCCTGCTTCTTCGTGCGCCCTCCGCCCTCACCCCAGGTCCGGCCACCCAGCTCGACGGTGGCCCAGAACCGCTTCTCGTGCTCGGGACCCTCCTCACTGAGCGAGTAGCGCGGCAGCTCACCGAATCGATGTGCTGCCAGCTCCTGCAGCCGGGACTTGTGGTCCGAGGCGAGCCCACCGTCGAGCACCTCGTTGATCCGGTCCTCCAACAGACCCAGGACCAGACGCGATGCTGCCTCGATGCCTCCGTCGAGGTAGACGCCGCCGATCACCGCCTCCATCCCGTCGGCGAGGATCGAGGTCTTGTCGCGCCCACCGGTGGCCTCTTCACCCTTGCCGAGCGCGAGTGCACCGCCGAGCTCGATGCTGCGCGCGACCGAGGCCAGCGCCGTGGCGCTCACGAGTTCCGAGCGATGACGTGCGAGCACGCCCTCGCTGGTGTCCGGCGCAGCGTGGAAGAGGTGGTCGGTGATGACGAGGCCGAGTATCGCGTCGCCCAGGAACTCGAGTCGCTCGTTCGACTCGACCGCACCGTTCTCAGCACACCATGAACGGTGCCGCAGGGCGAGGTCGAGCAGCTCGGCGGACTCGAAACGGTGGCCCAGATGTGCGCAGAGCTCGTCGCGGGGGTCGACGTGGCGGTGCTCAGATTCGGGCGATGACGTAGTCGACGGCATCACGGACCGACTTCAGCTCCTCGAGGTCCTCGTCCTCGATCCGGAAGTCCGAGCGTCGCTCGGCGAACTCCTCCTCGATGGCCTCGACGAGCTCGATCAGCTCGAGCGAACCGAGGTGGAGATCCTCTGCGAACGAGTCACCCTCGCCGATCGAGGACTGTTCCACCTCGAGGATGTCGGCGAGTTGCTCCGCGATCACCCGGAACACCTCGGCTCGGTCGAGCTGGCCGGTCGGGGCGTCGGCGTCGGCAGGCACGTTTCTCCTCATGTGGTGGATCTGTTCGTGTGGTGGATCTGCACGTGTGGTGGATCTGATGGTGGTGGAACGGCCGACGGCCACCCTGCTGGGCGGCATCGGACTCGGCAACTGTAGTTCGACCGGACCCCGCCACGGCGAACGGTGGCCGTCGCGCGTCGCGGGTGGTCGGTTCAGTCGACGTCGATGGCCTGACGGCCGCCGTACCAGCCGCAGTTGTTGCAGACGACGTGGGGAATCTTCACCGCCGAACAGCGGGGACAGGTGCTGCGTGCGGTCGGTGAGAGGGTCCAGTTCGAGGCCCGACGGCTCCGGCTCTTGGCCTTCGAGGTCTTCTTCTTCGGTACAGCCATGGTGGTCCCTGGGTCGACGGGGTTCGTGGAGTTCGGTCGGTCCGGACACACGCGACGGCGATCGCCGGTTCCGGGCGGACGTGAGAGATTAGCTCCCGCGATCGCCTTCGTCGAAGCGGAGCTCGTCGAGTGCCGCCCACCTCGGATCCATGGGTCGTTCGGCGGGCTCTTCCGGGGTGGCCACCGGGAGGACGTCCGGTACGGGACCCCTGCACCCCGGGTCACAGAGCGGAGCGAGCGGCAGGGCGAGCACGGCGGCGTCGTGGATCACGGGACCGAGGTCGACCCCGTCGCCCTCGACCGGGAGTGCCCCCGCCGACGCGTCGCCCTGTTCGTCGGCGCGGTCCTTGAAGATCTCGTGCACATCGGCCACCGAGCGGCCGCCCGTGGCACCGAGGCAGCGCCGGCACGATCCGACCCACTCCACCGTGACGGTGCCGGACGCCACGATGCCGTCGCTGAGCGACTCGAGGACGAGGTCCGCCTCCGCCCGACCGTCCCCGGCGAGGGCCGAGCCGGCCACCTCGACGGGAGCCAGATCGACCTCGCGACGCAACTCGCGCCGTTGTCCCGGCCGACGCCGGAGCTCGGCCACGCCGATCCGCACCACGGGCGGTCCGGTGGCACCCGACGCCTCGACCACCTCAGTTGTCCTGGTCGAAGACCGGGACCGACCCCGTGTCGGGACCCGGGTCGTCGACGTCGGGGGTGCGGTCGGCGAGCTCCGACTCCTCGATCGTGGGCGCGGCCAGACGTCGCCGCCCGGCGACCACGGTCTTGTGGACCCGTGCCAGCACGTTCTCGAAGCTGGCCAGCTTCTGGTCGCAGAAGTCCTCGGTCTCGCGGCGCATCCGCCGCGACGCCGCCTCGGCCTCCTCGATGATCTGGGCGGCGCGCAGCTCGGCCGCCTTGACGACCTCCGTGCGCTGGACCATGTGGGCGACTCGGGACTTCGCCTCTGCGATGAGCTGCTCACCGTCGCTGCGCGAACGGGCGAGGTACTCCTCGCGCTCCTTGAGCAGCCACCGTGCCGACCGGAGCTCCTCAGGGAGACGGGACACGGCGTCGTCGAGCAGCTCGAGCACCTCCTCCTTGTTGACCCTCACCGAGGCCGACATCGGCATCCCCGGCGAGCTCTCGATGATGTCGATCACCCGACGCAGGATCGCCTCTGCCTCGGGGGCCCGGTACTGCTGGTCGACCGTTCGACGGCCCGAGGGCGCGCCCGGTGGCGGGCGGTCGTCGTCGAGATCGTCGAAGGCTCGGGGGCTCATGTGCTTGCTCCATCGACTCGGCGCGACGCAGCGTCGCGCGTGATGAGGTGATTCTGACCGGGCACCGGCCGCAGGTGGGCGATCCGGGCGGACCGGGCGTCAGCCGAACTTGTCCTTGAGGCGGTTCGCGACCGGCGCCGGCACCATCGAGGTGACGTCACCACCGAATCGTGCCACCTCTCGGATCAGTTTGGACGCCAGGAACGAGTTCCGCGAGGCCGGGGTCATGAACAAGGTGTCCACCCCGGAGATCGACTTGTTCATCTGGGCCATCTGCAACTCCGACTCGAAGTCGGACACCGCACGCAGCCCGCGGACGATCATGTCGGCGCCGACGTCGCGTGCGAGGTCGACCACCAGCGAGGAGAACATCGTGACCTCGACGTTGTCGAGGTGGGCGAGCGAATCCTCGATGAGCTCCTGGCGCTGGTCGAGGCTGAACAGTGGCTCACCCTTCTGCGGGTTGCGCATGGCGGCGACGACGACGCGGTCGAACAGCCGGGACGCCGTCTCGACGATCTCGACGTGACCGTTGTGGATCGGGTCGAACGATCCTGGGTACAACACCACCGTCACGAACGGTCCTCCGGAGTCGGTCGGCCGTGATCGTCACGGTCCGTGCAACGAGCGATCGTCACCACCGTACTGCCGTAGCGACGCTCCCTCAGCACCTCCCAGTCGGGTGGCACCTGGATCGTCCTGTCGGATTCCATCACGACCACTGCATCGACCAGGCGACCCAACAGCGCCGGCCAGTCGTCGAAGCCGTAGGGCGGGTCCGCCAGCACCAGGTCGACCCGGTCCTCCCGGTCCACCGATGCGAGCGCGTCGCCTCGTCGCACCGTGGCGCGATCCGACAGCCCGGTGAGCTCGAGGTTGGTCCGCACCACCCGCAGTGCATCGGGGTCCCGGTCGATGAACACCGCATGGGCGGCGCCCCGCGACAGCGCCTCGATGCCCAGTGCGCCCGAACCGGCGAACGGGTCGAGCACCCGAGCGCCCCTGACCAGATCGAGCGACCCGAGCGAGTTGAAGACCGCTTCGCGCACCCGGTCCGAGGTGGGACGCACCGACGTGCCACGTGGCGACTCGAGACGTCGACCGCGGGCCGACCCGGAGATCACCCGCACGCGACGGCGCGGCCACGCTCGT
>SKRR01000038.1 GCA_007118345.1 Microthrixaceae bacterium | reverse complement strand
TGGATAGGGCGATCCGAGGCCATGGAGCACCGGCTGACCGCGACCTTCGAGCGTGGGCTGCGTGAGGCGATCACCTCGCAGACCCGGGCGTTGGTGGTGTCCCTGCTGGTGTCGGTCGTGGCGATCGCGGGGTTGGCGTTCGGGCTCGCGGGCTGATTCGCGGCGGCTACCTCGGTATCGGCGTGCTCCGGTGGTCCGGTCGGTGCGAGGTCATCGATCTGCGCTGACGAAGGCGTGCAGGTGTTCGTGTTGCCGGTGGCGTGCGGAGGCGGACCGCGACCGCGCCGTCACACCTCGTCGTTGCCGGGGAAGTGGGGCACGGTCGCGTGGCCATCGGCGGTGACACCGTCTAACCTGCGGTGCGGACCCGGTGTCCCTTGATCCGGCGCGTGCGGCGGAGCGGGGACCTCGATGTTCGAAGGGCAGTGGCGCAATTGGCTAGCGCACCGGTCTCCAAAACCGGCGGTTGTGGGTTCGAGCCCCACCTGCCCTGCTGGAACCGATCCGCACCGCGAGAGTGGGCGGCGTCGGACATCCCACTCAGTCCCCTGGTTGGAGAAGAGGACCCCGAACGTGTCGATGAACCGAGAGCAGAAGCGAGCGGCGCAGAAGGCCGGCCAGGTCAACGCCGACGGCTCGCAGGCGACGCGTGACCGCAAGCCGCCCACCAAGCAGCTCAAGCGCGAGCGCACCAAGCCCGCCGAGTTCGTCCGCGAGGTCCGCTCCGAGCTCAAGAAGGTCAACTGGCCGACCCGCGAGGAGGTCCGGCGCTACTCGATCATCGTGGCGGTGGCACTGGTGATCTTCACGTTCTTCGTGTTCGCGCTCGACTACCTGTTCGAGCGGGCGTTCCGGTTCATCAGCGACCCGGCCGCCGAAGCGATGGTGGTCGGTGTGCTCGGCGCGTTGCCGCTCTGACCGACCTCCACGTGCCCTGCCCCGAGCGCGACCGAACGACCTGTCCCCCGACGACCACTGATTCGAGATCCCGATGAGTGACCCCACCACCGACGACACCGCGACCGACGACACCGCGACCGACGACACCGCGACCGACGACACCGCGACCGACGACACCGCGACCGACGAGACGGCCGCCGCAGCCGAGGGCCCCTCGGGGCCGTCGCCCGAGGTGATCGCGAACGCGCTGGCCGGTGAGGTCGCTGCCCGTGGTGGTGCCGAGCTCGAGGAGGTCCGAGAGGTGCTCGCCGAAGAGGCTGCCGCCGAGGCGCTCGACGAGAGCCGCGACGCCGCCGAGGCGATCGGCGCCACCACCCCCGACGCGGTCGACGTCGAGGAGCTGCTCGAGGAGGGCCCCCCGCCGGTCATCTCACCGTACGACCGTCCGGGCAAGTGGTACGTGCTGCACACCCAGTCGGGGTACGAGAACAAGGTGCGCCAGAACATCGAGGCCCGCACCAAGTCCATGGGCATGGAAGGCAAGATCCACGAGATCGTCATCCCCATGGAGGAGGTGACGGAGTTCAAGCAGGGCAAGAAGGTCGTGGCGAACAAGAAGATGTTCCCCGGTTACCTGCTGATCCGCTGCAGCCTCGACGACGACAGCTGGTACGTGATCCGCAACACCCCAGGGGTGACCGGGTTCGTGGGCGCCGCCAACAAGCCGTCGCCGCTGAAGCGCAAGGACGTCGAGAGCTTCATCGTCGTGCCCGACGCCGCCACCGATGACGCCGCACCGAAGCGGGTGCGCCCGAGGCTCGAGTGGGAGATGGGCGAGTCGGTGCGGGTCAAGGAGGGGCCGTTCGCCGACTTCTCCGGCGAGATCGTCGAGATCAACGAGGACCACATGAAGATGAAGGTCCTGGTGAACATCTTCGGCCGCGAGACCCCCGTCGAACTCGAGTTCTCCCAGGTCGCCAAGCTCTGACCCCGACCCCCGGGTTGCCCGTCGGTTGACCCGTACGGCACACTTGTCCGTCCTCCCGGGTCCCGTTGCGCCGCCGCGCACCCCCGTCGGACCCGAACGCTCCAGGAAGTGAACCATGGCCAAGAAGAAGGTCGTCGCACTCGTCAAGATCCAGATCCCCGCCGGTCAGGCGTCGCCTGCACCGCCGGTCGGCACCGCGCTCGGACCGCACGGTGTGGCGATCATGGACTTCTGCAAGGACTACAACGCCCGAACCGAGGACCAGCGCGGCACCATCATCCCGGTCGAGATCTCGATCTACGAGGACCGCACGTTCAGCTTCGTCACCAAGACGCCCCCGGCGCCGGTGCTGATCCGTGAGGCCGTCGGCGTGAACAAGGGTGCCGAGCACCCGGGCCGCGACACGGTCGCGACGATCACCGACGCCCAGCTCGCCGAGATCGCACAGACCAAGCTGCCCGACCTCAACACCGACGACCTCGCCGCAGCGAAGCTCCAGATCGCCGGCACCGCCCGCTCGATGGGCATCAAGGTCGAGGGCTGACCCAGCCCCAACCGTTCCCGGTCGTCGCACTCGGCGGCCGTCGGACACACGGCCCCGTGGGGAGGACCTCGCCCCCGGCACGCCGATCATCACGAGGGAGACCCTGACAGGGAGTTCGACATGGCCGGCAAGAAGTACAACGACGCGACCAAACGGTTCGACCGGGACCGCCACCACAGCGCCGGAGAGGCGCTCGCCATCGTGAAG
This sequence comes from Microthrixaceae bacterium, assembly GCA_007118345.1. Lineage (GTDB taxonomy): Bacteria > Actinomycetota > Acidimicrobiia > Acidimicrobiales > Microtrichaceae > SKRR01. The sequence goes on along the minus strand of SKRR01000038.1, from coordinate 3,218 downwards.
ACGCTGGCGACCAAGGAGTTCGACGAGTCCGTCGACGCGGCGATCCGCCTCGGCGTCGACCCCCGCAAGGCCGACCAGATGGTGCGTGGCACCGTGGCGCTGCCCGCCGGGACCGGCAAGGACGTCCGCGTCGCCGTGTTCGCCCAGGGTGATGCCGCCACCGCGGCGTCCGCGGCCGGCGCCGAGTTCGTGGGTGCCGACGACCTCGCGGCCCAGATCGAGGGCGGCATGCTCGACTTCGACGTCACGATCGCGACACCCGACATGATGCCCGTCGTCGGCAAGCTCGGCCGGGTGCTCGGCCCCCGTGGCCTGATGCCCAACCCCAAGACCGGCACCGTCACGCCCGACCCGGCCAAGGCCGTCGGCGAGTTCAAGGGCGGAAAGGTCGAGTACCGCACCGACAAGTTCGGCAACGTCCACGTGCTGATCGGCAGGGCCAGCTTCGACGCCGACGCGCTCGAGCGGAACTTCGACGCCGTGATCGACGAGCTGGTCAAGGTCAAGCCGTCGTCCTCCAAGGGCCGGTACCTGAAGAAGATCGTGCTCTCGTCGACGATGGGCCCCGGTGTCCGCGTCGACACCTCCAAGCTCGAGGTCTGAGCACCCCGCCTTCGTTCTCGTTCCGGGCGCGATGCAGCACGTGATCACGTGCCGCATCGCGCCCAGTTCGTCGTGTGGGGTCAGGTGACGGGGGAGAGGCCACCGTCGAGGTTGATCGCCGTGCCCGTCACGTACGCGGCGCGCGGCGAGACGAGGAACGCAGCCAGGTCGGCGAACTCCTCGGAGCGGCCGAACCGACCGAGGGGGACCCCGGCGAGCTCGACCAGCTCGTCGTGGAGCTGTTGGACCGGGACGCCCCGCGATTCCGCCCGCCGTCGCCACTGGCCGCTCTCGATCAGTCCGACCAGCAGCGCGTTGACGCGCACGGCGTCGCCGGCCAGCTCACCGGCGAGCGCCTTGGTCATCGCCAACCCGGCGGCGCGTGACACCGACGAGGGCATCGAGCCCCCGGTCGGGGCCTTGCCCGCGATGGCGAGCACGTTCAGCACTGCGCCGCCGTGCCGGCGCAGCAACGGCAGCGCGGCGCGTGTGGTGCGGGTCGCGCCCAACAGCTTCAGGTCGAGGTCGTCGTGCCACTGCTCGTCGGTGATCTTCTCGAACCGCGACGCCGCCGCAGTACCGGCGTTGTTCACCACGGCATCGCAGCGCCCCCACCGTTGCTCGACCCTGGCGACCAGGTCCTCGACCGCTGCGGGCTCGGTGACGTCGGCGGGCACGGCGAGCACGTCGCCACCCAGCAACGTCAGGTGCGCGGCGGTGGCCTCGAGCCGTTCGGCGCCCCGGGCGCAGATGGCAACGGATGCCCCCTCGGTCACCAGCCGCTCGGCGAGCGCCGCCCCCAGCCCGTCGGAGCCGCCGGTCACGATCACGACGCTGCCGTCGAGCTCCAGGTCCATCGCCACCTCCGTCGTCGTTCGGCCCGGAACCCTAGGCGGGCGTGGCGCAACCAGGTCGCTGAGGATCCGCTCGGGCTGGTTGACCGTGACGCGCGCCGGTGATTGTGCAGCCGCGGCTCCGGGTGCCTAGCGTTGGCCGGGATGTCGGCCGTGCCCACCCCCGCTGAACCCGCCGTCGCGACGCAGCCCGAGACCGAGCCCGCGACCCCCACCGAGGAACGCACCTCGGCAGACCGGGTCATGCGGCGCCTGTTGCTGCTCCCCACCGACGCCCCGAAGGAGAGCATCTTCGGCTCCGAGAGTGTGTTCGGGAAGTCGATCGCGATCTCGGCGGTCCGCTGCCTGATCACCTACGTGTTCCTGCCGCTGCTCGGTCCGGTGATCAACCTGTCGGGCACCGTCGGGCCGATCCTCGGCCTGGTGCTCGGCGCGGTGTCGATGGTCGCCATCTGGTTCTCGATGCGGCGCTTCTTCGCCGCGGACCACAAGTGGCGCTGGCCCTACGCCGCGGTCGGTGGCGGCATCTTCGTGCTGCTGATCGTCGCGGGCATCTACGACATCACCACCCTCGCCAGCGCCTGATCGCGGTTTCGTCCCGCAGATTCGGGGCTGATGAGCAGGAACTGCGGGACAGAACGGGCCGGGTGGGGCCGGGTGACGCGGGATCAGCGCAGGAGTGCCTCGGCGGGGTTCTCGGGCAGCTCGGTGAGTGGCTCGTGCAGCTCGGCGACCGTCGGGCCCACCTCGGCGGCGAGCGGCGCGAGCGCGTCCAGGTCGAAGCCGTACAGCTCGGCGGCGTTGGCGGCGAGCATCAGGCGCATCTCCTCGGCGGGCACGTCGTGGAACCGTTGCCGCAACGCCTCGCGGGTGTGGGGCCAGGTGCCCTCGTTGTGGGGGTAGTCGCCGCCCCACATGAACCGTTCGATGCCGACCTGCTCGCGCACCGCGGCGTCGTCGGGCCCCGGCTGGCTGGCGCCGATCCAGCAGTTGCGGCGGAAGTAGTCGGTCGCGCTCAACGGCAGCACGTGCTCGGGCTCGAAGCGCAGCTCGCCCACACGGCCGGTGTCACGGATCTGGCCGAGGATGCGGTCCATCTGGCCGAGCAGCGGCGGCAGCCACGAGCAGCCCATCTCGGTCATCACGAACTTCAGGTTCGGGAACCGTTCGAACACCCCTGACAGCAGCAGCTGCACGAACGGCCGCTGCGAGTAGAACTGCACCTCGCTGATGAACAACAGCGCGGCGGTGGGGTAGGGGCCGTAGTCCGGCAGGCCGGTGCCACCGTGTGAGTTGACCGGCACCTCGAGCTCCTCGCACACCGCCCACAGCGGGTCGTAGCGCGGGTCGTAGAGCGGGGGCAGGTAGTCGACGTCGGGCGGGACCGCGGAGATCAGGATCCCGCCGCGCAGGCCGTTGTCCTTGATCCAGCGGACGTCCTCGATGGCGTCGTCGACGTCGTTGAGGAACACCTGGCCGATGCCAGCGCGACGCTCAGGGTGGCGCGCACAGAAGTCGGCCATCCATCGGTTGTGGGCGCGGATGCCGGCCAGGCGGTGCTCGTACTGGTGGGGCTTCGGGGGGCGGGCGAACAGCACGAAGCTGGGGAAGAACGGCGGCACGGTGTTCGGGAAGACGACCTCGCCGACGATGCCGTCCTGTTCGAGGTCGCCGATGCGTCGTTCGTCGTCCCAGTTGCGGACCCGGCCACCGTCCTGGAGGTCGCGGAACGGGTTCTTGTACTTGTCGCGCCAGGCGTCG
>SKRR01000246.1 GCA_007118345.1 Microthrixaceae bacterium | reverse complement strand
GGTATGGGGCCGCTGCGTTGGCGTTGGTGTTGTTGGCCCCAGAAGGTGTGGCCGTCGGGGCGGGTCCAGCGGGTCCAGCCGTCGTCGTCGAGGCGCAGGGTCCAGTGGGGGTGGTGGGCGAGGCGGTGGTGGAACCTGCAGAGTCCGCACATGCGGGCGACGTCGGTGGTGCCGCCGTTGGCCCATTCGTCGGCGTGGTGGGTGTCGGTCCACTCTGGCGGGCAGGCACATCCGGGAAACACACAGCCGCCGTCGCGCAGGTTCACCGCCCGCACCTGGTGGGGTTTCGCGAGGTGCTGGGTGCGTCCGATCGACAGCGGCAACGCCGTGAAGCTGGTGATGATCGGATGCAACAACGCGTCGCACAACAACACGCCGGCGTCGAGGAGTTCGACGCCGTTGGTGTCGGTGACCCGGTCGGGTTCGACGGCGTTGATGACCACCGTCGCATCCGTTTGCGGCGGCTTCGAGGAGTTCACGTCGGTGGCGAGGCCGCGGCGGCACAATTCGACGAGCGCTTCGGCGAGCAGTCGTGAGCGTGGCGGCACCGGTTGACCGGTGAGGTTCTTGTCGCGGGTGTAGCTGCGGAACAGCTCGTCCGCGACCGCGTCGAGCGCTGCTTGGGTGGACTGGGCGCCGTCACCGACCAACTGTCCGTTCACCATGGTGACGTCACCGACCCGGTTGACCGACAACCTGGGGTCGGGCAGGTCACCTTTCGGGTCGTGGCCCCCATCGGCGTCCAACAGGTCGGCGAGGCCGCGGACTTCGGTGGACCAGCGTTCGAACGTCGTGACCGCCGCGGCGTCGCACAACTCGCCGGTCACCCCGACGAGGTCGTCGACGTTGCGGGCGTTGACGGCACCGGCGAGCACCTTGGCGTGATCGAACCCGATCACGCCGTCGCGCAGGGCGTCACCAACCGGCTCGAGGTCACCACCCGAGGCGGTCTTGCGGGCGGTCCGCACCCGCGCACCGGCGACCGCACGCGGCAGCTTCGCCTCATGGGCCAACCACGCCACAGTCTTCTGACCGAACGCCACCTCGGTCGACCCGCGGCGATCCAACTCGCCCAGACACGCCAACTCCGCCGCATCCAAGTACCGACGCGCCGCTTCCAGCTCCAACGTCGCAGCAGCCAACTCGTCGTCGGACAACACCCCAGCGGGGATCGACGCCACCGTGCCCAGCACCGCGGACGCGGCGGCTGCGCCTGCGGCTGCGGGCCCGTCGGGTTCGGTCATCTCGTTCGTGTCGAACATCAGTTCGCACCCTACCGAGGGGGTACGACAGCGCGATCAGCTGCCCGGGTCCGGACGTCCTCGATCGCCGTGATGGAGCGTCAGCACTTCGGCGTCGGCCGGAGCCGGTCGACCTGCTCGGCGACGCCCAGCTCCACCGCCCATCGGGCCAGATAGGCCCAGTCCAACTCCTCACCACGAACTGCGACAATCGCCGCAGCGTCCGCGAACTGCCGCTCGGACCCTGAGGCTGCGCCCCACTCGAGCTTCGACAAGATGCTGTCCTCGGGCGACACCAGATGGACGACTACCGCACCGATCGCCGTCGGTTGTCGCCGACGGAACTCCTCGAGCGAGAACGGTCGGTCCTTTCGGATGATCAGGTCCACCTTCCAACCGCTGGAGGTGTCGATCACGTTGAACTGGGACCGATCGGTCAGCGCAGCGATTCCGTCACCGACGTACAAGCCCGACGAGCGGAGTCGGGCGAGCAGCATGCCCATCCGGTCGACGTCCGGGTCGATGACGATGTCGATGTCCTGCGTGGATCGGGCCTCGCCGTGGTGTGCGCTGGCGATGGATCCGGCGACCATGTGGGGAATCGACGCCTCGTCGAGCGACGTGATCACCTGCGCGAGCGTGTCGAAGAGACCCACAGGTCAGCTCCGAGCTCGGCCGAGCGCGCGTCGGACCTGATCACCCGAATCCGGGCCGTGCCAGTGGTCGACGAGCAGTGCGACCAGCTCGTCCTCCGTTGCGTCGGGATGTCGCGAGCGGATGCCGTCGAGGGTGATCTGGCGGACGTCGTCGCACAGGTCGAGCACCAACCGGATCCGGTCGGCCGGTGGCATGGCGCGGATCGCTGCACGCTGCACCTCGTACGCCTCGGCGGTCGTGTCACGACTGGGCACGGCGTCAGCGTACCGACCAGCGCCGACGGGCTCAGGGTTGCCGCAGCACCTCGTCGGCGAACGCCGCCTGGGCGGTTTCGTAGCCGCCGTGGTCGGCGAGGAACCGTTCGGCACCACCGAACCGCTCGCGCAGCACGCCGACCCCGTGGCGACCCCATTCGTCGTCGACCCATCGCCCGAAGAAGTACGGCTCCCGCTCACGTAGACCCGCGCCGCCGATCGTGTCGATCCGGGCGATGAGGTCGGCCTCGAGCTCGTCAAGCCCCTCGCCGGTCAGCGCGCTGGTTCGGAAGATCGGCGGTGCCTCCTCGTCGAAGGGCCGGGCCAGCCACATCGACGCCCGCAGCTGGTGGTAGCTCGCGGACGACGAGGGCTCGTCGCACTTGTTGAGGATGAACGCGTCGGGCACCTCGATGATGCCCGCCTTGAGGAACTGCACCTCGTCGCCACCGAGCGGCTGGAGCACCAGGTAGACCCGGTCCGCAAGGTGGCGGATGTCGGCCTCGCTCTGACCGATGCCGACCGTCTCGATCATCACGCAGTCGAACAGCCGGGTGAGCAGCCGGCAGACCTGGAAGGTCGACGGCCCCAGACCGCCGAGGTCGGACTCCGACGCCTGGCTGCGGAAGAACAAGCGGCGCTCGTCGGGCAGGTACCGCATCCGTGTCCGGTCGCCGAGCAACGCGCCGCCCGACACCTGGCTCGACGGGTCGACCGCCAGGACGGCGATCGACCGCGAGTCGTCATCGCTCAACAGGTCGACGGTGAGCCGCGACAGCAGCGTCGACTTGCCCGACCCGGGCGTGCCCGTCACGCCGATGATCGTCCCGGTCGGCGCGACACCAGCACCGTCGAGCGCCGCCAGCACCTCGGCGCGATGTTCGGCCATGTGGGGCCGTCGGTCCTCGAACCGGCTGATCAGCCGCGCGACCGACCCCTTGTCGAGCGAGCGCGCCCGTTCGACGAGCTCGTCAGTCGTATCGCTCACGGAGCTGCGGGACGGTTCGTCACGAGGCGACGGCGCCCTCGACGCGCGCCTCGACCAGGTCGACGATCGACTCCATGATGTCGATCAGCTCGTAGTCCGACGGCGTGAACACCCGCTGCACCCCCATGCCGCGCAGCTTCTCGACGTCACCGGGCGGGATGATCCCGCCGACGACCACATCGATGCGGTCGCTGGCGCCGTGTGCGGCGAGCTGTTCGAAGAGCTGTTCAGCCAGCTCGAGGTGCGAGCCGCTCAGCACCGAGGCACCGATGACGTCCGCGTCCTCCTCGACCGCTGACAGCACGATCTCGTCGGGGCTGAGACGGATACCGGAGTAGATCACGTCGAAGCCGACGTGGCGGGCCGACACGGCGATGACCTCGGCGCCGTTCGAATGGCCGTCCAGCCCCGGCTTGCCGACGACGATGCGGGGGCGGTGGCCCAGCTGGTCGGCGAGACGGCCAATGCGCTCGCGCAGCGCGTCGACACGGTCGCCGGCGAGTGAGAGCTGCTGGCCATCGACGCCGGTGGCGGGCCGGTACTCGCCGAACACCTCGCGAAGCGCCCCCGCCCATTCGCCGGTGGTCACCCGGGCGAGTGCGCACTCGATCGACGGCTCCATCATCGAGGAGCCATCACGTGCAGCGGCCTTGAGTGCTTCGACGGCGGCTGCCGCCCGCTCGGGGTCACGTTCGGCACGGGTCCGCTCGACGCTCGCGATCGCGTCGCGTGCGGCGGACTCGTCGAGCGTGAAGATGCCGCCGTCCTCGCCACCGAGCAGCGGCGACGGCAGGCCCTCGGTCCACCTGTTGAGACCGACGACGATCTGGTCGCCGGTGTTGATCGCCGCGATGCGCTCCGACATGGAGCGAACCAGCGCGGACTTCATGTAGCCGGACTCGATGGCGGGGATGACCCCGCCCATGCCGAGGATGCGGTCGATCTCCTCGCGGGCGTCGCGCTTGAGCTCGTCGACCTTGGAGCGCACGACCACCGACCCTTCGAACAGGTCCGGGTACTCGAGCAGGTCGGTCTCGAATGCGAGGATCTGCTGGAAGCGCAGCGACCACTGCTGGTCCCACGGCCGGGGCAACGACAACGCCTCGTTCCACGCCGGCAACTGCACCGCTCGGGCCCGTGCGTCGCGACTGAGGGTGACGCCGAGGGTCTCGATGAGGATCCGCCACGCGTTGTTCTCGGGCTGGGCCTCGGTCAGTCCGAGCGAGTTCACCTGCACCCCGTAACGGAACCGGCGGTACTTCTCATTCTCCACGCCGAACCGTTCGCGGGTGTACTCGTCCCACAGCTCGCCGAAGGCGCGCATCTTGCACATCTCCTCGACGAAGCGGATGCCCGCGTTGACGAAGAAGCTGATGCGACCGACCGCCCGCTCGAACTGCTCGTCGGTGAACTCACCCCGCTCCTTGATCAGGTCGAGCAACGAGATGGCGTTGGCGAGCGCGAACGCGAGCTCCTGGGTGGGCGTCGCGCCGGCCTCCTGCAGGTGGTACGAGCAGATGTTCGAGGCGTTCCACTTCGGGATCTCGTCGAGGCAGAACTCGTACATCTCGGCGATCAGCCGAAGGCTGTGCTCGGGCGGGTAGATGTAGGTGCCGCGAGCGAGGTACTCCTTGATCAGGTCGTTCTGTGTGGTGCCCTGCAGCTCGGACAGCTCGACGCCTCGCTCGCGGGCGACACCGACGTAGAGGGCGAGCAACCACATCGCGGTGCCGTTGATCGTCATCGACGTGTTCATCTGCTCGACGGGGATCTCGTCGAAGAGCAGGTGCATGTCGTCGAGGGAGTTGATCGGCACACCGACCTTGCCGATCTCGGGCCGTGCGATCGCGTCGTCGGAGTCGTACCCGCACTGCGTGGGCAGGTCGAACGCGATCGAGAGCCCCGTCTGGCCCTTGGCCAGGTTGGATCGGTACAGCTCGTTCGACGCCTTCGGGCTCGAATGACCCGAGTAGGTCCGGATGATCCACGGGCGGTCGCTGGAGGGCTCACCGTCGGAGTCGAGGATCTGGTGCGCCTGGGGTGCGTCCTGCTCGGCCATGTGATGATCGTACTTCTCCGCTTCCCGACGGCACAGAGTGTCCGGCGACGTGGCCCGACGCTGGTTCGTCCCCCATCTCCCCCCGAGATCTGACTTGGTGACGCGCCGGGACGCCCGAGGGCAGCCGGATCTCGACGGTCGGGCGTGGACGGGGCCGCGGGTTCGGTGTTCGTGACGGCGAGTACGGCGAGCGTTGCGATTCACGGTGCCTCCAGGTAGGGTTGCGTTCGGTGTTCGTGACGGCAGGTACCCGTGAACACGCCGAGTTGCTCGGCGAGGTGGTCGAGGCGTTGACCGCCCTCGGCCTCGACGCCCGTGCGGACGGCGACGCGATCGCCGTCGACGGCACCCGCCAGGTCCCGTTCCTGACCACCCGGGCCCACCCCACTCCTGCGGACCTCTCCGCGATGCTGGGCGATGCCGGGGGGCGCGCCCCGGTGATCGTCGTGGCCGACCGGATCAGCGACGCCGGCCGCGACGTCCTGCGTGCGGCGGGGTGGGGATGGCTCGACCGTCGGGGGCACCTGCGTCTGTGGGCACCGGGCCTCCGGATCGAGACCGACCTCGAGGTGGACGGCGCCGACCCGCGCGGCGGCAACCCCTGGACCACCGTCGGGCTCGAGGTGGCGCTGCACTCCCTCGTCCACCCGGACCGTCCCGTCACCGCCCGTCGGGTCGCTCCGGAGATCGGCCGCAGCGTCGGCGCGACCCACGAGCTCATCGGCCGGTTCGCCACCGAGGGGCTGGTGGGTCCCCGCACCCACCTGCCACTGCTGCCGGAACTGTTCTGGGAGACCGCGGCGAACTGGCCCGACGAGGACTGGACCGGAGTCGCTGCGTCGATCGACGAGGTGGCGGCACGTCTGGGCGACACCGACGCACTCGTTCGCGTCGACGAACGAGCCGCCACCCTCGGCGGCGCGCGCATCGCCGCTGCCGGCGAACTGCCGTCGCGCTGCTACGTACGGTCACCCGCGGCGCTGCGGCGGGTCCGCTCGCTGGTCGACCGCGACGAACCGACCCGTTGCTGGGTGCGACGTGCACCGGTGGAGTGGCTCCCGCTCAACGACGCCCACCCGCCCGACGACGCGCACCCGTGGGCCGTGGCCCACCCGATGGTGTGCGCGGTGCGACTCGCCGCGGATCCCGCACGTGGCCACGAGATCGTCGAGGACTGGGGCATCGTCCCCGACCCGGCGGAGCGGCCGACATGACCACCGTGGTCCTGTCGGGTCGCCGCGGTGGCACCACGCACCGCGAGGTCGAGCTGCTCGGCACCCTGCCCAGCGAGCTCCGACTCATCGGCGGGCTGGCGGTCATGTGCCGGGTCGGCTCACCGCACCGCACGACGGTCGACCTCGATGCAGTCGCACGCGACCTGAGCGGACTGCACCCAAGACTGGCGCACGTCGCGATGACCTCCACCGGTGGTGGCCAGTACCGCTTCGAGGGCCAGGTCGACCTCGACGTGATCGACGTCGCACCCGTCCCGGCGGACGAGCTGCTCGCCTCGATCGGCGGTGACGGTGAGCCGCTCAGCGACCTGGAGCTGAACGTCGTCGCCCACACCTGGGCCCACGACGGCGCCACCGAGGTCGACGTGACCGCGGTCGACGAGCTCACTGGCGACCGGCTCGCAACAGCGCCTGCACGGTCGATCGCGACCACCTCGGGACTGGTGGCGATGAAGGCGTCGACGATCCCGTTGCGGGTGTCGACCAAGCCGGAGAAGCGTGCGTCAGACCTCTACGACCTGGCCCGTCTGGTGCAGGTGGCACCGCCGGACGCACCGACGTTCGACGGCATGCCCGACGTGCTCGCCGAGTCGGTCGCCCGTCGGCTCCACACGTGGTTCGTCGACGACGCAGGTCGGGACCGCACCTTCCGTGAGATCCGGCGTTTCGACGAACCGGCGGTCGACCTCGATGAGGTGGCGGACGCCGTCGAGGAGCTCCTCGTCTGATCCAGCCACCCCTTCGCTCGAACTGGTTGCGATCAGGCGCGCCACGACGACGCTCGTCGCGACCAGTTCGAGCGGTGAGGGTCAGTCCGGGTGGAGACGGCCAGTTCGGGTGGTGACCGTCAGCCCTGCAGCAGCGGGGCGACCTCGGCGCCGAATCGCTCGAGCTGGTCGGCCACCTCGGCGGCGTCGCGTCCGCGGAACCCCAGCTGGAGCTGGTTGATCCCCTTCGGCGGGAACTTCCGCAGGCCGGCCGCGATCTCGTCGGGCGACCCGGTGCGGCAGTACGGCTCGACGTCGAAGCCGGGATCGCCGACGTAGACCGGCCCCGCGGTGACCCCCAGGTCGAACGCCTCGGGCAGGCCCGCCTCGGCGCGCAGCGACCGGATCAGCTCGATCGCCGCCGAGGTCCCCATCTTCGGTGGGCCCTGCGGCAGCCACCCGTCTCCCAGCAACGCCGCACGCCGGATCGCGGCACGGGAGGACCCCCCGATCCAGATCGGGGGACCGCCGGGGCGTGCCGGGCGCGGGGCCATGCCGACGCCGACCTCGGCGCCCGGGCCCCCCACCGTCGGGTACTCCTCGGCGAACGCGGCGCGGATCGGCCCGATCGCCGATTCGACGGCACCGCCACGACCGGCGAAGTCGACCTCGAGCAGGTCGAACTCGGACCGGAGGTGGCCGGCCCCGGCTCCGAGGATCGCCCGCCCGGCGCTCAGGTGGTCGAGGGTCATGAACGCCTTGGCGACCGCCAACGGGTGCCGGTACGCCAGCACGTAGACGTGGCTCAGCAGATGGACCCGTTCGGTCCGTGCGGCCAGCCAGCCGAGCGTCGCGACGGTGTCGTACCAGACCGTCGACATGGCCTCGTCGGCCGGCCGGGGCACTGCGACGTGGTCACACACCGCTACGTAGTACGCGCCGGCGCGGTCGGCCGCCTGCGCGATCGTCGCGAGCTCGGCGGGGCCTGCCGATGCCTCCCACGGCTGGACGAAGTTCGTGCTCTGGGACTGCACCGGCAGCTGCAGCCCCCAGACCACCTGCCCCGGCTCGATGATGGCCGCCACGTCGCCCCCTGACCGGCGCCCGGCGGCGCCTCGGTCTGACGGGGCGTCAGATTAGCGGAGGGACCGCGTGTCGACAGGTGGGCGGTACGGTGGCGCGGACGCACCCGAGGGGGCCCATGACCCGAGTCGCGACCGCCGAACAGGCCGCTGCCGCCTTCGAGACCTTCGCCGAGGCCGAGGGTGGGACCATGCCGATGTACGCCCGGCTGTGTCGGACGATCGCATCGACCCCGGCGCATCGACTGTTGCTCGAGGCACCGACCGGTCAGCGCCTGCCGGTCCTCGTCCTCGCGGCGCTGCACCACACCGTGCTCGAACACCCCTCGACACCGCTCGCTCGCTGGTACCCGACCGTGACCGGCAGCGACCCACCCGACGACGACCTCTCGGCTGCGCTGGCGGCCACGCTCGAGGAGCACGGGGCCTCGGTGGCCGAGCTCGTCCGCGTCCGGACGGTGCAGACGAACGAGGTCAACCGTGCGGTGGGGTGGCACCTGGCGCTGCGCGAGCTCGCCGGCGGGTCCGACCGTCCGGTGACCCTCGTCGAGCTCGGTGCGGCCGCTGGCCTGAACCTCGCCCTCGGGGACCACTCGGTCGAGGTGCGCACCGGCGACGGCGCGTGCCACCAGCTCGGGCGGGCGGACGCGCCGGTCCGGCTGGGCACACGGGTGCACGATGCGACGTGGCAGCCACCCAGCGGTTCGATGCCGCCCATCGAGGCGGCATGGGGCGTCGATCGGGACCCGGTCGACCTCCACGACCCCGCGTCCGTTGCGTGGTTGCGAGCGTGTGTGTGGCCGGAACGCCGGGCGCGTGCCGAGCGCCTCACCGCTGCGATCGAACTGGCACGGACGCACCCGCCGACGGTGCACCGGGGCGATCTGCTCGACGACCTCGACCCGCTGCTCGACGAAGTGGCCGACGGAACCCACCTCGTGCTGCTGTCGTCGTGGGTGCTCGCGTACCTGTCCCGCGACCAGCGGCGGCGTCTCGCCGAGCAGCTCCAGCAGGCGGCGGCACGGCTCGACGAGCGGGACGTTCGCGTCAGCATGCTGAGCCTCGAGGCCGACCACGTCCTCGACTGGGTCCCCACCGCCGTGCTCGACCAGAGCGAGCCGCCCGACCGTCGCCATGCGTCGCTGCTGGCGGTCACGGAGTTCTCGCCGAGCGGCGTCGCCGCCGCGCCGATCGCCCGCTGCCAGGCGCACCTCGACTGGTACGAACCGCTGTGAGTCGCCGGCCCCGCCGGTGAACTCGATGCTGGACGGTTGGACGCCCAACCGCTCCGCATCGGGTTCAGGCGCGACGGGCGCGGATTCGTTCGACGTCGCGTTCGGCAGCAGCCAGCAGCGTCGATCCGTCGGCGTCGGCACCGTCGAGGAACGCGACGCCGACGGTCGCACCGAGCGACACGCTGCTGTCGTCGAAGTCGAGCGGCATGGCCACCGACCCGGCGATCCGGTCGAGCAACGACCCGGTCACCTCGGGGGCGAGCCCGGACGCGACGATCACGAACCGGTCCTCGTCGAGACGCCCGAGCACATCGTTCGAGCGGACGAGACGGTCGAGCCGTCGGGCGACCTCGCACAGCACCTGTTCCGCCCCGGCGGCATCCTCGGCGACCAGGCGAGCGTGGTCGTCGATGGCCACGACGACCACCGCACCGGCGCTCGAGGGTCGACTCCGGTCGGCCACCATGGTGTCGAGCAGCTGCAGCACGGCCTCGCGCCTCGGCAGCTGCTGTTCCCCACCGTCCTCGTCCGCCACGTCGACCCCCATGAACCGCGGTGCGCACGGCCTCACCGCGCCTGCCGAGGGTAGCGGTCGGCACGGAATCCCCGTCGGTCGTTGAGGACTCAACCCCGGGGCGTCATCCCCGTTCGGAACCCCAGATTCCGACGAAGCTCACCATCTCGCCCGGGTAGCCCCCGAGGTTGTGGGTCAGCGCCAGGCCACGGTCGGCGGTGGCGATCCGGCGGTCCTCGGGTGCCTCACCCCGCAGCTGCAGCCAGCACTCGAAGAGCATCCGCAGGCCCGACGCACCGACCGGGTGGCCGAAGGACTTCAGCCCTCCGTCGGTGTTGACCGGCAGGTCGCCGTCCAGGTCGAAGGCGCCGGCCTCGACGTCGCGCCAGCCCTCGCCACGTGCGGAGAACCCGAGGTCCTCCATGAGGACCAGCTCGGTCGGGGTGAAGCAGTCGTGCACCTCGGCCATGGCGAGCTCGCGCCGCGGGTCGGTGATGCCGGCCTGTGCGTAGGCGTCGGCGGCAGCCGCCTCGCACTCGTGGAAGTGGGTGTAGTCGTACTCCGGGTCGAGCAGTCCGGACGCGTTGCCCGACACCATCGACAGGGCCTTCACGAAGATCGGCCGGTCGGTGTAGTCGTACGCGTCCTCGGCACGCACGACCACGGCGGCGGCGGCCCCGTCGGCCACACCGGCGCAGTCGAACACCGACAGCATCCCGGCCACCTCGGGCATCTTGCAGATCTGCTCGACCGACATCTCACGTCGGAACTGCGCCCGCGGGTTGCGGGCCCCGTTGGCGTGGTTCTTCGACGCGATGCGGGCAAGGGTGCGGCGCAGCTCGGCGGGGTCGATGCCGTAGCGCTGCGCGTACGCCGGCGCGACGAGGGAGAACATGGCCGCCGCGGTGAGGGTGCGCTGGGTGCCGTCGGTGGGGATCGGGAACGCGTTGAGGCCCTGGTAGCCCGAGTCCTTGACCTTCTCGACACCGACCGCCGCGGCGACGTCGTAGGCGCCGGAGGCCACGGCGTAACACGCCTGGCGCAGCGCCTCGGAGCCGGTGGCGCAGTAGTTCTCGACCCTGGTGACCGGCTTGTCGTTCAACTTGAGCGGCGCGGCGAGCGTGATGCCCGACATGCCCGACTGCGCGGTGCCGAGCCACCAGGCGTCGACGGTGTCCTTGTCGATCCCGGCGGAGTCGAGCGTGTCACCCACCACGTCGACGGCGAGGTCGTCCGCACTCGCGTCCCAGTGCTCCTTGAAGGGCGTGCACCCCATGCCGACGATCGCGACGCGGTCCTTGATCCCGTGGCTGGCCATCTCAGTCGTTCCCCTCGGCCGTGGTGTGCCCGCTCGTCGTGTCGATGACCGGGGCAACCCCGTGCACCGGGCGGGCCTTCCAGAAGTAGTTCGCGATGCCGTCGGAGGTGTTGAGCCGACGGAAGGTCATCTCGACGGTCATCCCGATCGACACGTCGGCGGGTCGCACGTCGGTGAGCTCCACCGGGAGTCGACCACCGCCCTCGAAGTCGCACACCGCGAAGACCACCGGGGGCGACGGTGAGTACGCGAGCGAGTCGACGGTGAAGGTGGCGACCGTCGCGGTCACGTCCGCCATCGGGGCGGGTTCCATGTCGTCGACCGCACCGCCCTCGAACGAGACCCGGGCGGGCGGCAGGTGCAACGCACCCGAGGAGTGGTCACGCGAACCGACGAAGCCGTACTTCCAGTCGAGCCGGCGCTCGGCGGCCGAGGCCGACATGCGAGCGGGTTCGGGACGGTTCGGCGGCTGGGTGGGCAGCACGCCCCGCCACGACAGGTAGGTGGCGTACGGCAGGGAGTCGTCGCCCGTGGCGAGCTGCTCGGCGAGGGTGCGGACCCGCTCACGGTGGGTGACCACGGCGTCGGTCACCCGGAACAGGAACACGTCGGCCCCATCGGCCAGCGCGGCGAGCGCCACGACCTGACCGGGCTCGGCGGTCTCGAGCAACGAGGCCAGCAGCACCGCCGGGTGGGCCGCACCGGTGAACCCGACGGTCGAGGCGAGCGTGTCGATCGACTCGACCCCGTCCTTGGCGAGTCGCTTGGTGAAGCCGGCAGCCACTCGGGGGTGTGGGGCCGACACGGCGACCGCGGCCACCTGCGACGGTTCCACCCCTGCGGCGTCCAGCGCGCGCGACCATGCCTCAGCGGCCAGCGCTGCGTAGCGCTGCTCGCCGAAGCGCTCCTCCCACGCCCGGGTGCGCAACTCACCCGGAACCCGCCAGCGGTCGAGGAACTCACGGGTCGCCGACCCGGTGCCGAGGTGCTCGGCGATGACCGCGCCCGGTCCGGTGCCGGTGGTGCCGTCGCCCACCAGCACCGCAGCGCCGGCGTCACCGCCGTTCGACTCGTCGGGCGACTTCGCGGGACCGGTGCGCACGTCGCCGGCCAGCACCAGCACCGCAGGATCGGTCGAGGCCAGAGCGCTGCGCAGTGCTCCTGCGGTGCCCCGCAGACCCGCACCGGCATCGGCGGCGAGCACGTCGCCGGGCAGGCGCAGTGCTGCGTGGGCGATCGTGGCGTTGGTCTTCTCGACGTAGGTCGGCGACGTCGTGGCGAACCACAGCGCCGAGGGCGCCGATGGCGCACCCAGCAGGGCCCGGCGACCGGCTTCGACCGCCATCGTCAACGAGTCCTCGTCGTAGGACGCCACGGTCCGGCTGCCACGTCCGGCGCCGGTGCCCAGCACTCCGCTGACCGCCGCGTGCGACAGCCGCCAGTGGGGCAGGTGCGCCGCGGCGCTGATGATCCCTCGCATGTTCGTCTCCTCGGGGCCGCATGCTCCCCGGCGACCCGCGGGCGCAGTGTAGGGGGATCTGACACAGCGTCAGAATCCGCATGATCCGCCGACGGGCCCGACCGATGGAAGACTGTTGCGGTGAGCGAACCCGAAGTGGGGCGACGGGCCCGCAATCGAGCCACGCGCCATCGGCGGATGATGGCCGCGGCGACCGAGCTCGTGGCGGAGTCCGGCATCGAGGGCCTGACCATGCAGGCGCTCGCCGACCGGGTCGACTGTGCCGTCGGCACCATCTACACCTACTTCTCCTCGAAGAGCGCCCTGCTCGTCGAGCTCCAGGGCGACGCGATCCGCACGATCCAGGACAGCCTCGACCGCAGTCGCTGCGAGTGGGACCAGGAGATCGAGCGCGCCGACCTCCCCGACGACGTGGCGTCCCTGGTCCGACTGGTCGCCTTCTCCCACCTCTTCATCGCCGGCCCCGAGCTGTACCCCCGGGAGTTCGAGCTGCTGCAGGCGCTCATCTCCACGCCGGTCCGCGAGGAATCGCCCGAGGACGCCGCGAAGGTCGTGCCGCGCTCGCTCGCCCTGCTCGCCGACGTCGCAGCACTCATCGCAGATGCGTGCAGCACCGGCGCACTCAGCCCGGTGCCCGACGATGCGCCGCTCGAGCAACGGGCGTTGGTCCGCACGATCCGTCTCGCGGGTGCGGTCAACGGAACGATGCTCGTGTCGAACGTGAGCGCGGTCGGCACGCCACTGAGTGACGCCTTGCTCAACGGCCGATTCCTGGCGCTGGGCGTCACCCGTGACCTGCTGCTCGGGTGGGGCGCCGCACCCGAGCAGCTCCACGCCGCCGAATGCTTCATCACGACCCTCGAGTCGCGCGACCTGCTGCTCCGCGGCCCCGTCGAGGCCGCCGCCGAGCCACTGGGCAGCGACCTCACCGGTTGACCACCTGTCCGTGTTGACCGCCCGTCCGTACGGAGCCTGACTGCCGGGCGAGGTGCTCGGGGCCGGATCCCCCCCTTGGGACTGACCTCGCGACGGGCCGTGTTGGTGCGCCGGTGAGCATCGAGGACGCGGCCGAGCCGATCGCCTGGGACCCGGAGGTCGGCCACCCGGCCCGGTGGTCGATCCTCGCGATCTGCTGCCTCTGTCTGGTGGTGATCGTGATCGCGGTGTCGAGCCTCAACGTCGCGATCCCCTCCATCGTCGACCAGCTCGGGCCCTCCCCCACGCAGCTGCTCTGGATCATCGACAGCTACGCGATCGTCTTCGCCGGACTCCTGCTCCCGGCCGGTGCGCTGGGCGACCGGTTCGGTCGCCGGGGAGCACTGCTCGTCGGGCTCGCGGTCTTCGGGGTCGGCGCGCTCGCAGCCTCGGGCACCGACTCCCCCGGAGAGCTGATCGCCATGCGATCGGTCATGGGCGCCGGCGCAGCGCTCGTGATGCCGGCGACCCTCTCGCTGGTCACCTCGGTGTTCGCCCCCGCGGACCGACCGAAGGCGATCGCGACCTGGGCGGGCTTCGCCGGCGCGGGCTCGGCACTCGGCCCTCCGCTCAGCGGTCTGCTGCTCGCCAACTTCTGGTGGGGATCGGTGTTCTTCATCAACATCCCCGTCGTCGTGGTCGCGATGGCGCTGGTCGTCACCCGAGTGCCCACCAGCCGCGACCCGCACCGACGTCGACTCGACCTCACCGGTGCGCTGCTGTCGATCGTGGCCCTCGGGGCGTTGCTGCTCGGCATCATCGAGGGCCCCGAGCAGGGGTGGGCCTCGCTGCTGGTGCTCGCCTCCTTCGTCCTCGCACTGGCGGGTGGTGTGGCGTTCGTCCTGTGGGAGCTGCGGACCCCGGACCCCATGCTCGATCCACGCTTCTTCCGGATCCCTGCGTTCCGCGCCGGCGCCGCGGTCGTCACCGCCATCTTCTTCGGCATGTTCGGGATGTTCTTCCTGATCACCCAGTTCCTCCAGCAGGTGAAGGGGTACTCCCCCCTCGTCGCAGGTCTGTCGACGCTGCCGAGCGCGTTGACGCTCATCCTGGTGACGCCACGTTCACCGCTCGTCGTGGCCCGGTTCGGTGCCCGACCGACGGTCGTCGGCGGAATGAGCCTGGTGACGGTCGGGTACGTGGGCATGTCGCTGCTCACCCCGACGAGTCCGTACGTCCACGTGGCGGCCGCGCTGGTGGTCGTCGCCACCGGGATGGGGCTGTCGATGGCGCCGGCATCGACCGCGATCGTGTCGGCGTTGCCGCAGTCCAAGGCCGGGGTCGCGTCGGCGGTCAACGACGTCACCCGAGAGGTGGGCGGCGCCCTCGGCATCGCCGTGCTCGGTTCGGTACTCACCGCGCGGTACCGCGCGGAGATGGCCGTGTCGCTGTCGGACCCGGCGTTGCCCGCGTCGGTGCCCGGCGACGTGGTCGACGCCGCTGGCAGCTCCATCGGTGAAGCGCTCTCGGCGATCGCCACCGCGCCGGGGTCGGCCGCCGCTCCGGTGCTCGAACTGGCCCGCATCTCGTGGACCCACGCGATGAGCGCGGCGTTCCTCGTGTCGGCCCTGGTGGTCGGCCTCATGGCGGTCATCGCCCGGTTCAGCATGCCGGGACGACTGCCCGTGCGGGGTGGGGTCGGCCCCGCACGTGCTCCCGCCGAGGACGACACGGCGGCCTGAACCCGTGCACCCATTGGGAACGCACGGGGCGATCTGACACGCTGTCGGACGTGCAACTCGGAGCGGTCACCAACCCCGATGCGGTCCCCAACGGCAAACCCCTCGACGGCGTGCGGATTCTCGCCGCGGAGCAGATGCAGGCCCTTCCCTTCGCCACCCAGCTGCTCGCACGGCTGGGCGCCGAGGTGGTCAAGGTCGAGCACCCCGTTCATGGTGAGTCGGGCCGTGGGGCCCTGCCGGCCATGGAGGACCCCGAGGGTCGACGGGTCGGCGCCACGTTCCTGCGCAACAACCTCGGCAAGCGCTCGGTGGGTCTGGACCTGAAGCACGAGCGGGGCCGCGAGCTGTTCCTCGAGCTTGCCGGGCGGTTCGACGTCGTGGCGGAGAACTTCAAGGCCGGCACGATGGAGCGCCTCGGCCTCGGCCACCAGGCGATGCTCGAGCGTCACCCCTCGCTGATCTACGCGTCGGTGTCGGGCTTCGGCAACCTCGGCGACTCCCCGTACCGCTCGTGGCCCGCGTACGCCATGGTGCCCGAGGCCATGTCGGGGCTGTACGAGTACATGCGCAAGGGCGACGAACCGCCCCGCATCAACCCGGCCGGCGCACTCGGTGACATCAGCACGGCGCTGTTCTCGGTCATCGGCATCCAGGCGGCGTTGCGCCACCGCGACCGCACCGGCGTCGGGCAGTACGTCGACGTGGCGATGCTCGACTCGATGATCGCGATGTCCGACATCGTGACGAACTTCTGGTCGATGGGCCTGCGCGACGACCCGGAGCTCATCATGACCGGGTTCCGCGCTGCCGACGGCTGGTTCGCGGTCCAGGTCGGGCGCGAGCACCAGTTCGCCGCACTCGCCGAGCTGGTCGGTGAACCCGGATGGGTGCAGGACCCTCGATTCGCCACGCGCCGTGGCTGGGTCGACCACCTGGAGGAGGTCATCCGACCCGCGGTCGAACGCTGGGCCGCCAGACGGAGCCGCCTCGAGGCCTGCAGCGAGTTCGGCGCCGCCGGACTCGCTGCGGGTCCGTGCCACACGGCCGAGGAGGTGATCGCGGACGAGCACGTGGCCCGCCGCAACATGCTCGTCGAGGTCCCACGTACCGATGGTGTGGCCGAGCCGGTGCTCGTGCCGGGCAACCCCGTCAAGATGTCCGCCGTCGCCGAAGGTCCGGAGACGCGGGTGCCCTGGGTCGGTGAGCACACCGACGACGTGCTCCGCACCGAGCTCGGGCTCGGTGACGAGGAGCTGGTCGCGCTGCGCGGCGACGGTGTCATCAGCTGATCGGCCGTCGGCTGGGCGGCCACCGGCCGAGCGGCGGGCTCGCGCGGGCCGCTGGCACAGGTGGGCCGCCACGACCGCGGTGATCGCCGCGGTCGCCGCGGGCTGCTCGAACAGCGAGCCCGAGGGCCCGACCCCTCCCGGCGCCCCCACCACGACCGAGGGAGCTGCGGTCGCGGCACCTCCCGCGCTCGAAGCGGCGTCGTGCCCGGATCCGGGCATCCCGATCGACCGGATCGACTGCTCGGTCCTGGTGCTCCCCGAGGACCGCGATGACCCGGACGGCCCGCAGGTCGAGCTCCCGGTCCTCGTGGTGAACCCCGAGGGGTCGACCGGCGATGACGCCGCGTCGGTGGTCCACCTGCACGGCGGGCCCGGCGCGAGCGGCGTGGCCTCGTGGGCGACGTGGCTCAGCCTCGTCGACGGACTCGGCACCCCGGTGGTGCTCTACGACCAGCGCGGCGCCGGAGAGGCGGTTCCGTCGCTCGACTGCCCCGAGCACGACACCGCCCGGCTCGACGTGCTCGGCAACCCCTCGGGCTGGGACCGCGACCGCGACCGGATCGCGACGGCGCTGCGCGACTGCCACGACCGGATCGTCGAGGAAGGCATCGCCCTCGAGCACTACGACACCCCCACCTCGTCGGCCGATCTCGACGACCTGCGGCGCGCCCTCGGCGCCGACGAGCTGCGTCTGGTCGGCTCGTCGGCCGGCTCGCGGCTCGCCCTGCACTACGCACGGACGCAACCCGGTCACGTCGCCGCGCTCGTGCTCAACGGTGTCGACGAACCGGGTACCGGGGGACCGACCCTCGACCGGACGCTGCCCGAGCAGGCCGTCGCCCGGTTCGTCGAGTTCTGTGCCCGCACCGACTGCGCCGACGGGCGCGACGCGTCGACACTGGTCGACGAGGCAGCGGCCGTCCTCGACGACGCACCCCGCGAGCTGGCGGTGCCCGCGACACCCTCGACCGCTGCGACGACGCTCACCGTCGACGGCGACCTGCTGCGCGCCGGACTGGTGGCGGCGCTCTACGACAGCGCCGTCATCCCACTGATCCCCACCGCGCTCGGCGCGCTCGCTGCGGGGACACCGTTCGGGCTGGATGCAGTGGGGGTCCAGCTCGTCACGACGTTCGGATCGACCGCATCGGGCGCGACGATGAGCGTGAACTGCGCCGACCACGGCGTCTCGGCACTCGACGACGCAGCGACTGCCGCCCAGGACCCCGGCGCGTGGCGGGCCGTGGTGCTCAACAGCCACGACACCTTCTGCGATGCATGGCCGGTCCCCCCGGTCGGCGGTGACTTCGGCGAGCCGGTGTCGGCCGCAGAGGTGAGCATGCCGGTCCTGGTCGTCAGCGGCGAACTCGACCCGGTGACACCGGTCGAGCCGGCGCAGGAGCTCGCCGACCGTCTGGATGCGCCGCACGTCGTCGTGCCGGCCGGCGGGCACGCCCCGCTGCTGTCCTCCGGCTGCGCGCTCGACGCACTCGGGCAGTTCCTCGCGGGAGCCGAGCCGGTCAGTCCGGCGGTGTGCGACCAGTGACCCCGGTGTAGATGAGTCGGGCCATCGCCGAACGCAGGGCGGGAACGTCGACCCCTGCGATGCCGATGCCGACCTGGTGCGCCGCCACGTGGGCGAGCATCGAGACCAGCACCATCGCGGTGGCCTCCGGATCGATGTCGGCCGCCACCACGCCCAGCCGCTGCTGCTCGGTGATCACCCCCGACGCCGCACGCGTGAACTTGGCGAGCAGCTGGGTCCGACAGTCGCGGAACCGCTCGTCGCCCTCGAGCGCGGCCATGTCGATGACCGCCATGAGCGGTGTGTGGTCCTGCCAGAAGTCCAGAAAGGCCGCGGCGACCGCATCGCAGGCGTCGAAGGCCTCCCGGCCCTCCCAGGTGGCCTCGCGCAACGGTGTGGTGAGGCGCTCCCCACCCTCGCCGACGAGCCGG
>SKRR01000120.1 GCA_007118345.1 Microthrixaceae bacterium | reverse complement strand
TGCGGCTGGCTCGGGGATCAGTTCGGGAGCGGCGAGCTGGTCGGAGAACATCTGTTCGACAGTCTCCCAGAGGCCTGTGACAATCCCACCGGCTCCCTGGGGATCGATCAGTCGTCGCCGGACACCCGTCGCGCGACGCACCAGGTCCCCCACCCGGATGAGGACGCCACGCCGCTGAACCCGTCGCCCAGCGCCTCGACGACGCGGTCGGCCGGGAGGTGGATCGGCGTGCGCTCGCCGATGGAGTTCACCCACACGAACGCGCCATCGGCGGACAGCACCCTGCGGACCTCGTCCGCGAAGAGGAACATGTTCACCGCGACGAGGAGCCCGACGGCAGCGTCGGGCACGGGCAGCCGTCGCGCGTCGGCCAGGACTCGACTCGCGTCCGGCGCTTCCAGCCGGACCAGCATCTCCGTCGACAGGTCGGCCGCGACGACCCGGTCGAAGCGGTCGACGAGGGCACGGGTCCCGGCCCCGGTGCCGGCACCGAGCTCGAGCACCGGCTCGCGCACCTCGGCCGGCAGTCCACGGTCGAGCGCGTCGACCAACACCTCGCTCCGTGCACTGCGGTCCTGGCCCCACCCCGGAGCCAGCTCGTCGAAGAAACCGGCGACGTGGACCGCGAGCGAAGGGGTCCATGCTCCAGGGTCGGCTGCGAGCAGCTCGGTGATCTCCCGCATCGGGTGGCCCGTTCCGATGTCGTCGGGTGCGGTCCCCGTGGGTGGCACGACGGGCGGCAGGTGCCGCACCACGGGCGCCGACGACACGTGACCGTCAGCCGATCGTCGTGGCGCCGCGCAGGTACGGCTGCAACAGCTCGGGCACCTCGATCGTGCCGTCCGGCTGTCGGTACGTCTCGACGAGCGCGGCCCAGACGCGGGGCACCGCGAGGGCGGAGCCGTTGACGGTGTGGAGGATCTCGGTGCCCTTGCCGCTCTCCGGCTTGTACCTGATGCCCGCACGGCGTGCCTGGTAGTCGCTGAACCACGACACCGAGCTCACCTCGAGCCAACGGTCCACTCCCGGGGCGTACACCTCGATGTCATAGGTCCTTGCGGCGCTGCCGCCCAGGTCACCGGCGCACAGGTCGAGCACCCGATAGGCCAGACCGAGATCACGGATGGTGCCCTCGGCGCGTGCCATCACCTCGGCGTGCAGGTCCGGCGCCTGCGCGGGGGTGCAGTAGGCCAGGAGCTCGACCTTGTCGAACTCGTGGACGCGCAGCAGTCCGCGCGTGTCCTTGCCCGCCGAGCCGGCCTCGCGTCGGAAGCAACTGGTGTGGGCGCAGAAGCGCACCGGCAGGTCGGCCTCGGCGAGGATCTCGTCGCGGTTGATCGACGTCAGCGGCACCTCGGCGGTCGGGATGGCCCACAGGTCGTCGCGCTCGATGCGGTACGCCTCCTCGTCGAACTTGGGGAGGTGACCGGTGGCGACCATCGTGTCGGTGCGCACCAGCGTGGGCGGACGGATCTCCTCGTAGAGATCGGCGTTGCGGTCGAGCGCCAACTGGCACAGGGCCCGCACGAGCTGCGCTCCGGCGCCGCGGTACATCACGAACATCGACCCCGACATCCGCACCGCCCGTTCGACGTCGAGGATGCCCAGCTCGGCACCGATCTCCCAGTGCTCGACACGCTGGTGCTCCGCGTAGCTGGTGGGGTCGTACTGCTCGACACGCACCACGACGTTGTCGTCCTCCCCGTCGCCGTCGGGGCAGTCCTCGGCGGGCAGGTTCGGGATGTGCAGCAACAACCGGCGGAGCTGTTCGGCCAGCTGGTCGGCCCGGACGTCGAGCGCCTTCTCCTCGGTGCCGAGCAGTCGGCTCTGGTCCTGGAGCTCGGCGGCCTCGTCCTTGCGCTGCTCGCGGAACAACGTGCCGACCTGGTTCGAGATGACGCGGATCTCCGCGCGCAGGGCGTCGCGCTTCGCCGAGAGGGCGCGCACCTCGGTGTCCACCTCGGCGACCTCGTCGACCGACGCCGGGTCCTCGCCGCGGCGGGCGAGACCCGCCCGCACCGCATCGGGATCGCTGCGGATCAGTCGTACGTCGAGCATGCGTGGAACCTAGTTGGCCGCCGCTCCCGGCCCGAACCCGGTTCGGGCGGTGATGGCCGTTTGGCGCGACCGGCGCGACCCCGCGAGCCTCGTGACGTGATCGTGATCTTCGACCTCGACGGCACCGTGTGGGACTCGATCGACGGCATCGCCGGCTCGCTCGAGCACACCTTCGAATCGCTCGACCTGCCCGTGCCATCGCGAGCCGAGCTCACCGCCAACCTCGGCCCGCCGTTGCAGCTGATGCTCGCCGAACTCGGTGTGCCCGACGAACTGGTCGATGCCGCCACGCTGCGGTACCGCGAGCGGTACGTCAGCTGGGGCGCCTACCAGGCGGTCGTCTACCCGGGGATCGAGCGGCTCCTCGACGACCTCGCTGCCGACGGCCACCGGCTCGCGACCGCGACGTCGAAGGGTGAGGGGCCGACCCGGCAGATGCTCGAGCACTTCGGCCTGCTCGAACGGTTCGAGGTCGTCGGCGCGGCCACCATGGACGCCTCGGCGATCACCAAGCCCGCAGTGGTCGACCGTGCGCTCGAGGGGCTCGGCCGGCCTGCGCCGGGCGAGTGTCTCATGGTCGGTGACCGCCACTACGACGTGACCGGGGCGGCCGAGCACGGCATCGACTGCGCCGGGGTGACGTGGGGCTACGGCGACGCGACGGAGCTGCGTGACGCCGGCGCGATCGCCGTGGCCGACCGGCCCGAGGAGGTGCGAGCTGTCGTTCAGGAGGCTTCGGGCAACTGAGGCGCTCCGCCCCGGGCGTCGACCAGTCGCAGTGCCTCCGCCACGATGGCCCCGAGCGCGAAGGTCGTCACGTCCCGGGCCGCCGCGGGATCGAGCCGGCAGGTGTCCAACAGGGTCGTGACGACCTGTGATCCCATCGTGAGCGCCAGCGCATGTCGCACCAGTTCGAGCTCGTGGGGCGACAACCGGCCTGCGAGTGGTTCGAGCGCAGCGTCGATGTAGTGCAGTCGCCGTGCCGCGCGGTCGTCCGGTGTCCCCGACCCGTCGAGTGCCCGCCCGAGGACCGCCCGTTCGAACGCCCTCGTCCCGTTGGGGTCGCCGAAAAGGTAGTCGTTGACGACCTTCTCGACCCTGAGCAACCGCTCGGTGACGTCGTCACCCGCACCGGCGAGGGCCTCCTCGGGCGGCGTCAACGATCGGTCGGAGACCACTTGCCACACCGCGTCGGACGCCGATTCGAAGTAGCGGTAGGCGGTGGCCCGTGAGACCAGTGCCCGGTCGGCGATCTCGTCGATGGAGGGGTCGGCTCGGCCCTCGTCGAGGAGCGCCGCTGTCGCGTCGAGGATGGAGCGACGGGTGCGTGCTCGCTGATTCTCCCTCGGCGCCATGCGAACTCCCTCCTGCCTTCGTGAGACGAGTGTCTTGCGATACCTTGCTCGTCATGATACACCTATCGCATGAACATTGAGCCGATCCACGTTCGAGAAAGGGCAGAGCCATGACGACGACCGAGCCCACGTCCGTGCCTGCGGCGGCCCCCGGTGACCTCCACTGGTTCGACGGGTTCCTGCTGAAGGTCGTGGTACCCGCCGAGGCGACCGGCGGGCAGCTGTCGGTCTGCGAGCAACGCCACCCGGTCGGTTACGGGAGCCCGGTGCACGTGCACGAACGGGAGGACCAGACCCTCGTCGTGCTCGAGGGAGCCATCACGGCCTGGTCGGATCCTTCGGGCAACGCGACGGAGCGCACGCTCGGCCCCGGTGATTCGGTCTTCCTGCCACGAGGTGTCCCGCACGCCTTCCGGGTCGATGCCGAGGACACCCGCTTGCTCGAGATCAACACACCGGGCGGCTTCGAGAAGTTCCACATCGACGCCGGCGAACCCGCCGACGAGGAACGACTTCCCGACCCGGCCCCACCGGACCTCGACAAGCTCATGCGCGTTGCTGCGGACTACGGCTGCCAGGTACTCGGACCGCCCCCCGGGTGATCGACCCGGGGCCGAGCATCGTCAGCCGGTGCGCGCCGCCACGAGCTCCTGGGTGAGCGGACGGATCCGCGCCAGCGCTGTTGGAGAGCAGTAGGGCGACGGTGATGGCCGGGTGGGCGGCATCAGCACCACACGTCGCAGCGGCACGACGGGCGCTCTACCGATGCCACGGCGGGGGCACGGATCGCCCCGACGGCGCGGAGTAGGGTCGCCGCGGTGGTCGGTCCCATGATCCGCTCCGGGCCCCGACCCGCCGACGTCCCCAGCGTCGTGGTCGAGGAACTCGTCATCCGGTACGGCGACCTCACGGCGGTCGACCGTGTGTCGATGCGCGCGCTCGCCAGCCAGGTGACCGTGCTGCTCGGTCCGAACGGCGCCGGCAAGACCTCGATCGTCGAACATCTCGAGGGGTACCGCCGTGCTGCCGCGGGTCGGGCACGGGTGCTCGACCTCGACCCCGTCACGGACCACGCGGCGCTCACCCGGCGCGTCGGTCTGATGCTGCAGCAGGGCGGGATCCCGACCGGGATCCGCCCGCTCGAGGTGCTGCGCCAGTACGCCGGCTTCTTCGACGACCCCCGTGACCCCGAGGAGCTGCTGCGCTCGGTGGGGCTCAGCGCGCGACGGAGCACCACGTTCCGGCGGCTCTCGGGTGGCGAGCAGCAGCGGCTGTCGCTCGCACTCGCACTGGTGGGCCGACCGTGGGTCGTGTTCCTCGACGAGCCGACCGCAGGGGTCGACCTCGAGGGCCGGGACCTGATCCGTGACGTGATCGACTCCTTGCGGAACGAGGGGGTCTGCGTCGTGGTCACGACCCACGACCTCGACGAGGCCCAGCGGATCGCCGACCATGTCGTCATCATCGACCGCGGCGCCGTCGTCGCTGCGGGTTCGACCGAGGAGCTGGTGAGCAGCGGCGAGGGCGACCACCTGCTCTTCGGCGCGCCACCGGGACTCGACGTCGCCGAGCTGACCGGTGCCCTCGGCGCCCGTGTCGACGAGGTGACCCGGGGCGAGTACCGGGTGGATGCACCGCCCGAACCGGTGCTGGTGGCGACGTTGACGAGCTGGCTCGCCGAACGCGATCTGCGCCTCGCCGACCTGCGCGCCCAGCGGCAACGGCTCGACGACGTGTTCCGCCGGCTCACCGGATCCGCCCGATCCGCCGAAGCCAGGCGACCGGACGAGCCCGCCGAGGACGAGCCCGCCGAGGACGAGCCGGTCGAGGACGAGCCGGTCGTGCGCCGACGACGTCGGAGGCGCAGCACGTGAGGCCCTACCTGTCCCAGGTCCGCACCGAGCTCGCGCTCTCGTCCCGCCAGGGGGAGCAGCTGCTGGTCTCGCTCGGCATCCCGCTGCTCGTGCTCGTCTTCTTCTCGGTCGTCGACGTCCTGCCGCTGCCCACCGACGAGGCGGTCGACTTCCTCGCGCCGGGGGTGCTCGCGCTGGCGGTGATGTCGACCGCCCTGGTGTCCCTCGGCATCGGGACCGGCTTCGAGCGCAGCTACGGGGTGCTGAAACGACTGGGGGCCTCACCCCTGGGGCGCGGTCGATGGGTCTCGGCGAAGCTGACCACGGTGCTGGTGACCGAGGCCGTGCAGTGGGCGCTCATCATCGGCGTGGCCGTGCTGCTGGGCTGGACCGTGCCAGGGTCAGGGTGGTTCCCAGCGGTCGGCGCAGCGCTGCTGGGCACAGCGGCGTTCGGTGGGCTCGGCCTGCTGATGGCCGGCACGTTGCCGGGCCTCGCGACGCTCGCAGGGGCCAACGCGCTCTACCTGGTGCTGTTGCTCACCGGGGGGATGATCGTGCCGCTCGAGGAGTTGCCCGACGCCGTCGCCGCCGTCGCACGGGCGTTGCCGGCGGCGCCGCTCGCCG
>SKRR01000171.1 GCA_007118345.1 Microthrixaceae bacterium | reverse complement strand
TGCACCGGACACGCATTCCGGTCCTCGCGGAGTGAACGAGCCGGTCGGGCGCCCGGGCCGGCCGACCATGACCGACGGCCTGCGGGAACATCTCCTCGACATCGGGGTGCTGGCCGAGGGAGACCGGTGCGGTGACGCCCACGATGCACTCGTCCGCCCCGGGGTCACCGTGGCCGCCCTGGGCGCAGCGCTCTCGCGGCTCCACCGTGCACCGGTGCCGGAGGCCGTGCTCGAAGAGCTCCCTCGGCGGGGCCCCGCCGAGCTCGTCGAGGCAGCCCGCCAGGTGGTGGCGAGCGGCCGGGTCCACGGCGAGTCGATCGCAGCGCCGTACCGCCACCTGACCCCCGAACGTCTGATGGAGGTGCTCGAGGACGGTCTGGGGTCCCTCGAGGCGGTGACACCGGTGCTCACCCACGGTGCGCCGACGCTCGACCGGCTGTGTGGCGTGGCCGTGCCCGACGCGCTGGCCGACTGGAGCCGGGTCGGGCTGGCCGACTCCCATCTCGACCTCGCCGTCGCGGCGCGCGATCTGATGTCGCGGCTCGGTCCAGCCATCGTGCCGGTGCTCGCCTCCTCCTACGAGCCGCCGTTGATCGATCCGCGCCGGCTCGACTGGTACGCCCTTGCGATCGAGCTGACCGGCGACCCGCCGGCGCCCCGCCCATGAGCACTGTCCGGGGTCGCCATCTGGTGATCGTCGGCCCGACGGCGTCGGGCAAGTCCGAGCTGGCGATCGCCGTGGCGCACCGCCTCGTCCGGCGGCGAAGGAACCAGGTACCCCCAGCGACGGAGCTGCTCTCCGCGGACTCCATGGCCGTCTACCGCGGGATGGACATCGGCACCGCGACCCCGACCCCCGATCAACGTGCCCGCGCGAGGCACCACCTCGTCGATCTGGTCGACCCGCACGAGGAGTTCTCGGTCGCCAGGTACCGGCGCGATGCCGTCGAGGTGCTCGACGGGCTCGAGCGTCGCGGCGCGACCGGCATCGTCGTGGGCGGCACCGGGCTGTACGTCCAGGCGGTCGTCGACGACCTCGACCTCCCCGGGCGATACCCGGACGTCTTCACCGAGCTCGAACTCGAACCCGACACGGCCGCGCTGCACCGTCGGCTCGTTGCGCTCGACGCGACCGCTGCGGGTCGCATCGACCCGGCGAACCGCCGACGGACGCTCCGGGCGCTCGAGGTGACCCTCGGCTCCGGCCGGCGCTTCTCGGACCACGGCCCGGGGCTCACCTCGCACCCACCGACACCCTTCCTGCTCGTCGGCGTCCGGCCCCCACGCGACCAGCTCGAACCTCGCATCCGCGCCCGGCTGCGGGAACAGCTCGCGCGCGGATGGGTCGACGAGGTGGAGCGACTGCGTTCACGGCCACAGGGGTGGTCCCGCACCGCGTCGCGGGCGTTGGGCTACCCGGAGCTGTCGGCACACCTCGACGGCACCCTCACCCTCACCGAGGCGACCGAGGCGATCGTGGTCCGCACCCGACAGTTCGCGGTGCGCCAACTCCGGTGGTTCGGGCGGGATCCCCGCATCACCTGGTTCGACGCCGGTCCGAGCAGCGACGAACTCGCCGAGCGGGTGGTGGCGCACTGGGACGACAGCACCGGCACATGAACTCGATGCGTCGGGCGCAGTCGCCACCGCTACGGTGGTCCTGCACCGCCACCACGGCGTGTGCAGCGACGGAGCGTCCTTGTACCACCTGACCAAACACCATGGGCTCGGCAACGACTTCCTCGTCGCGCTCGCCCAGCACACGCCGGGTCTCCTCCCTGACCCCGATCGGGCGCGTCGGTGGTGCGCCCGCCGGGAGGGCATCGGCGCCGACGGTGTCATCTACGGCCTCGAGGCTGCCGATCCCGGCAATGACACGTGCATGGTGCTGCTGAACGCCGACGGTTCCGAGGCCGAGATCTCGGGCAACGGCATCCGGTGCCTCGGTCAGGCCGTGCTGCGGGCCCGGGGCCTCGCCGAGGGCTCCTTGCGGGTCGAGACGGTTCGCGGCGTGCGGGAACTGCACTCCGTGCGCGGTGAGGTCGACGGCGACCTGTGGGTCCGTGTCGACATGGGGGCCGCCGACACCGGACCGACGCCCGGCCCGCTCAGCACCGCACACCCGGCCCGCCGCCGGGCGACGGTCGACATCGGCAACCCGCACCTGGTCCTCGAGGTACCCGAGCCCGACCGGATCGACCTCGAGCACGACGGACCCGCCCTCGAGGCGGAGTACCCGCTCGGCATCAACGTGGAGTTCATCACCGTCGAGTCGCGCGACCGGATCCGATTGCGGGTCTGGGAAAGGGGCGCGGGTGTCACCAGCGCCTGCGGTTCAGGTGCCGTCGCCGCAGCGGTGGCCGCCAGGGCGTGGGGCGCGGTCGACGATCGGGTGCACGTGGTGATGCCCGGTGGCGACGTGGTCGTCGAGCACACAGGTGCATCGATGCTGCTGACCGGGCCCAGCACGTTCGTCGCCGAGATCAACGTGCCGGGGCCGACGTGAGCCGACGGCGTGGTGCCGACGAGGTCGACACCCAGGACGGGACACAGCCGACCGACTCCCACCGTGGTGCCTTCGGTGAGTTCGGTGGCGAGTCCGGTGCCTTCATCGAGCGGACCTTCCGGGAGCGCATCGTGCTGGTGGGCGTCAGCCTCCCTCCCCACGACGATGAGGCGGTCGAGGCGTCACTCGACGAGCTCTCGCTCCTCGTCGACACCGCCGGCGCCGACGAGGTCGGCCGGGTCGTGCAGCGGCGGGATGCCCCCGACCCCGCGACCTATGTCGGTGGCGGCAAGGTCGAGGAGATCCGCGAGCTCGCCGAGGCGACCGACAGCGACACCGTGGTCTTCGATGACGAACTGACCCCCGCACAGCAGTTCAACCTCGAGAAGGCGCTGGGCAGGACCGCGATCGACCGCACCGCGGTGATCCTCGACATCTTCGCCCAGAACGCCCACAGCCAGGAGGGCAAGGCCCAGGTGCAGCTGGCGATGTTCCGCTACCGGCTGCCCCGGATCCGTGGCAAGGGACGTTCACTGTCCCAGCAGGCGGGCGGGATCGGAGCCCGGCGCGGCCCCGGCGAGACCCAGCTCGAGATCGACCGACGACGCATCGCCCGGCTCATCCACCGCCTCGAGTCCGACCTGCGCCGGATCGCGAACCACCGCGACACCCAGCGCAAGGCCCGGCGGCGATCCGACCTGCGGCACGTGGTCATCGTGGGGTACACCAACGCGGGCAAGTCGACCCTGCTGAACCGACTCACCGACGCCGGGGTGCTCGTCGAGGACCGGTTGTTCGCCACGCTCGACGCGACGACACGACGTCTCGAGCTGCCGGGCGGCGAACGGGTGCTCTGCACCGACACCGTCGGGTTCGTGCGCAAGCTGCCACATCAGCTCGTCGAGGCGTTCACGTCGACCCTCGACGTCGTCAACGAGGGCGACCTGTTGGTCCATGTCGTCGACGCAGCAGGCCCGGACCCCGAGGGCCAGATCGACGCCGTGCGACAGGTGGTCGGCGGCATCGGCGGCGGCGAGGTGCCCGAGCTGCTGGTCTTCAACAAAGCAGACCTCGCCGACGACGCTCCGGGCCTCGCGGCACGCCACGCCGGCTCGGTGGTGGTGTCGGCGGTGACGGGCGAGGGTATCGACGAACTACTCCTGCGCATCGGTGATCGTCTGCGGTCACTCGTGCCGGCCGTCGAGCTGTTCGTCCCCTACGACCGGGGCGACGTGCTGGCCGCATTGCACCGGTCGGGTGAGGTGCTCAGCGAGCAGGCCGGCGACGTCGGTGTCCGGGTGAACGTCCGACTGGAGCGCCGGGAGGTGGGGCGCTTCGACGAGTACCTCGTCGCACCGGGCCCGGAGGGCGCTGCCCAGTGACCGGGTTCGTCCCCCCTGCCTACCCCTATGACCGACTGGCGCCGATCGTCGAGCTGGCATCGGCCCACGAGGGCGGTGCGGTGGACCTCTCGGTGGGCGCCCCGTGTGATCCCCCGGCGCCCTCGGTGCTGCGTGCGCTCGCGGAGTCGGGCGCCGAGCGGGGCTACCCGTCGTCGATCGGAAGCCAACGCCTGCGCGCTGCGGCTGCGGAATGGTTCGACCGTCGCCTCGGTGTGGCGGTCGACGCCGCGACCGTCGCGGCGTGCGTGGGGACCAAGGAGTTCGTCGCAGGAGTCCCACACTGGCTACGGCTGCGTGACCCTTCGCGTGACACCGTGCTCTACCCGGCGGTCAGCTACCCCTCCTATGCCATGGGCGCGCAGCTGGCGGGGTGCCGGGCCGTCGCCGTCCCGGTCGACGAGCAGTGGCGGCTCGACCCGGGGCAGATCGATCCCACGGACGCGGCACGGGCACTGTGCGTGTGGTCGAACACGCCCGGGAACCCGGCTGGCGGTCTCGACGATCTGGGCGCACTCGCCGACTGGGGTCGGGAACACGACGTCCCGGTGCTGTCCGACGAGTGCTATGTCGAGTTCACATGGCAGGGTCCCGGGCGCGGGGTGGTGGGCCTCCCCGGAGAGAGCATCCTCGCCCACGGGAGCGAGGGTGTGCTGGCGGTCCACTCGCTGTCGAAACGGTCGAACCTCGCCGGCGTGCGCGTGGGCTTCTACGCCGGCGATCCGGAGCTGGTGGCCTATTTGTCCGAGGTCCGCAAGCACGCCGGGCTGATGGTGCCCGGACCGGCGCAGGCCGCAGCGGTCGCGGCCCTCGGTGACGACGACCACGTGGTGGCCCAGCGCGACCGATACCTGCGTCGACTCGAGGTGCTGGCCCGGATGCTCCGCTCGATCGGTCTCACCGCCGCGCTGCCGGGTGGCGGTTTCTACCTGTGGGTGCCCGCACCGGGTGGTGACGCGTGGGCGCTGACCGTGTCGCTCGCCGAACGCCTCGGTGTCGTCGGCAGCCCGGGTGAGTTCTACGGCACGGCTGCAGCGGGGTACGTCCGCCTCGCCGCGGTCCAGCCCGACGAGCGGATCGATCTGCTCATCCGCCGCCTCGGTTGATCCTGCCGCCATACTGTGCGGTCGACATCGTGACGTCGCCACGAGATGAGCGCGCTGCGGCGAAAGGACCCGAGAATGGCCGATCGAACCTCAGCTCCGAAGGGGGCGTTGATCACCGGCGTGGTGTTCATCCTGCTCGCGTTCGGTGGGTGCGGCTACGGCTGCGCCAGCTTCGTCGGCTTCGCGAACGAACTGGTCGACGCTGCGGACGGGAGGAACAGCGTCCCGGTCGGTACGCCCACGACGTTCCGGGCGACCGACAGCGGGGCGGTCATCCTGACCACAGGGAGTCAGGTCACCTGTGCCGTTGACGGCCCGGGCGAGATCGACCTCCAATCAGCGCCGACGGGCACCGAGGGCACCTTCGAGCTCAACGGACGCACCTTCGAGTTCAGTTACTACTTCGACACCGAAT
The DNA here is from genome assembly GCA_007118345.1 of Microthrixaceae bacterium. Classification (GTDB taxonomy): domain Bacteria; phylum Actinomycetota; class Acidimicrobiia; order Acidimicrobiales; family Microtrichaceae; genus SKRR01. The sequence goes on along the minus strand of SKRR01000171.1, from coordinate 518 downwards.
CGGGTTCGGAGTACCGCATCCAGTGCGGCGACGGGCTCGACGACGGCGGGGCCGAGTACGTCGTCGCCGCGTTCCCGATCGACCGGATCCTCATCGGCTTCGCCGGCGTCGGCCTCGGCGCGCTGTTCCTCGTCATCGGGGTGATCCTGGTGATCGTCGGACTCGTCCGTCGCTCGAAGTGGAAGAAGCAGGGTGCGCCCGGGGGCGGCTACGGCCCGCCGTCTGCTGGTGGGTACGGTCCGCCCCCTTCGGCTGGGTACGGTCCACCGCCCTCCGGCGGCTACGGTCCGCCCCCTTCGGGACCCAGCGCCCCGCCGCCCGGCATGCCGCCGCCCCCGGCAGGACCGCCGCCGGGTGGGCCCCCACCGGGTCCCCCACCGATGGGTCCACCACCGACCGGTGGGCCGCCGCCCGCACCCGGACAGTGATCGCGGACGCTGACCATCCGCTTCCATCGCTGCACTGACAAACTGCCCCGGTGACCGCGACGAATGCCGAAACGCTGCTCGACCGCACCG
>SKRR01000253.1 GCA_007118345.1 Microthrixaceae bacterium | reverse complement strand
GCGGCGCTGGCGTTGGGTTACGGCGGCGCGGCGGCCGGAGGAGCCTATGCGGGTTGGAAAGCGGCCGGCGCCGCCGGCGAAACACGGTCGGGTTGGCGCCAGGCGGGATACGGCGCCGGGGGTGTGGTAGGCGGTGCGGCGACAGGAGCCGTGATAGGGTCCGTTGTGCCCGGTGTGGGCACTGTCACAGGTGCGCTGGTAGGGGGCGCGGCAGCCGGAGTAGTGGGGACGTCGCGCATGATGTGGGGGACCATCGGCGAGGTGCACCGCGGGCGCAAACAGCGCATCGCCGGAGAGGCCTATCAGGAACGACTACAGGCGATGTCGCCGGAGGAACGGCGGGCGTTTGTGGCGCAGAGAGCCGCCGAAACAGAGTTGGAACCGGTGGGGGAGGAGTCGGCGCGGATGATGCGTCCGGCGGCGGGTGGGGCGCAGATCCCCGCGACGCAGACAGGCGGGCTGCCGGGGCCGGCGAGCGTCGGCGGGGGCGGGACGACGCGGGTGGTGCACGAGCATCGCGCGTCGGATGGGCTGAGCGCGGAGATCGCGCGCAGTCCGGAGGTGCAGAGCATGGCCGAGGAGGTGTATCAGAGGCAGGCCAGGGGAGGATAATGGCGGTCCGGGAGGGTAGACTGATGGTGAGGACCTCACCACAGTCGCACGGAGGGATCAGATCATGAGGCGCGTGGCGATCACATCGGCAGTGATCGGGCTGGCAGTAGTCGGACTGGTGGCGGGGCTGGGGGCGCTGGAGCGGACGGGCGGTGGGGAGAGGCTGGAGCGGTGGTGGATCGACGGGCCGGAGCGGGATCTCGGTACGTTGTACTCGATCACAGGCAGCATCGGACCCGACGTCATACGAGTGGACGGCCAGGAGATCGCTAACATGGCGAAGACGCAGATTGAGGACAACTGGTCCTGTTCGGTTGACATCGAGTTTATGTCACCAGCGGCGGACAAGGTGACAGGCAACACCGAACTCGACGTGTGGTTGCAGCTCACTGGACTTCTGGGCGCAGAACTCCATTACATTGAGACGTTTGAGGACGAGGGGGTAGATTACAACCGTTTCAGTCTGCTTGCTGTAGTGGGGGGCTTCGGAGAGATTGGTGAGTACACGACGTTCGTGGTCCCTGCCGACGGATCGATGCAGAGCGTGAGTGCGACACTGGCTATCGATGCAGAACTCCATTGCACGTTCGATGCGGATCCAATCGGCGTTGACAAAGCCGGGGTGACACACGCGAAAGAGTGTTTGCTGGAGGATGAGTGGCAGATACCCGAGGAACAGGTAGGCTACGCGGCGATAGGCTCAATTGAGGACTCGAAAGTGTTGACGACAAACATCTTTCCGACTGAGGCCTTCAGTTGGCAGGCAAACTTTCATCTGCCGGAAGTTACTGGTGACGTGGTTCGCTTCGCTAATATCAGATTCAACGGGGCGGCGATCGACGCCTCGGAGTTGGGTCCGACAGCCCTGTCACCAGGCACGGGAACCGGCGAGGTTTGGGTAGACGGGACTGGGAACACCGTCCGCTACTATTTTGAAGACGAGAACGAGGGTTTCTATGGTGTGGGTGAGTCAACCGCCTCCCCGCGCCATTACTCGTTTGGCGGCTTAGAGATCATCGACATGGATGGCAATGACATACCTGCGCTGGAGGTTTGGTGTTCTGCAGTTCAGGTGTATGACGCCGAGTCGGGGCAGTGGCAACTGATAAAGCAGTCTGTGTCGGACTGGAGGGGATCGGAGTACGCGGACTCGTGGGGCTACTACTCGTGGGACGCCGGGACTCCTCCGGACGGAGCCGTCCGGTGCCTCGCTAATGTGTACTTTTGGATCGACCAGGACTCGGCGCAGGCGCACGGCCTCGGAGGGTTCACCACTACCGACCCGGTGAGCGGGAGATCGTTCGAGCACGATGCGCGGGTGATCATCAATGGCTGGCCCATCAACAAGCCCGACCGTGAGGCCGACCCGATAGACGAGACGATAGCGGCGGTAGCGCACCGCGACCACGTGGGCATCTACGGGCCTGCGGATGCGGGGCAGCGGGCACTCGCGCATGATGACTGGGTAGGGAGCGGCGGCGCGACCAGCCCGACCTCCTCGGGCAATTTCACCGTGGCGGGAACGCCGGGCGTGTTGACGCTTGCGATGCCGAACAACTACGGCAGCAGGCTGGCAGCCGTGCCTCAGCAGAACTTCCCGGAGGGGATGGCGCTCCCCACGCTCTACCTCGTCCACGAGGCTGGTTACTGGCGTCCGTTTGACGGTGAGGAGAATCAGGACGAGACGCTGCACTCGGAGCCGCGGGAGGCCGTCTTTTGCTGGCGCGGGTGGCCGTGTCTGAGAATACCTGTCAGCGTGGCAAGTGATGAGCATGACCCGCTGGTCGTCACGCTGAAAGCGCGGACGTGGACGAAGAGCGACAACCACCTGTCTGACTCGACGCGCCCTGAGACGTTCACGGCCTCTGCGACTGAGCATACCTGGACGTACCCGGTCTTTCGCATCGCCGCTCAGAATGTAGCGTTTCTGGGGATGCCTGAGGAGGGTGGTGGTGAACCGGACCTCGAAGACGTATATGAACTAACGCTGTCGAATATCCCTCCCGGTGAGCATGAGATTGCGGAGCCGACACTGCGCCCCGACCCGCTCAGTTTTGAGGATGACACGGTGAAGTTCTTTGAGGGGTGGGCGTACCGTCACGGAGGATTCTCGGGTGTGGCGGATCATGTCTGCCGGTATGCGCTCATGGACTCACACGAGGGCAACGCGGGCAAGGCGAACATGTTTGAGGCCACCTGCAGAAACTTCGACTTCGTGCAGACCCCCGGCAACGGGGGGCCGCCGATTGATCTGAGTTCGGCGAAAACGTTGGCAAGCGCGGTCGGGCATATCGAGGCCGACGCCGACGCATGGCAGGGAGTCTATGATGAGCAGGCGGCGGAGGGCGCCACCAAGGACGCACATGACAACGTGCTGAAGGTGCTCTCGGTTACGGACGTGGTGCCCTTCGCAGGGCGAACGGTGGGCGCGGTGCCGGTGGCAATCCGCTGCGCCGAGTGGACTGCGGTGCGGGGCCTCGCCTACAACTGGAACGCCCTGAAGATCGTGGAGGGTGCGATCAACGGCTCGGCTGAAGATGGCGGCAATCCTGCCCGCGAGGACAGCGGGCCGCGCGTAGTGAGGCGCGAGGGGTCAGAGGGTGAGTGGGAGCAGTTCGCAGTCCCGAGCACCGACACCGCAGGCTACTGGCGCACGCCGAGCGGTGAAATCTATGCAGACGTTGACCCCAACACTCTGTGGATATACGGGATGGGCGCGGAGGGCGAGGAGGAGGCCATCGGGCGGCTCGCCACGCGCGAATACCGCTATGCGCTGATCGATCTCGATCCGGGGCAGACCGAGCCGAACCTCTGTCTGGGGCCGGACGGGCGCTGCTGGCTGGTGTTCCGCGAGGGACAGCGGATCCGCTGCCGGGTGATGGAGAGCCCGCAGCGGGGCTGGAACGACCGCTCGAGCGACGTCTTCGAGGCCGAGGGCTACACCTGGCCGCGGGTCGCGGCCATGAGCGACGGGACGCTGATCGTCGTCGCCACCAACCCCGAGGAGGACGGGAGCACCGTGCGACGGAGTCACGATGATGGCACGACGTGGGTGGATGTGTGATGGCGATAGCAGATGATCTGACGAAAGCGGATGTCAGCCAGGAGCGAAACATGCTCGTGGCCGTGGGGCTCGCCGTGGACGGCGGGACGCTCTACGCCTGGGCGGAGGTGTCGGACGACGACGGCACGACCAAATCCGGGATGGGCGGCGTGGCCACCAGGGCGCAGATCGCGGCGGCGGACGACGTGACGCCGAGCGTGCAGATCCTGAGCACCGGCGAGATCGTGGCGACGATCGTGGCGAGCGGGGCGGTGGCGACATACAAGAGCGCCGACTGGGGGCGGACGTGGGGGGCGGTGTGACGGCAGACAGGCAAGGATGCCTGTCCTACAAACGGCCAACGGCGGACGGCGGACGGCACGGCAGACGGGAGATGAGCAATGGCGCTGATACGACCGATCAGCACAGTTACGATCGAGCCGCCGCAGATCGACGGGATGATCGCGGCAGGCGGACATCACTGGGGCTACAACTGGGATTTCGGCGACACGCGCGGGAAACTCTCCCCGGTCTGGATGCACGCCGGGACCGAATACATCGAGGCCATGCGCGCCGTCGCCCCCCTCGCCTACACCGACTGGCAGGACATGGCCCTCACCGCCTGGCAGGCGTGGGACTACACGGCCAGCGAATACGTCTCCGCCGAGAGCCACGACGACTGGCGGCTGAGCAGGCCGGCGTGGGGCGTGCCGCGCTACGAGTATGCGCATTTCATCGACGCCTCGGCCGGGGCCAGGGGGCGGCTGCTGAGCGAGGGGGATCTCGACCCCTGCCTGCACGCGCGGCTGGTGCGGGCCGCGCCGGTGGACGGGGAGACGCGCGTGCCGCGCGTCTACATCGAGCTGCTGGGCGACGGCACCAACGACTACAGCTACGGCATCGTGCTGCCGTGGCAGGCACCGTGGAGCGGCGGGCCGAACGCGCACGCCAAACTCTACCGCTGGCCCTACGGCGAGGACGCGGGGAGCGCGACGCTGCCGATGGCTACGCACGAAGTGCCGTACGGCGGCCTCCGGGCGACGGAGCTGGAGCTGGTGATCGAGCAGCTGGGCGACTACCTTCGAGTGGCGTGGCTGCTGGAGGGCACGGACGACTGGATCGTGCGGATCAGCGACGATCCGCTGGTGCCGGGGCCGGTGGCGGTGGGGATGATCGGGCAGGCGGGGCACATCGCGATTCAGGAGCGCGAGTGGATCGGCACCAACGGCATCTGGTATCAGTGGGCGACCGTCGGCGGCCGGGAGGTGCTACGCTGGCAGGTGGAGGAGCCGGACCCGACGACCGGATGGACACAGGGCAATCCGTTCGTCATCCCCCGCTCGCGCATGGGGCTGCACGCGATCATGCAGACGGCGATCGGCTCGGCGACCTACTACGAGCCGGCGGTGGGCGACGCGCCGACGGGCACGAGCATCGCGGTGACGGAGGACGACAACGGCACGACCTCGACGCGGCCGCAGATCTCATTCGGGACGACGACGGCGACACAGCGACCGATCTCGATCCGGATCGCGCAGGCGAACCGCGTGACGCTCAGCGAGGGCTCGGGGAGCGGCGAGGAGATCGCACCGACGCGTGTCCGGTGGCATCGCAACAGCGACTGGCGCGGGGCGCACATGACGATCGACTACGCGGACGATGCGGTGGGTGAGAGCATTGTGGAGGTCACGCCGAACTCGAAAGTGACTTTCGGCCTGGTGTGGGATGAGGGGCAGGAGACGCCGCCGACGCCGGTGGACCGCATCGTGGGCTACACCCGGGGGATGCACCGGCGGCGGGCAGGGAGCTACCGGCAGGGGGCGGCGGTGCCGCGGATCGAGGCGCGCGACCATCCCAGCAGCAGGCTGCGGCGGCACCTGATGCGCTCCATGCCGTGTTTTCAGAACTGGACGGCGGAGGACATATTCGACTACGTGCTGGCGAGCGCGGGGGTGCCGAGCGCGCTGCGAACGGTGGACCCGGCGGTGACGAGCAGCTACCGGCTGCCCGCGGGCGATCCGCCGTGGGAGCGGCACTGGAGCTACTCGCACACCTACCAGATCGAGGCGGCGCTCGACGAGATGCTCACGGACGTGCTGGGGCTGCAGTGGGGCTGGGACGCCGACGGGTATTTCGTGCGGCCGCGACCGGAGTGGGGCGGGATCGGCGTGGACACGGTGGACTGGACGGCGGATCGCGACGAGGAGGACGTCGAGATCGCCTGCACCGACCTGACGGTGATGACGAGCATCGAGGATTTTGCGAACTACGTCATGGAAGCGACGCCGGACGGCAACTACGCGCTGGCGATCGACGCGGG
>SKRR01000044.1 GCA_007118345.1 Microthrixaceae bacterium | reverse complement strand
CGCCACCGGTACGGAGGAGCGAGCTTTCCCGCCTGCTCGTGACCGATGACCTGGAACGCCAGGACGTGCCAGCGGTAGTCCAGCGGGTGGGTCCACTGCGGGGCGTACAGACCGGCGTCGATGTGGTACCGCCCGCCCCCGAGGTCCAGACGGTCCAGGTCGAGGGCGTGCCGGTCACCCTCGCGTAGCGGGATGCCGTCCTCACCACCCATCGAGAGGTCGAGCACCGTCGTGCCGTCATCGAGGCTGACCGACACGCCGAGAATGCCCGACCTCACCTGGACCCGACCGATCTCGACGACCACGACGCACGGATCACCGGTGCGGATCTCGGCCAGATCCACACCTCGCGGGCTGGTCAGCTCCACGGACGCGATCTCCGCTTCGCCCGAGCCCATCCGGAGGCCTCCTCCCTCGGTCTCGACAGGGGCAGCCACGGCATCCTTCATCGCGTTGGCGTATCGGTCCGCGACCGAGTCGATGTCGCCGAGCGCCACCATCACCCCGTTTCGCAGCCACAACGCGCGGCTGCAGAGTCGCTCCAGTTCGGCCAGGCTGTGCGAGGTGACGATGATCGTCACCCCGTCGGCCGTCATCTGCTCCATGTGCCGGATGCACCGCTCCTGAAAGCGTGAGTCGCCCACCGCCAACAGCTCGTCCACGAGGAGGATCTCGGGCTCGATCGCAACCGACGCCGCGAAGGCCAACCGGAGGCGCATCCCCTCGGAGTACGTCCGCAACGGTTGGTCCATCACGTGCTCGAGCTCCGCGAACTCGGCGATCCAGCCGAGCTTGCGGCGGGCCGCACGCGGCCGGAGTCCGGCGAGCAACGCCGTGGTGTACGCGTTCTCCTCGCCCGACAACTCGGGGTGGAGGCTGTCACCGAGCGACAGCATGCCGTTCACATGTCCGTTCATGGTCAGAGATCCCGACGTCGGACGGGTGAGACCGGCGAGCAGACGCAGCAACGTCGACTTACCGCTCCCGTTGGCGCCGATCAGTCCGAACACCTCGCCGGCGGCCACCTCGAACGAGACGTCGTTGAGTGCCGCCGCGCGTTGCCGGGTGACGACCTGGCGCAGGTGCGAGAACCGCCGCACGCTGCGATGCGGCGCGACTCGGTACATCTTGGAGATCGACCGCACGACGACGGCCGGCTCGGTCACGGCACGGTCAGAGCTCATCGACCACCGAATGGCTGACACGACTGAACACGAGAGCACCGACCGCGAACACGGTGCAGCACACGACCACGAGCCCCAGCGTCAACGACGCCCCCGGCAGTTCACCGTCGATCAACACTGCGCGCCACGCCTCGAGCATCTGCGCCATCGGGTTGAGTCCGAAGAGGTCCTGGAGGTCCTCCGGGAGGATGTCCCGACGATAGAAGACCGGCGTCACGTAGAACCCGAGCTGGAGCATGAGTTCGACGACCAGACGTACGTCGCGCAGGTACACGTTGGCCACGCACAACAGCAGACCGATCCCGGCGATGAGCAGGAACTGCAGGACGAGCAGTCCGGGGAGTGCCACTAGCGCCCAGCTGACACCGACCGTGACCGACACGAACACGATCAGGACGACGAGCCCGGCAACGGTGTCGAGGACGCTCGCCAGCACGGCGACGATCGGGATCGTGCCGCGGGGGAAGCCGGGGCGCAGGAGCAGCGACCGGTTGTCGACCAGGCTGGCGGTCGATGCCATCACCCCGCTGGAGAACCACTGCCACGAGACGAGACCGACGAACAAGAACGCCGTGTAGTTCTCGATGTCGAGCGGGATCGCCCGCGTGAAGACGAAACCCAGGATGACCAGCCTCGTGATCGGCTGGGCCAGCGACCACACCCACCCGATCAGCGAGCGGCTGTACTTGATCCGGAAGTCACGGAGGACGAGGTGCGCGGCGATCGACGTGTCGGCGAGCCGTGGCCGCACCACCTTCGAGCTCGCTGCTCCACGCACCACGGCGCGGCACCCTACAGCCGTGTCACTCAGGAGCACGGAACCGGTCTGACCCCTCGATCGTGAGCCCGCCATCGTGATCCCTCCATCGTGAGCCCTCCATCGTGACCCCTGTTGTGGCGACGCCCGCCGGTGGTCGTGGTCGAATCGCCGTCGGACTACCTTGCTCGGATGCTCCTCGCCACCACACGTCTCGGACCAGGCCGACCGAGGTGAGGCGGCGCCGTCGTGCCGACGTGGCGGGTGGTCCGTGCCTGCCGGTGGTCGTGGACCTCGACCGGCCGTTGGGCGACCTTGTGACCGGCGGCGCCCGGCAACTGCACGTGTGTGCACGCCTCCGCGGGCGTCCCGTCGGCACGTGCTTCGTCCCGGCGCCACTCGACCCGATGCCCGGCCGACTACTGGCCGACGTGATCGGGCGGGAGCTCGCAGAACCCCTTCGCCGCGCAGCGCTGTGGACGGCCGATGCAGTGAGGCCTGCGACCCCGGTACCGACAGCCACCGTCGTCGTCTGCACCCGCGATCGCCCCGAGGGCCTGGCGCGCTGTCTGGCATCGCTCCGACGGCTCGAGAACCCGCTCCCGGTGCTCGTGGTGGACAACGGATCGACCGTCCCCGGGACGCGTGAAGCGGCCGAAGCAGCGGGAGCGACCTACGTGTCGGAGCCACTGCCCGGACTCGACCGGGCGCGAAACCGGGGTATCGCCGACGTCCGGAGCGACATCGTGCTGTTCACCGACGACGACGTCGAGGTGGACGTCGGCTGGGCCGACACCCTGCTGGCCTGCTTCGCCGATCCTCTGGTGATGGCCGCGACGGGCCTCGTGCTCCCGGCGCGCCTCGACACCCCCGCTCGGCTCCGTCAGGAGCGCTACCTGGGGTTCAGCCACCGGGGCGTCGGCCGACGCGTCGTCGACGGCACCGCCTCGCCCGCCACGATCGCCGGGCAGTGGGGAGCGGGCGCGTCGATGGCCTTCCGAACCGGATTCCTACGTGAGGTCGGAGGGTTCCCGGAGGAACTCGACGCCGGGATGCCCACCCGGAGTGGCGGCGACACATACGCCCTCTACCGTGCGCTGCGAGACGGCTTCCGCCTGGTGTACGAACCGGCGGCAGTGGTGTTCCACCACCACCGCGACAGCGACGAGGAACTGGTACGAGCGGCGAGGGGCTACTTCAGCGGCGCTGCGGCCTACCTCTGGCACGCTGCCGTGGCCGACCACGACCCCGACACCGCACGTGCGCATCTCTGGCTCATGCGGACAGCGGTGACCGACACCACACGAGCAATCCTCGGCCGGGGCACACCCCTCGACCTCGCGCTCGCCCAGACCCGGGGTGCGCTCGAGGGGCTGCCGAGCTACTGGCGGGCCCGACGGATCGTGCGTCGACGCGACCGTGTGGTTGTCCCCGACGGCTCCTCGGAGCCTCCGGCACGACCGAGCGCCGGCGGCGCCAGTCCTTCGATCGCGGAAGCACCGACGATCTCGGTGGTGATCCCGACCCGGGGTCGTCGGGAGAAGCTGCTGCGCCTGTTGCGCTCCCTCGACGGGCAAGAATACGCCGGCAGCGTGCAGATCATCGTGAGCCTCGACGGCGACGTGGACGGATCGGCTGCGGCGCTCGAGGCGCGGTCGGGCCGGAGGCCGGTCACCGCCGTCACGGCAACGGAGGCGGATCGTCCGGGAGGAGCAGGAGCGGCACGCAACGCCGGTGCAGCGATCGCCACCGGGGAGTTGCTCCTCTTCCTCGACGACGACGTGGAGCCCACCGGGCCCGACCTGCTCACGAACCACACCCTGATTCACGCCACGGTCGATGGGCCGGGCATCGTGGTCGGCCCGGTCCCCCCTCGCCAATGGCACGGTCTGGATCTCCACGGCCGCATGGTGCGGAACTGGTGGATCGATCACACGCGACGCATGGAGACCGAACCGGCGCTGGCGTTCACCGACGTGTCCAGCGGCAACCTGTCGGTGCACCGGACCGCGTTCATCGAGTCGGGCGGATTCGCACACCTGCCCCGGCGGGAGGACTGGGAGTTCGGCTACCGGATGCTCGCCGAGGGCTTGTGGTTGCGTGGCGCGCCCGCGGCTGCGGTGCTCCACGAGGCTGACCTCGACCTCGAGTCGGCGCTCGCGGACCGCCGGCACGAGGGAGCGGGCGACGTGGCCCTGGCCCAACGACATCCCGAACTCGTGTGGCAGCTACCCCTTGGCGAGTGGCCGGAAATGGCCAGGAAGGGGCGTCTCGCCGTCGAGTTGCTGCTCCTCGACCCCTCCGCACTCGACCGGATCGTGACCGGCGCTCGAGTCGCACTGCGCGCCCTCGACCCAGCCGCGCCCGGGCGGACGTGGCATCGATTGTTCGTCCTGGCGACCTTTGCGTCGTATTGGTCGGGGGTGGCGCTCGCCACAGGAAGCGAACGAGCGCTCGCAGACCTGTTCGCCGCGGCGCCCCCTGACGACCCGACGATGCGACCGGTGCTCGAACTGACCCTCCCGGGACCATGGATCCCGCCCCCCGGTGCGACGCGGAACGTGGAGGTGCGGCTCCATGGGATCACCGTCGGCTTGGCCCCGCTCGCGTGGGGTGGCGTTCCATGGTCGGTCGAACGGTTCCGCGACGCGGTGGTCGCCGGGTTCGCCCACCGAGTGAGTCGTGCCGGAGCACGAGCGGTGGTGTCGTCGTGACCGTGGTGGCTGACGTGGATCTGCTCGACGACGCGTGGCTGCCGCCGCTGGTGGCGGAACCGTTGCGCCTCCTCGTGTGGGCCGGACCGGTGGTGCTGGGCGAGATCTCGCTCGGCCGGATCGATCCCATCGAGCGACCGTACGTGCGCCTCCGGTTGCTCGACGCCTTCGCCGATCGTCTGACACGACCGGTGCCCGCGAGCGTCGACGACCCGCAGGCGGTCGATCCCGCAGACCTTTCGGTGGTCGTGTGCACCCGCGACCGAACTGCGCTGCTGGAGGGCGCGCTGCAACACCTGCTGGCCCTCGACCCGCCGCCCGGCGAGATCCTCGTCGTCGACAACGCCCCAACCTCCGACGCCACCCGCCAGGTGGTCGCGAGCGCCGGCGTCCGCTACGTCGTGGAGCCCGAGGCGGGCCTCGACCGGGCCCGCAACACCGGGTGGCGCAGCGCCGAAGGTGGCGTCGTCGTCTACACCGACGACGACGCCAGGGCCCATCCGCGCTTCGCCGCCGCAGTAGCGGCCGGGTTCCTGGGTGCCGGGGTGGGGGCCGTGACCGGGCTCGTCGTCGCCGCCGAGCTGATGACAGCGGCGCAGCACCGCTTCGAGGATCTCGGCGGGATGCGGAAAGGGTTCGAGCGGCGGGTCTTCCAGCGCGACGTGCACCCCATCGGGCTCCGGCCACACCTGCTCGGTGTGGGCACCAACATGGCGTTCCGGCGAGACGTGCTGGCCGAGCTCGGAGGTTTCGACCCTCGGCTCGACGTGGGCACTCCGACACGCGGCGGGGGCGACCTCGACATGCTCTACCGCGTGTTCGAGGCCGGCTGGGCCGTCGTGTACGAGCCCTCGGCCGTGGTCCGGCACATCCACCGGCGCGACTTCCCCGGTCTGCGCGCACAGCTGCGGGACAACGGCGTCGCCTACTCGGCCTTCCTCGCGAAGTGGGAGGGTGAGCCGGCGACCGCCGCGGCGGCGCGCCGGGCGCGACGACAGTGGCACGTGCGCTGGCACACCGCTGGCCTGCTCGGCGCGCTCCGCAAACGTCAGCTCCGACGGGCCACGTACCTCGTGGAAGAGGCGTGGGCCGCTCGGCTCGGCCGGGAGGCGCTCCGAGCTGCCGGCTCCCACGAACCGTCCGCGCCGATCGCCTCGACATCGACGACTCCGACAGACAGTTCGGAGTTCGGCGACAGCGTTGCGGGTGCGTAGCCTCGCTCACGTGCGCAACCCCAAGGACTTCTTCAAGCCGCTCGCCGTCGGGGCCCCGGACCCGCTCCGGGAGATCCCGGTCCGGCCGAGTCGGATGATCCACTTCTTCCCGCCGCAGAACGCCAAGGTG
>SKRR01000065.1 GCA_007118345.1 Microthrixaceae bacterium | reverse complement strand
ACCGGCCCGAGACCTGCACGTCGTCCGCGCCGACCACCGCCGGTTTCCCCCAGCCCCGGGCGACGACAGCGGCGTGCGACACCAGACCACCCCGGCTGGTGAGGATCCCCGATGCAGCGAGCATGCCGTGGATGTCCTCGGGGTTGGTCTCCTTGCGCACGAGGATGACCGAGTCGCCCCGGGCGGCCGCAGTGACGGCGTCGTCGGCGGTGAAGACCACCGCCCCGACCGCAGCGCCGGGAGAGGCGCCCAGCCCGCTGGTGAGCACATCGAGTTCGTGGCGGCCCAGCCGGGGGTGGAGCACCTGGTCGAGGTGCTCGGCGGTCACCCGCTGCACCGCCTCGGACCGCGAGAGTCGGATCGCCGGGTCGGTGGTCATCTCGACCGCCATGCGCATCGCTGCCGCGCCGGTACGTTTGCCCACCCGTGTCTGGAGCATCCACAGCGTGCCCTGCTCGATGGTGAACTCCACGTCGAGCATGTCGCGGTAGTGGCGCTCCATCCCGCTCATGTGCTCGAGCAGTTCCCGGTGCAGCTCCGGGAACCGGCGCTCGAGCGCAGCGAGTGGTTCGGTCATCCGAACACCGGCGACCACGTCCTCGCCCTGGGCGTTCAGCAGGAAGTCGCCGTACGGCACGTTCTCGCCGGTCGCTGCGTTGCGGGTGAACGCCACTCCGGTGCCGGAGTCGTCGCCGCGGTTGCCGAACACCATGGTCTGCACGTTGACCGCGGTGCCCAGGTCGTGATCGATGTGTTCCCGTTCGCGATACGCGACCGCCCGCGCGCCGTTCCAGGACCCGAACACCGCGTCGACCGAGTCGTCCAGCTGGACCCTGGGGTCCTGGGGGAACGCGCGGCCGCTGCGGGTGCGGATCGTGCGCTTGTGTTCCTTGCAGAGCTGTTTCCACGCGGTCGCGTCGAGCTCGGCGTCGTCGCTCACCCCGGCCGCGTCGCGTGCGGCGTCGAGGGGCTCGTCGAAGAGCTCGCCGTCGATCCCGCGCACGACCTTGCCGAACATGGCGAGCAGGCGTGCGTAGCTGTTCCAGGCGAAGCGCTCGTCGCCGGTGGCCTTCGCCAGACCCCGCACGGTGCGGTCGTTGAGGCCCAGGTTGAGCACGGTGTCCATCATCCCGGGCATCGAGAACTTCGCTCCGGAACGCACCGAGACCAGCAGCGGGTCGCCGGGGTCGCCGAACTGGCGACCGGTGCGACGCTCCAGGCGGTCGAGATGGCGGTCAAGTTCGGCATCGAGGCCGTCCGGCCAACCGGAGGCGAGATAGCGCCGACATGCGTCGGTGGTGATCGTGAAACCCGGCGGTACCGGTAGCTCGAGCACCGAGCTCATCTCGGCGAGGTTGGCACCCTTGCCGCCGAGGCGGTCCTTGAGGTCCATCGGAGCACGGCGGTGCCGGTGGTCGAACGCGTAGACGAGGGGCACGTTCCTAATCCTCAGGCCGTCGCGTAGGCGGCGATGACGTCGCGCATGGACACGACACCGATGAGCAGCCCGTCCTCGCCGACCAGTACGTGGCGCACGTAACCCTGCAGCATCTCGTCGGCGACCTCCTCGACGGAGGCGGCGTGATCGACCCAGACCAGCGGTCGGTCGGTGAGTGACGCTGCGGTCACGTCGTCGAGGTCCTCGCCCTGCGCCACGAGCTGGGTCACGTCGCGTTCGGAGATGATCCCGTCGACCTGGTCGACGGTTCCGACGACAGCGCACCCGACGGTCTCCCTCACGATCGTGACCGCCACCTCGCGCAGCGTGGCAGTCGGCGGCACGGTCACGACCGCATCGCTCACGAACAGGCTGATGGGGGCGGCGCCTCCACTGACGTCGGGTGGGAACTCGTTGCGGTCGGCTGGGTCGTTCATGTGTCCTCCTCGGTGGGGTGTGGCGTGGTCACTGGGTGGTGTATCCGCCGTCGACGGCGAGGGTCTGCCCGGTCACGAAGCCGGCGCCCGGGGTGCAGAGCCACACCACCAGATCGGCGACCTCCTCGGGGCGCCCGAGCCGACCCAGCGGGTGGGCGGCGACGACACGTTCGATCATCTCGGGTTGCTCGACCCTGGTGCGGGCGATCATCTCGGTCTCGATGGCACCGGGGCACACCGAGTTCACACGGATGTGCTGCTCGGCGCACTCGAGCGCCGCTGCCTTGGTGAGACCGTTCACGCCATGCTTGCTGGCCACGTAGGCGCTCAGTCCGGGAAACCCGTTCAGTCCGGCGATCGAGGCGCAGTTCACGATCGAGCCACCTTCGGTCATGGCCGGGATCTCAGCGCGGAGACACAGGTAGACCCCCGTGAGGTTGATCGCGATGGTTCGGTCCCAGTTCTCGGTGGTGCTGTCGGGGATCGGTGCGGGTGCGCCCTCGACCCCGGCGTTGTTGAACGCAGCATCGAGCCGACCGAACTCCTCGATGGTCACCGCGACCATTCGATCGACGTCGTCGGGGTCGGTGACGTCGGCGTGGATGTACCTCACGCTCCGCCCCTGGCCTCGCAGTCGCTCGGCGAGTTCCTCGCCGTGAGCGTCCTGCACGTCGGCGATCGTCACCGACGCACCGAGTGCGGCGAACGCCTCGACGGTCGCCGCCCCGATCCCGGCCGCGCCACCGGTCACGATGGCCGCTCGTCCGTCCAGTGCTGTGGTGCGGTCCGTCGTCGACATGGGGTCTCCTAAATCACACATGAGGGAACTCCTGCATGCTGCCAAACCGTCGACCTCCGGCGTAGGGCAGAAGGTCACCGCAGGCGTCGACCTGACCGGCCCGCGAGCCATGCCGCCCGATCCGGTTCGGCCTACCCTCGGGCCGATGGCTCGCCACCAACGACTCCGACTCGCCGTGCTGACCTATGCGGTGGTGGTGCTCACCCCGCTGTTCGTGGTCCTGATCGGCCCGGTCGACCGCGATCGTGGGTTCTGGATCGAGTTCGGTGTGGCGCTGGGGTTCATCGGACTGGCGATGCTGGGCCTGCAATCCGTGCTGACCGCCCGTTTCGGTGGGTTCTCCGCCTCGCTCGGCCAGGACGCCCTGTTGCAGTTCCACCGCCAGGCCGGGATCGTCGCGTTCGTCCTCGTGCTCGCCCACCCGGTCGTCCTGCTCGCTGCCAACAGCTCGTACTGGGCCTACCTGGACCTTCGCGACAACTTCCTGCGGGCGGCGTTCCTGATCATCGTGCTCGTCGCGCTGCCGGTGATCATCATCACCTCGCTGTGGCGTGACCGCCTGCGGATCCCCTACGAGTGGTGGCGCCTGGGGCACGGGGCGCTCGCGGTGCTCATCGTGCTGATCGGCCTCGTGCACATCACCCGCGTCCGTCACTACCTGGAGAGCGGGTGGAAGCAGGCGTTGTGGATCGGGATCGGCGCTGCCGCGATCGGCTGCGTCCTGTACGTCCGGGTGGTGACGCCGTTGCGCCAGCGCCGCGATCCCTACGTGGTGACGTCGGTCGAACCGCTGGCGGACCGGACCTGGTCGATCACGCTGGAGCCCGAGGAGGGGCAGCCGACCTCGTTCGCCGCCGGCCAGTTCCACTTCGTGACGTTCGACCGAACGCCGTTCTCGATCGAACAACACCCGTTCTCTGTCGCATCGACTGCCGCCGAACCGAACCAGATCGAGTTCGCGGTGAAGGAGCTGGGCGACTTCACCTCCACCATCGGCGAGGTCCCGGTGGGCAGCCGCGCGTTCGTCCAAGGGCCCCACGGGTCGCTCCAGCTGCCCGACGACGGTGCCCGGGGGGTGGTCCTCGTCGCCGGCGGGATCGGGATCACGCCCGTGCTGAGCATCCTCCGAACGCTGCGGGACCGTCGCGACGAGCGGCCGGTCGTGTTGGTGTACGCCAACCGGACGATCGGCGAGGCGGCCTATCGCGATGAGCTCCGGCGACTGGCAGACGGGCTCGACCTCACCGTCGTCGAGGTCATCGACGACCCGCCACCGGACTGGAACGGCGAACGGGGACCGATCAACCGTTCGATGCTCGAGCGGGTCCTGCCGCCGGACCCGGCGCGGTGGCACCACGTCATCTGTGGGCCGTCGCCGATGATGGAGCTGGTCGAGCGCACCATCGAGGAGCTCGGCGTCCCGCTGGACCGGATCGAGTCGGAGCGCTTCGACATCGGTGCCGCCGGCGCCATCGGTCGCCGGGCGACCAGCATCCGCCGCACCGTGCTGGGTCTGGGGGTCCTGATGGTCGCTGCTGCCGCGCTGTTCGCGATCTGAGGCGACCGCGATCCGCGGGTTCCGCCGGTAGGTTGCCCCGCGATGACCTACCGGGCGATCGCCACCGATCTCGACGGCACACTCCTGCGGTCCGACCGATCCGTTTCGTCGCGCACCCGCGACGCGGTGATCGGCGCCGAATCGGCCGGATGGACCTTCGTCATCGCCACCGGACGCCCGCCGCGCTGGATCTCACCGGTGGTCGAGCAACTGGGTGAACGCGGACTGGTGGTGTGTGCCAACGGCGCTGCGGTCTACGACCCCGAGCGTCATGAGCTGGTCGCCACCACGGCGCTCGATTCCGGCGTCGTGGCCGAGCTGGTCGACGACATCCAGTCGGCCCACCCCGGTGCGGTGCTGGGCGTCGAGCAGGGGTTCGACTTCGCGATCGACGAGCAGGTGCGGTCGGCGAGCGACGAGATGATCGGCAGCTGGCGCCTCGACGGGCTGCGAATCGGTCCGATCCGCGACTTCCTGGACCGTCCGGTGCTGAAGCTGATCGTCCGTCTGCCGGTGCCGGCTCCGGTGGGTGTGTCGGAGCAGGTGCAGCAGTTGGTCGGGGAGCGCGCGCTGGTGACCCACTCGATCGACGAGTCGTTCCTCGAGCTTTCCCACCCCTTGGTGCACAAGGCGGCAACGGTGGAGGGTCTCCTCCTCGACGCCGGGATCGCCGCCGATGAGGTCGTGGCGTTCGGTGACATGCCCAACGACCTCGAACTCATCCGGTGGGCGGGGCTGGGGGTCGCGGTCGCCAACGCCGACGAACGGGTGCGCCATGAGGCCGACGAGGTCACGGCCTCCAACGATGAGGACGGTGTGGCGGTGGTGATCGAGCGTCTGCTCGGCTGAGTGCAGCCGGAGTGGACGGTGTGGCGGTGGTGATCGAGCGTCTGCTCGGCTGATCAGTTCGGAGGGTCGAGCGCGGCGGTGAACACCGCCAGCACGTCGTCGCCGTAGCGTTCGACGCCGTCGGTGCCGAACTGCAGCACTCCCATGAGCACCGAGATGATGATGGCGACGGCACCACGGCTGATCGCCGCGGCGTCGATGTCGCTGCGGACCGTCCCACGAGCCTGGTCATCCCGGATGCGCTGTGCCACGGCGGTCCGGAGGTCCTCGAGCGTCGGGATGTCGAGCATCCGGCTGGTGACGTGCGGCTCGAGCCCGGAGAGCACCCGTCGAGCGAGGGGGTGGTGGTCGAGCGCCTCGACGAGGGTGAGGATCAAGGTGCTGCGCCACCCTTGCCGGTCCACGTCGTCGAAGACGTGGGACACGCCCTCGTGGATGACCCCTGCGGCGTCCTCGTCGAGCGCGGCGGTGAAGAGCGCTTCCTTGTTCGCGAAGTAGGCGTAGGGCACGGTGCCGCCGACCCGTGCGTCGCGGGCGATGTCGGCCACCGACGTGCTGCGGAAGCCGTCGCGACCGAATCGTTCGATGGCGGCGTCGAGCACTGCCCGGCGGGTCGCTGCGCCCTTGCCGAGTGGTGTCGTTCCGTCCGTGACGGTTGACGTGTCGAGGTCCGGTTCCACCAGCACATCCTAGCAAATTTGAGGGATTGAACGATTTGCTCAAAACATCTAGCATGCGCTCCATGCTCACCACCGACCGACCGACGCCAGCTCGGGCCGTCCCTGCGCGGCGGATCGCCTTCGAGTCCACCCTCGAGGATCTCCCGCGCCACTTCGCCGCCGAGGGTGATCTGCTGGCCAGCCACCTCACCGTGGCCCTCTCCAGCTTGTTCCCCGACGGCGAGGACTTCTTCGTGCGGTCGGTTCGCCGTT
>SKRR01000235.1 GCA_007118345.1 Microthrixaceae bacterium | reverse complement strand
TGACGGTGCGGGGGCCAGCAGGGCTGACGGTGCGGGGGCCAGCAGGGCTGACGGTGCGGGGGCCAGCAGGGCTGACGGTGCGGCAGCCAGGTGCTTGACTGGGGCTCGCGGCCGGGGGGGGGGGTCGCTGACCGGGGGGTCACATGACGACGGTGCTCGGCGGTCACCAGACCGATTTCGCACGCAACCTGACACGAGAGCAGCTCGAGGTGTCGGACCTCGTCCATGAGTGCATCCTCGCGACGCTGGAATGTGCGCAGCTGGATGTCGAGGCGGTGGAGACGATCCATGTGGCGAACGCCTTCGGTCAGCTGTACGTCGGGCAGGGCCATCTGGGAGCGATGCCGGCGACGGTGCTGCCCGAGCTCTGGGGTGTCCCGGCGATGCGGCACGAGGCCGCCTGTGCGTCGGGTTCGATCGCCGTGCTCGCTGCGATGGCAGAGCTCGAGGCCGGGCGGTACGACCGCGCGCTGGTGCTCGGCGTCGAGATCGAGAAGTCGCAGCCGGGCCCCGAGGCCGCTGCGACCCAGGCCGCGGCGGCCTGGGTCGGACACGAGACCGACGGTTCCGCGCCGATCTGGCCGGCGATGTTCGACCGCATCGCCGAGGAGTACGATCTTCGCTACGGCCTAGACGATCGCCACCTGCGTGCGATCGGTGAGCTGAACCTGCGCAACGCCCGGGACAACCCGGTGGCGCAGACCCGGGCATGGTCGTTGACGCCGGAGAGCACCAGCGCCGACGATGAGGCGAATCCGGTCGTCGCCGGGCGGCTCCGGCGCAACGACTGCTGCCAGATCACCGATGGCGCTGCCGGACTGGTGCTGGTCAGTGACCGGTGGCTCCGCCGTCACGGGCGTGAGGGAACCGCGCGTCTCGCGGGGTGGGGCCACGCCACGGTCGGGTTGTCGCTCGAGAGCAAGCTGGAGCGTTCGGATGGTCCGTTCGTCATGCCCCACGTCCGCCATGCGATCCGCTCAGCTCTCGACCGCGCCGGTTCGACCGGTGTCGACGACGTCGACGTGATCGAGACCCACGACTGCATGACGCCCTCGGAGTACCTCGCGATCGACCACTTCGGGATCACCCCACCGGGCGCCAGCTGGCAGGCGATCGAGGACGGCACGCTCGAGCGCGACGGACGGTGTCCGGTCAATCCCGGCGGCGGGTTGATCGGCGGCGGGCATCCGGTCGGAGCGACCGGCGTTCGGATGCTGGTCGATGCGGCGGCGCAGGTCAGCGGGACCGCGGGCGCGACCGGTGTCGACGGCGCTCGCCGCGCGGCGACGTTGAACATCGGTGGCAGCACGGCGACCACGGTGAGCTTCGTGGTCGACGCGTTCTGAGCGAGGAGGACTGTCTGTGATGCAGCTGAACGTCCATGAGCGGTTCGACTCACGGCTTCCGGCCGACGACGACCATCCCTACCGCACCGGTGCGTGGCGACCACAGTGCGTCGAGTACGACGCACGCGGGCTCGATGTCACCGGACAGCTTCCCGAGGATCTCAACGGTGTGTACCTGCGCAACACCGAGAACCCGTTGCTGCCGTCGATCGGCCTGTACCACCCGTTCGACGGTGACGGGATGCTGCACGCGGTCACGTTCGAGAACGGAGCCGCCCGGTACTCCAACCGTTTCGTGCGAACCGAGGGGTTCCTTGCCGAGCAGGCGGTCGGCGAGTCCCTCTGGGCCGGCGTCGCCGAGGCACCGTCGGCATCACTGCGTGAGGACGGGTGGGGCGCCCGGCCCCGGATGAAGGATGCATCGAGCACCGACGTCACCGTCTACCGGGGAGAGGCGCTCACCAGCTTCTGGATGTGCGGCGACCTCTACCGTCATGATCCCTCGACGCTCGAGCCGCTCGGTTGCGCCGACGTCGGCGGGGAGTTCCCACGGTGGGGAGTGTCGGCGCACCCCAAGGTGGATCCGCGGACCGGCGAGCTGCTCTTCTTCAGCTACGGGCTCGAACATCCCCACCTGCGGTACGGCGAGCTGTCCGCCGCCGGGGAGCTGCAGCACACGGTCGATGTGCCGTTGTCGGGTCCGCGGTTGCCCCACGACATGGCCTTCACCGAGCACTACGCGGTGCTGAACGACCTGCCGATGTTCTGGGACGACTCCCTCATGGAGCACGGTCTGTACGTGCCGCGGTTCCACCCCGAGCTCCCGTCGCGATTCGCGATCGTGCCGCGCCACGGCGTCGAGGGGACGGTCCGCTGGTTCGAGGCCGAGCCCACCTACGTGCTGCACTTCGTCAACGCCTACGAGGAAGGCGACGAGATCGTGCTCGACGGCTTCTTCCAACATCGCCCGGCGATCGTTCCCGATCGACGTCGGAGCTTCGAGGAGAACCTCTTCCGGTACCTCGACGTGACGGAGTTCCAGGCCCGTCCGCACCGTTGGCGCTTCGATCTGCGAACCGGCGCGTGTCGTGAGGAGGCACGCTCGGAGGAGTTCCGCGAGTTCGGAATGATCAACGACACCGTCGCCGGCCAGCGTGCTCGTTGGTCGTACCACGCCATTCCGGCCGAGGGCTGGTTCGGCTTCACCGGTGTGGCCCGCTTCGATCTCGAGTCCGGCAGCGAGCAGCGCTTCGACCTGCCAGCGGGCGTGTTCGCGAGTGAGACGGTGATGGCGCCGCGCGACGGCGCGGTCGCCGAGGACGACGGCTACCTCGTGACCATCACGATGGACGTCGTCAACGACGAGTCGTACTGCGTCGTGCTCGACGCGAGCGACCCCGCCGCCGGCCCGATCGCATCCGTGCGGCTCCCCGAACGCGTCTGCTCGGGCACGCACGCCGCCTGGTCAGCCTCCCTCTGAGTCCCGCGGTCGTTCGACGGCTTCACGGAGGTCATCGAGGTCCTCGGGCTCGACCAGCACGAGAACCTTGTCGCCCCCGGCCAGGCGGGTGGCGCCCTGTGGCACGACGAAGTCGCCGTCCCGGCTGATCAGCACCACCAACGAGCCCTCGGGCAGCTCCAGTTCGAGCAGGCTGCATCCGTCCACGGACGCTCCTGGTGCCACCACGAGCTCATGCAGCTCGGCGCCGCCGTGTCCCGACGACACCGCTTCGAGCGGATAGGGACGTTCGGGCGGTGCGGGGGTCTCGACCCTCAGCACCCGCGCGGCGAACGGAATGCTGGTGCCCTGCAGCAGCACCGAGAGGATGACGGCGAAGAAGACCACGTCGAAGATGCCCTCGGCGCCGTCGACGCCGGCGACGAGCGGGAACGTCGCCAGGATGATCGGCACCGCCCCCCGCAACCCGACCCACGCCACCATCGTCCGTTCACGCAGGTCGAACCGGCTGAACGCCAGGGTGAGGTAGACCGCAACGGGTCGCGCGACGACGACGAGGCACAGCGAGATCACCACGGCCTGGGGTGCGACGTCGAGCAGCCGGGACGGGAACACCAGGAGGCCCAGTACCAGGAACATGCCGATCTGGGACAGCCACGCGACGGCGTCGTGGAAGCGAACCAGGCTCTTCTTGTGGAGCAGCTCGGCGTTGCCGACCATGATCCCAGCGATGTAGACCGCGAGGAACCCGCTTCCGCCGAGCATGGCGGCGGTCGAGTAGGTGAGCACCACGACGGTGAGGGTGATGACCGGGTAGAGGCCGTCGTACTCGAGCCGCAACCGGTTGATCCCGGCGATCGTCGCCGCGGCCAGCACGCCCCCGACGATGGCGCCGACCCCCATCTGCTGGACGAAGCTCAGCACCAGTGCGGCCGGTCCGGGGGCGTCGTCGCTCGCGAGCTCGATCAGCGCCAGGGTGAGGAACACGGCCATGGGGTCGTTGCTGCCGGACTCGAGCTCGAGCAGTGGCCTGATCCCGCCCCGGAGGCTGACCCCGCGCGACCGCAACACCGAGAACACGGCCGCTGCGTCGGTCGAGGAGATGATGGCGCCGAGGAGCAGTCCGGTGACCAGCGGCAGATCGAGGACCCACGCCGCCACGACCCCGGCGATTCCGGCGGTGATCGCCACCCCGAGGGTCGCGAGGCCCAACCCGGGGGCCAGTACCGACCGGATGTCCTTCCAGTTGGTCGAGAGTCCACCTGCGTAGAGGATGTAGGCGAGTGCGATGACGCCGAGGTCGCCGGCGAGTCCGACGTTCGAGAAGCTGATGCCGACGATGCCCTCGGAGCCGGCCGCCATGCCGAGGCCGAGGAACAACAGCAGTGCCGGCACCCCGAAGCGCGACGAGACCTTGCTGGCCACGACGGCGAGCAGGATGAGCACTGCACCGGCGGCGAGGTAGGGCTCGAGCGTGGAGTCCATCACTGTTGGAGTCTGGCGCGTCGCTCAGGGCCTGCGAGCCGTCAGCACGACGAACCTTCGGTCACTGGCCAGGATGTCGCAGTTCCCGAACACGCGACGGAGCCTGGTGTGGTGCCCGAGGTGTCGGTTGGCGACGAGTCGGAGCTCGCCACCACGCCGGAGTGCTCGGCGGCTCGCCACGATGCAGCGCCAGGCGATCTCGTCGGTGACGGTGCGGTCGTCGTGGAACGGCGGGTTGCACACCACGAGGTCGACCGAGCCGTCCGGCACCTCACCGTCTCGAAGCGTCAGCACGTCGCCCTGCACCGCCCTGACACGGTTCGGGCAACCGTTGGCGGCGAAGGTCCTGCGGGCCGCGTCGACCGCGATGGCGGAGTCGTCGACCGCGAGCACCTCGGAGTCGGGGCAGTGGTGGGCGAGCGCCGTTGCGAGCACGCCGGTGCCGCAGCACAGGTCGATCGCTCGCTGTGTGTCCGGTGCGGGCGGGAGTGTGCTCAGCAGCAGCTGCGCGCCGGGGTCGAGGCCGGTGGCTCCGAAGACCCCCGGCCATCCGACGACCGTCATGCCACGTGCGTCGAAGGTCGTGGGAGCAGGTGTCGTCCGGTCGGTCTCGGACGGTCGCGCCACCAGCAGTCGCGCCCGTCGGTGGGCCCGGGTGGTTCGCGTTGGACCGACGGTCGACTCGATCAGCTCGAGTGTCGACCGGTGCAGATGGTGGACCATCGAACTGCCGAGCACGACGGCGTCCGGAGCGAGCCGGGGTGCGACCTGCTCGAGCAGGAATCCGAGCCGGGCGTTGTCGCGCCCCGGTCGCAACACCAGCAGCTCGATGGGCTGGGGTAGTTGCTCGAGGGGAGTGCGCCACCAGAGGGCGGCAGGGTCGCCTCCGTTGGCGAGCAGGTTCGCCAGCGCGGCGCGCTCGGAGCTCCAACTGTCGACGACCACACCGACCGGCACCGGGTCCCAGGCCGCGGTGAGGGCGCCGTGTCGTTCCTCTGCGACCACGGCCCGACCGTGGAGTGCCGACCGGTCGGGCAGCAGTTCCTCCAGGTCCTCGGCGACCACGGCGGGCGCGGTGCCCTGCACGGCGGCGAGCAACAGGTCGTCGGCGGCATCCCACGCCCGTGGTGCACCGGCATGGTCGTGGCGGGGGCTCAGCGTGAGCGGACCGCGGGAGGTCCGGGGTCCGGCGGCGTCGTTTGGTCCGGGCTGGTTCACCGGCGGTCGGGACCGAACCGGTCGGGACGTACGTTGGGACGACGTCCCTTGATCGTCGTGTCACGCAGCGCGCGGATCACCTCGTCGGCCCTGCCAGCCGGCACCTCCACGAGCGCGTGGCGCTCGGCGATGCGGATGGCCCCGATGTCGCCGCCGCGCAACGAGGACTCGCCGGTGATGGCGCCCACGAGGTCGGCCGGGCGCACACCGGCTTCCCTGCCGAGCCCGATGAACACCCGCTCGACCTCGGCGCTGCGCCCACCCGAGCTGCTCACGTCCCGGCGGGGGCGCTCACCGCGGGCGCGATCGGGGCGGCGGTTCCCGCGGTCGTCGCCCGCGTCCCTCTTGCGAGGTGGACGGGAGCTCGGGATGTCCTCCTCGTCGCGCTCGCCGCCGACGACCTCGTCGTTGACCAGCGACAGCGCCGCGGCGGCGACCGCGAGCATCGGATCCTCCGCGTCCTCGTGGAGGTCCGCTGCCAGTTCCTCTGCCTGACGCACGAACCGTCC
>SKRR01000279.1 GCA_007118345.1 Microthrixaceae bacterium | reverse complement strand
CGGGCGACGCGTGGTTCACGGGGCTGATCACCTTCGCCCAGTTGGGACCGATGCTGTTCCTCTCACCATTCGGCGGGGCCCTCGCCGACCGGCTGAACCGGCGACACCTGCTCATCACCCTCGCCGGCACCCAGATGATCCTGTCGTTCGTGCTCGCACTGGTCGCACTGGACCCGACGCCGAACCGTGCGGTGCTGGTGCTGATCGTGCTCGGCATCGGGTGCGCCATGGCGTTCCAGGGCCCCACGGCGAACGCACTGCTGCCGAGCCTCGTCGAACGTCACGACCTGCAGCCCGCGATCGCCCTGAACTCCGTCTCGATGAACTCGTCGCGGGTCGTGGGACCACTGCTCGGCGGACTCGTCGGGGCACTCGGCGGGGCCAGTTCGGTGTTCGCGGTGAACGGCCTCACCTACCTGTTCGTGATCTGGGCGATCATGACCGTCGACGTCGACTTCTCCCCCAAGGGCAGGAGCGGTGACGGACCGATCGAACAGCTGCGCGTCGGGTTCCGCGCGGTGCGAGCCGATCAGGTCATGACCAGGGTGCTGGTCACCATCTCGGTGCTCTCCTTGTGCTCACTCATCTTCATCTACCAGATGCCGGTGCTCGCCGAGGACGAACTCGGCCTCACCGGGTGGAGCTTCAACCTGCTCTTCGCCGCCTTCGCCCTCGGCGCTGCGGGCGGCGCGCTCTCCATGGGATCCCTTCTCGCCGGACGCGATCGGGCGCTCACCGCCCGCGTCGCGCTCGTCGTGTTCGCGGTGGCGCTCACCGTGTTCGGTGTCGTGAACCTCGTGCCGGTGGCCTTCGCCGCCGCCATCGTGCTCGGCGCGGCCTACTTCATCATCGTCACCGCGCTGTCGACGACGCTGCAGCTACGGGTGGCGGACGAGGTCCGCGGCCGGGTCATGGGGTTGTGGATGATGGCCTGGGCGGGGCTCGTGCCCCTCGGCGGACTGATCGCCGGACCCATCATCGACCTCACGGGCATCAGCATCGTGCTGGTGTTCGGCGCCGTCGTCGCGATGATCCTCGCGGCGACCGTGGACCTGCGCGACCGAGCGACCGCCTGAGCGCCCACCGGGGTCCACGAGGGTGGGATTCGACGGAGGTCCCGGCACACTGGGCCGAACCACCCAGGGAGGTCCCAGATGTCCAGTGTGACCACGACCGACGGCACCGACTCGACCCTCACGTCGATGCAGCGCTTCCTCTTCGGCGCAGTCGGCATCGTCCTCGGCTTCACCGGTGCCTTCTTGGTGTCCGAGACCGTCCTGCGGTTCTTCGGCGACGTCCCCCACTCGACCGGTGTCGCGATCGGTCGCATCGCCTTCGGCGTGATCGCCATCGCCTTCGCGGTCGTCTGTGTCAACGTGCTCCAGACACGCAGCAGGGCCTCCTCAGCCGAGGAGTGACACGGCCCGTTCGAGCCCGGCGACCCGGCTTCCCTTGAGCAGCACCGCGTCACCGTCGCCGAGCGCGAGCCCGGAGAGCACCTGCTCCAGCTGCTCCAGGTTGCACGCCGGCACCCCGTACAGGTCGGTGCCGACGGCGACCACCTCCACGCCCAGGTCGCGGGCCAGTCGAGCGATGCGCAGATGCTCCTCGGCGGACTCCTCCCCCAGCTCGGCCATGATGCCCAGGACCGCCACGTGGCGGCGCGCACGCAAGGACGCGAGTGACCCGAGCGCCGCAGCAGTCGACGCCGGCCCTGCGTTGTAGGCGTCGTTGAGCAGGCGGGCACCTGACGCCGTGACCGTCAGCTCCATCCGCCATGGCGAGTGCGAGGCGACACCGAGCGCGTCGGCGACCTCGTCCACCGGCACCCCGACGGAGAGCCCGACCGCAGCGGCAGCGAGGGCGTTGACCACATTGTGGCCGCCGCGCACCGCCAGGTGCACCTCGGCCGACCCCCAGTCGGAGCGGAGCTCGAAACGAGCCCGCAGCTCGTCGTCCACCTCGATCCGCTCGGCACGGACGTCGCCACGGGACCCGAAGGTGAGCACCGGGGCGGCGCTGCGGGCCGACATGGAGCGCACCAGGTCGTCGTCGGCGTTCAGGACGGCCCGACCCGCTGGCGGAAGTGCCTCGATGAGCTCACCCTTCGCCAGCGCGATCGCTTCCAGTCCGCCCATCACCTCGGTGTGGACGGCCTCGACAGCGGTCACGACACCGATCGTGGGCTCGGCCATCGCGCACAGGCGGGCGATGTGCCCCGCACCGCGGGCGCCCATCTCGACGACGAGTGCCTCGACGTCGTCGGGTGCATTCGCCAGGGTCAGCGGGACGCCCAGCTCGTTGTTGAACGAACGCTCGGAGGCCGCGGTCACGAACCGGCGGCCGAGCACCCCGGCGAGGAGGTCCTTGGTCGTGGTCTTGCCCACCGACCCGGTGATCCCCACCACACGTTCGGCCGCTGACGGTCCCATCGCCCCACGGGCCAGGCGCGCGAGGCGCCCCAGCGCCTCGTCCACGTCCTCGACGACGAGACTCGGTCCTCCCGGGACCGGGCGCTCGACGAGCGCTGCCGAAGCGCCACTCGAGCGAGCGTCGGGAACGAAGTCGTGGCCGTCGCGGGCACCACGCAACGCGGCGAACAGCTGACCGGGTGCCACGGCACGTGAGTCGGCGGCGAGTCCCTCGACGACGCTCCGGTCGGCGGCCGCCGACGCACCCGTCACCGGATCGGTCACGAGGTCGGCCTGCAGTTCGGTGACGAGCTCATCGAGGAGGAAGCGCATTCGGCGATTCTCCCAGCTGCCTACACTCCTGCGGTGCCACTCCCCCACCGCGTCCGTCTCGTCGTGCTCTTCGGAGGGCGCTCCGCGGAACACGACGTGTCCCGGGTCTCGGCCAGTCACGTCCTGCGCGCGGTCGACCCCGAGCGGTACGACGTCGTGCCCATCGGCATCGCACGTGACGGCACGTGGCGCCTCTCCGCGGAGGCTGACGAGCTCATCCGTTCGGGACGGGCCCAAGAGCTGCCCGGGAGCCTGGCCGTCGACGGTCCGGCCACCGCCCCTGAGACGTCGCTCGCCACGAACGACCCACACGTACCGACCGTCGTCATGCCGATCCTGCACGGCCCGTACGGCGAGGACGGCACGGTCCAGGGCCTGTTGGAGCTGGCCGGGGTGCCCTACGTGGGTGCTGGTGTGCTCGGCTCCGCGGTGTCGATGGACAAGGCGATGGCCAAGAAGGTGCTCGCAGCAGCGACCATCCCCCAGGCACGCTGGCGCGAGGTGCGGCGGGGGGAGCTCGACGACCCCACGCTGACGCCGTCGCTGTTCGACGAGCTGGGCGACACGGTCTTCGTGAAGCCGGCGAACATGGGGTCGTCGGTCGGGGTGAGCAAGGTCACGCGACGCGCCGACCTGCTCGACGCGCTGCGCGACGCGCTGCGCTACGACGATCTCGTGGTCGTCGAGCAGGCGGTCGAGGGACGCGAACTCGAGTGTGCCGTGATCGGCAACGACGAGCCCCGGGCGTCGGTCGTCGGAGAGATCGTGACCGGAGCCGACTTCTACGACTACGAGGACAAGTACCTGGCCGGAACCTCACGACAGGTCGTCCCCGCCGAGCTCCCCGACGACGTCAGCGAGGCCGCTCGCGCACTCGCCCTGCGGGCCTACCGGGCGTTGCGGGTCGAGGGCATGGGACGGGTCGACATGTTCCTCCTCGACCACGAGGTCGGCCACGAGCTGCTCGTCAACGAGGTCAACACCATCCCCGGATTCACCCCCATCTCGATGTACCCCATGATGTGGCAGGCCTCGGGACTCGCCTACGCCGAGCTGATCGATGAGCTCGTGGAGCTCGCGATCGAGCGCCACGAGCGCCGCGCCGCGCACGCCACCGAGGTCGCGACGTCCCGGAGCGACCCGTGACCGGCGCAGGAGTCATCTCCGGCGGCCTGGGCGGACGCCGCATCTTCGTCACCGGTGCGACCGGTTTCGTCGGCACCGCGCTGGTCGAACGGCTGATGCGGGGCGTGCCGGACTGCGAACTCGTGCTGCTCGTGCGCGACGGACGCCGGAGCGAGGCGTCGCGTCGTGTCGACCGCGAGGTACTCCGCAACGACTGCTTCGACCGGCTCCGCAGCGAGCTCGGCGACGACGGGTTCGCGGCACTGCGCGACCGCATCGAGGTCGTCGCCGGTGATGTCGGAACCGACGGACTCGGCCTCGACGAACGGGGACGCAACCTGCTCGCGGGCTGTGACGTCGTCATCCACTCCGCCGCGACCGTGGCGTTCGACTCACCGCTCGACCGGGCAGTCGAGGTCAACCTGCTCGGACCGGTGCGCATCGCCGAACTGCTCGAGGAGCTCGACGTCGCACCGCACCTCGTCACCGTCAGCACCTGCTACGTGGCCGGCAACCGCCGGGGCGACGCGCCTGAAGAGCCGGTCGAATCGAACCCGTTCTTCGCCGACCTCGACTGGCGCGACGAGGTCGCCGCCGCTCGGCGTGCCCGGGCCGACACCGACGCGCTCAGCAGGGACCCCGAGCGTCTGGCCGAGTTCGCCGCGCGGGCCCGGCGCGAGCTGGGTCCCGCTGGCGGACCGATCCTGGCAGAACGAACCGAACGGATCCGCCGGGACTGGGTCAAGGAGCGGATGGTCGAGCTGGGCCGCGCCCGAGCAGGTTCGGTCGGATGGCCCGACGCCTATGCCTTTACCAAGGCCCTCGGCGAGGTGGCACTCGGACGGACGGTCCGTCGGCGCGGGGAGGGCGCACCTCCACTGAGCATCGTGCGCCCCTCGATCATCGAGTCCGCCTGGGCCGAACCGGTGCCGGGATGGATTCGAGGCTTCCGGATGGCAGAGCCGATCATCCTCTCCTACGCCCGCGGGCTGCTCCGGGAGTTCCCCGGGGTGCCCGAGGGCGTGGTGGACGTGATTCCCGTCGACCTCGTGGTGGCAGCCATCGTGACCACCGCCGCCACCACACCCCCCGTCGGCACACCCAGGATCGTGCAGGTCGCGAGCGGCAGCGCGAACCCGCTGCGCTACCAGCAACTCGTGGACCGGGTGCGCGAATGGTTCACCGACCACCCACTCTACGACCGCCACGGTCAGCCGATCGTCGTGCCCGACTGGAACTTCCCCGGCCGCGGTCGTGTCGAGGGACAGCTTCGCCGCGCGGCCACGGCACTCCGGGTGACCGAGCGACTCGTGACGAACCTCCCGCTGCGCGGGCGGGCGGCAGCGTGGAGTGCCGAGATCGACGAACGCCGCAGCCAGGTGGAGCGGGCGAGCACCTACGTGCAGCTCTACGGCGCCTACACCGAATGCGAGGCCGTGTACGGCATCGACCGGCTGCTCGAGCTCGCCGGCCAGCTCGACCCCGTCGAACGGGCTGCGTTCGAGGTCGATCCCGCAATCGTCGACTGGGACCGCTACGTCACCGAGATCCACCTGCCGTCGGTGGTGCGCCACGGCCGCGCGAGGTCCAGCCCGGGGCGCAGCGCCGGACAGGACCGCACCGAGCGGCTTCGCGCCCGCGTGCTCTCCGAGGACCGTCAGCTCGCGGCGTTCGACCTCGAGAACACACTGATCGCGTCGAACGTCGTCGCGTCGTACTCCTGGTTGGCGACGCGGCGCCTCCCACCGGCCGAGCGGCTGCGCTTCACCCTGAGAACCCTGGCCGAGGCCCCGTCGCTGCTCGCCCAGGACCGAGCTGACCGCTCCGACTTCCTGCGCGCGTTCTACCGTCGGTACGAAGGCGCGCCGGTGGACCAGCTCGACGAGGATGCCGTCGAGCACTTCTCCGCGATGCTGCTCGCCCGGTCGTTCCCCGCGGCGCTGCGACGTGTGCGGGAGCACCGTGCGCTCGGGCACCGGACCGTGCTGATCACCGGTGCGCTCGACATCGTGGTCGAGCCGCTGCGCCCGTTGTTCGACGACGTCGTCTGCGCCCAGCTCGGCAGGGAGCCCGACGACGACGGCCGGACCGTGCTGACCGGCCAGCTCCGAACGGTGCCACCGACCGCCGAGGCGCGCGCCAGCATCCTCGAGCGCTACTGCGACGCCGAGGACCTGTTGCTCGAACAGAGCGTCGCCTACGCCGACTCATCGTCGGACCTGCCGATGCTCCAGGCGGTCGGGTTCCCCGTGGCGGTGAACCCCGAGCCCCGCCTGGCGGCCATCGCACGCACCCGTGGCTGGCTGATCGAGGACTTCCACACCGCGTCGGGGTTCCGACACCGCGTGGTCCCGATGGCACCGCGTTGGCGCGAGCGATCCACGGGAGGTCGCGGGTGAAGGCGCTCGTGATCGACCGCGATCTGCCCCGCTTCGGCGCCGCGCGCCTCGCCGCCGGACTCGGCGCCAGCCCGGGGACCCGTGCCGGTCCGCTCCGGCTTCGCGACGACGTCGAGCCACCCGGGCTCCCGGGGCCGGACTGGATCCGACTCCGGCCGCGGACCTCGGGCATCTGCGGGTCCGACCTGGCCACCGTGCAGGGTCGCTCGAGCCGCTGGTTCGAACCGATCGTGTCGTTCCCGTTCGTGCCGGGTCACGAGATCGTCGCCGATGACCCGGATGGCCGCCGGGTGGTCGTCGAACCGGTTCTCGGCTGCGTCGCGAGGGGCGTGACCCCGGTCTGTCCGGCCTGCGCCGAGGGGCGCATCGGCAACTGCGGACTGTTGGGGCACGGACACCTCGCGGCCGGGCTGCAGACCGGCTATTGCTGTGACACCGGGGGCGGCTGGTCCGAGGAGCTCGTCGCTCACCGCTCGCAGCTCCACGAGGTGCCCGACGAGCTCGACGACCACGACGCCCTGATGGTCGAACCGACAGCGTGCGCGCTCCACGGCGCCCTCGCCGCGGAGATCGGCCCGGGTGACACCGTCGCGGTCCTCGGCGCGGGCACCCTCGGTTACCTCGCGGTCGCCGCAGTCGCACGGTGGAGCGCCCCGCTCCGTCTCCTCGTCTCGGCCCGCCATCCCCACCAGCGCGACCTGGTCCGCTCCCTCGCCGGCGACGCGGTCACACCCGAGGTGTGCGGTCCCGACGCACTCGACCGTGCGGCCCGTCGAGCCACCGCGAGTCAGGCGGTCGGCGCGCCCGGACACTCCGGAGCGCGCCTCAGCGGCGGGGTCGACGTCACCATCGACTGCGTCGGGTCGACCGAGAGCATCACCCAGGCCCTGGCGGTCACCCGTCCGGGCGGACGGGTGATCATGGTCGGCATGCCCGGCGTCGAGACCCTCGACCTCACGCCCCTGTGGCAGAGGGAGATCGCCGTGCGAGGCGCCTACGCCTACGGGATCGAGACCGTTGCCGGCCAGCGGATCCGCACCTTCGACCTCGCCTTCGAGCTGGTCGCCTCGCACCGACTCGGCCGGCTCGTCTCGGCGACCTATCCCCTCGAGCGCCATCGCGACGCCCTCGACCACGCGGCGAACGCCGGCCGACGTGGCGGCACCAAGGTCGCGTTCGACCTTCACGCTCCCGACCACCCCGCCGGCCGCACCCTGAAAGGGCGACGTTGAGTCCGACGAACCGACCCACCACCCGGTCCCGCCGCCGATCCGATCGCCGACGTGCCAGCCCCCGCCCGGGCCTGGTGCTCGACGTGGACCGCTCGACGCCACCGGTCCTGTTGCACCACGGGGAGCAGTTCCGCCTGGAGCGACTCCCGGCGGACCGAAGCCGGATCGTCTATCCGCCCGAACCGCTGCCGGGTCTCGACGATCCCGATGCTGCGATCCGTCGGGCGATCGAGGAACCGATCGACAGCGAGCCGCTCCGCGAGCTGCTGTTCCCGGACATGCGCCTCACGATCGCGTTCGACGACATCTCGCTGCCGCTGCCCAAGATGCGCCGACCCGACATCCGCCAGCGCGTCATCGAAGCGGTGCTCGACGTGGCCGCCGATGTCGGCGTCGACGACATCCACCTGATCGCAGCTCTCGCGCTCCACCGCCGGATGACCGAGGCGGAACTTCGCCACAGCGTGGGCGACCGTGTCTATGACGCCTTCGCACCGCGGGGCCAGCTGTACAACCACGACGCCGAGGATCCCGACGGGATGACCGTGATCGGCGAGACCCGCCACGGCGAGGAGGTGCAGATCTCCACCCGGGCCGCGACGTCGGACCTGATCGTCTACGTGAACCTCAACCTGGTCTCGATGGACGGGGGCTGGAAGTCGACCGCGACCGGCCTGTCGGGCTACCAGGGGCTGCGGCACCACCACAACGTCGCGACCATGCGCGCCACACGGTCCTTCATGGACCAGGACCGGTCCGAGCTGCACCGCAGCAACTGGCGACAGGGCGCTGTCCTGCGCGACGCAGGCATCAAGGTCTTCCAGATCGAGACGACGGTGAACAACGACCTGTTCGGCGACGGCCCGCTCGCCGTGCTGGCGAAGCGCGAGTGGGAGTGGACGCCGCGCGACCGTGCCACCTTCATGGGCGTCAAGGCCGGCCTCGACCGGATGACCCCGGGTGGGCGTCGACGGATCCTGCACTCGTGGGAGGCTCCCTATGCGCTGACCTCCGTGCAGGCGGGCGAGGTCGAGGCCGTCCACCGGATCACCACCGAGCACGTGTACGACCAGCAACTGGTCGCCGTCGAGGGTCAGACCGATGTGGTCCTCTACGGACTGCCCTACGTCGGGCCGTACAACGTGAACTCGATCATGAACCCGATCCTGGTCATGTGTCTGGGCCTCGGATACTTCTTCAACATGTACCGGGGCCGTCCGGTGGTGCGCGAGGGCGGGGTGCTGATCATGACCCACCCGACCACCGACGAGTTCCACCCGGTGCACCACCCCAGCTACATCGACTTCTTCGAGCAGGTCCTCGCCGAGACCACCGATCCGATCGAGATCGAGCGGCGCTACGAGGTCGGCTACGCCGAGGACGAGTGGTACCGGCACCTGTACCGCACCAGCTACGCCTACCACGGGGTCCACCCCTTCTACATGTGGTACTGGGGCAGTCACGCGCTCGAGCACCTGGGCGGCGTGGTGGTCGTGGGCGGTGACCCGGCGACGGTCCGACGCCTGGGATTCCGTCCCGCATCCACGCTCGCGGACGCGCTCGAGATCGCGAGCGACCTCGTCGGTCCCTCGCCCTCGATCACCTACGTCAAGAACCCCCCGATCGGAATGGCGGACGTGACATGACGGCCCGCGCGAGATGAGGCTGCCGTCGCCGTTGGCACGAGTTCGCGCTGCTGGTTTCCCCTGGACGGCCGCGCCCACGCCACGTGGGGTCGAGCCGCCACCCCAGGTCGAGCGGCTCGGTGACGCCTACGACACCGACTGGGCCCGCCGGCCGGTCGCACTGTGGTCGCGCATCGCCGCGCTGGAGAGCGTGGGTCGGGTCGCGACGCGGGTGACGTGCCGTCCGACGGTGCACAACCTCGACCGACTGGGCGGCAACGACGGTCCCCTCATCTTCGTGGCGAACCACCACAGTCACCTCGACACGGCACTGTTGCTCACGACCCTCCCGATGCCCTGGCGTCACGAGTTGGTGGTGGCCGCAGCAGCGGACTACTTCTTCGACACCGCCCCGAAGGCGGCACTGGCAGCGTGGGCGTACGGCGCGGTGCCGATGGAGCGCCGCCGCGCCAGTCGCCGTTCGGCCGACCGGGCTGCGACGTTGCTCGAGGACGGATGGTCGTTGTTGATCTTCCCCGAGGGCGGACGGTCACCCGACGGGTGGGGCCAGCCCCACAAGGGCGGAGCCGCCTACCTGGGGGTGCGTTGTGGCGTGCCGGTCGTGCCGGTGCATCTCCACGGAACGGGTCGGGTGCTCCCGAAGGGCCGCACGGTCCCTGAACCCCATGCGGTGCAGATCAACGTCGGGGCACCGTTGCGGCCCGAACCCGACGAGGACGCCCGCCGGTTCGCCCTGCGGGTCGAGGCCGGGATCGCCCGCCTCGCCGACGAGACGTCGTCGGACTGGTGGGAGGCCCGGCGGCGGGCCGCGATCGGTTCCACGCCGTCACTGAAGGGGCCGCAGCAGGACACCTGGCGGCGGGACTGGCACTCGCCGGACCGCCGTCCCCTGGATCGCCGCCCTCGCCGCTGGCCCAGCTGAGCGTTTCAGCTGCAGCGGTCCGCCCAGGCGGCGCGGCAGAACACCGTGAACCCGTCGAGGTCGGTCGCCCGGAACCAGCTCGGATCCTCAGCCAGTTCGGCGGTGAGCCGAGAACGCGAGTTCCACACGATCACGTCGGGCGCAGCGGTGTCGAGCACCGCTTCCCATCCGTCCTCGAGCCGCAACAGCTGCCGGTAGGCGATGAGGGTCTCGGCGGAGGGGCGGTCGTCGACGAAGGTGTTCGTCGCTGCGCCGTGGCGCCACGACAGGTAGTTCCCCACGTAGTCGTGGCTCGCCAGGCGAACCGGTTCGGTCGCGAGCCCCCGGTCATCGAGCCAGTCGACCGCTGCCACCGGGTAGCGCTCGAGCCGGAGCGCGGGTCCGGCCAGCGCCGAGACGAACACGGCGGCGGCGACCGCTGCGGTCGCGATGCCCATCAGGCGGGCGCTGCGACCAGTGGGCAGCGCCGTCGAACCGACGCCCACCAGCGCTGGCGCCACGAGCGGCACCAGCACGATGGCGGCGATCGGCGCCAGGCGTGAGCTGCTCAGTCCCAGCACGATCAGCGCGAGACAGAGCGCACCGGTCGCGATCCGGCGGTTGCGCAGCGCGCCCGCCACCGCCACGAGGCCGAGCGCCACCAAGGCCCACGCGGCCGGGTCGCCGGGCCCGAGCGCGGCCCATTCGTCGTAGGACCGCAGCGCCGCTCGTTCGAGAGGGTCCCCCATCTGCCGCCACGGCAGCACCAGCGGGGAGAACCGGTCCGGGGAGAGGGTCGCGCCGAGGACCACGCCGCCCAGCGCGGCACCGACACGTGCCACCGCGGCGCCGTCGATCCGTCGGCCATCGGTCCATCGATCGTCGATCGCCCGCGCCACCACCAGCGCACCCACCACAGCGACCCCGTAGAGCCAGCTGCCGTGCACGTTCACCCATGTCGCGAAGACGGGGAGCAGCCACCACGGCGACCGCCCTTCCAGCAGGACCACCAGGGCAGCCCCCAGCAGCAGGAACCCGACGAGGTGGGGACGCAGGTTCAGGAACGGCATCACGATCACGGCGACGAACGCGCACGGCACGACCACCGCGAGGACCCTCACCCGATCCAGTGCCGGGCTGTTCGGGCCGCCCAGACCCGCGACGACCAGCCGCACGAGCAGAAGTCCGAGCGCGGCGCCCAGCGCCGCACCGAGCAGCCGGAGCCCCACACCTCCGAACGATCGCTCGGTTGCAGCGAGGGTCCACGACCACCACCAGCTGGGGACGGGGAACTCGGTGGAGCTGTACAGGAACGGATTCGTGGCGGGGAGCCCCGCGTCGAGCTGCAGCCGCCCGATCGCCAGGTGGCTGAGCACTCCGTTGTCACCGATCGGGCGCGACGCCAGTGCTGCGAACACCACCGCGACGGGGAGGCCGGACCGCATCGCCGGTCGTGCGGTCACTCCGAGATCGGTTCCGCCCGACGACGCTTCGTTCGCACGGACGGGCAGGTGACGCATCAGGATCTCAGAGGTTCTCCATGATCGACATCATCGCCGGCCCGAGCACCACGAGGAACAGGGCGGGGAAGATGCAGAAGACCATGGGGATGAGCATCTTCACCGGTGCCTTCTGGGCGCGCTCCTGGGCGAGCTGGCGGCGTTTGATGCGCATCTCCTCCGACTGGCCGCGCAGGACGCGACCGATCGACACGCCGAAGGAGTCCGCCTGGATGATCGCCAGCACGAAGGACCGCAACTCGGGTGCGTTGCACCGCTCGTCCATCGCGCGCATCGCATCGGCGCGAGCGGCGCCGGCGCGTGTCTCGCCGAGCATCCGGGAGAACTCGTCGCTCAGGGGGCCGGGCACTGCGTGGATCACGCGGTCGAGCGCCTGCTCGAAGCCCAACCCGGCCTCGACGGAGATCGTCAGCAGGTCGAGCACGTCGGGCAGTGTGCGCTGGATGGCCTTCGCACGATCCTCGACCTTGCGGTTGATGACCGTGTCCGGCCCGATCAGCAGCAGTGCCATCAGGAAGCCACCCACGGCGAGGCGCATGTTGCCGTCGAAGGGCAACAGACCGACGATGAACACGGCGATGAAGACGCCGACGGCTCCGACCACGGTGGCCACCCGCAGCGCGAGGAAGCGGTCCACTGCCACGGGATCAGGATTGCCCATGTGCACGAACTTCTGCCGCACCTTGTCGACGTACCCCACGGGGGTGAACCGGCGACCCAGACCTGTCAGCCCGTTGAGGAAGGGCTTGAGGGCACGCTCCTTCAGCGGGTCGAGCAGCTGCTGGTCACGCTGGTTCTCGACCTCGTAGCCGTTGAGCTGGCGCAATGACTCGCGCACCATCTGACGCTCGTCGATCTGGGAGAGCACCGCGTGGAGCGCGGTACCGATCGCGCCGGCGAGCAGGAGGGTGGAGACGAGCAGTACGGGACTCATGTCAGACCTCGATCGTGATCGTCTTCTTCATCCACGCGAACCCGATCGCCATCGAGACGAGCGCCGTGGCGATGAGTGCGTAGCCGGTCCCGGGGGTGAACAGCTCGCTGATGTACTCGGGGTTCATGAAGAACATGACCACCCCCAGACCGGGGGGGAGCAGACCGATGATGATCGCGCTGATGCGACCCTCGGCGGTCAAGGTCGACACGTCCCGACGGAGTCGCTCACGCTGGGTCATGGTGTCGGCGACGGTGAGGAGGAGCTCGGCCAGGTTGCCACCCACCTCGCGCTGGATCCTGATGGCCATCACCGCCCAGGAGAAGTCGTCGCTGCCCATCCGCTGGGCGACGGCCTCGAGGGCCTCCTCGAGTGGCCGACCCAGACGGGTCTCGGTGACGACCCGCCGGAGCTCACGACCCATCGGGTCGGCGACCTCGCCCGAGACCGACTCGAAGCCCTGACCGATCGAGTACCCGGCCCGCAGCGTGCCGGCGAGCAGGGTGAGCATGTCGGGCAGCTGCCCGACGAACTCCTTCTGGCGCCGACGGATCATGAAGTTCACCACGGCGACCGGCAGCATGATCGCGAGCACCAGGGCCACGACGGCACCGAGCAGCGACCCGGTGAGCAGCAGCCCCAGCAGGCTCAGCACCAGTGAGGCGGCCAGCAGGAAGAAGATGGCCTCTGGAGCGCGCAGCGGCAGGTTCGCCCGCTCCAACATGATCTCGACCTTCTCACGCAGCCCCCGCTGGTCCGCGAGCTCGCCGGTGAGGTCGACCGCGCGTTGGAGCATGGGAACGCTGATGTTGGAAGCATGTCCGAGCTCGACCTCGGGCTCGGCGCCGTAGGACTCGTCATAGACCTCGAGACGGCTGGTGAGGTCGCTGCGGTCGCGCACGAGCAGTGACACGACGGCCCAGACCAACATCACCGCGGCCGTCACTGCCAGCAACAGGGCGAGCCACCTGATCAGCTCGTTCGCGAAGATCCCCCCGCTGCCGCCGGCGACGACCGGTGCGAGCTCGTCGGCGCCGACGCGCACGAAGCCGGGCGAGAACCCGACCTCGGCCGTCAGCTCCCCCACCTCGAGGCTCAGGGGCACCACTGATCCTGGCTCGACCGTCGTCGGCAGCGTCGCGCGGAACCGTCCCTCCAACCCGTCGGCGATGTTTCGCACCGCCGTCCCGATCTCCTCGTCGGAGTCGATGACCTGCAGC
The DNA here is from genome assembly GCA_007118345.1 of Microthrixaceae bacterium. Lineage (GTDB taxonomy): Bacteria > Actinomycetota > Acidimicrobiia > Acidimicrobiales > Microtrichaceae > SKRR01. Next base: position 5,314 of record SKRR01000279.1, on the reverse strand, counting down.
GTGCCACCGACATCCGCCACGATCTCGGGCAGCTGGGCCCCGTCGGTGCCCATCGGCAGGACGATCGCGTCGAGCCGTGCACCAACTCGTTGCAGGGCGCTGCCTGCGTTGGCGGCTCTCGCCTCGCCCGCAGCCGCTGCCGAAGCGCTGAAGAGCACCACCGTGGGGGTCGTGGCCCCACTGGTGCCGTCGAGCAGCGCGCCGGCGCGGACGACCCCGTCCCAGGTGGCCGAGATGCCGACCGGCTCGACGCCCTGGAGCGCCGAACGGATCCTGGATGCGTTGTCGGTGGGACCGACCACGACCTCTGCGCCGCCGCCGGTGGTGACCACGCCGAGTCGAGCGACGGCCCCCTGACCGGGCATCAGGGGTTCGAGCGCCTGCTTGGCGAGCTGCACCGCTGCGTTCGGCAGGGAACCGGAGTTGTCGATCACCGCGATCACGTCGTTGGCCAGGCCCTGTTCACCGAGTGCGGCGACCGATGCCACGTCGACGGGCTCGCCGTCGACGGTGGCAGTGAGCCCCGAGGGCTCGGCACCGACCAGCGCGCCCTCCACCACGGTGGACTCGCCTCGCGCGTCGACGCGATCGATGACCAGGCGGCCGGCATCGGCGCCGGACTGTGCCGACACTGCAGCCGGGCCGAACAGCGCGACGAGACAGGCGACCACCAGTGCCGCGACGGTCCCGACACGGAACCCTCGGGCCACCGACGTCGTACGGCGCGTCACAGTCGGCTCACCGCCTTGCGCTCTGCCGCCTCCGGCGAGAACACCTCGGCTCCGAGGCGGATCCCCTGGTCGGCGAGCTTCTCGGCGAACTTCGGGCGCACACCGGTTGCCTTGAGCTGTCCTCGATACTTGCCGTGCTCGTCCACCCCCGCGCCGAAGTCGAACAGGAAGATGTCCTGCAGGGTGATGACGTCACCCTCCATTCCCTGGACCTCGGTGATGTGGGTGACACGGCGGGAGCCGTCACGCAGCCTGGACAGCTGCACGATCACGTCGATCGCCGACGCCATCTGCTCCCGGATCGCCCGGACCGGCAGGTCGAAACCCGCCATCAGCACCAGCGTCTCGAGGCGGGCCAGCGTGTCGCGGGGGCTGTTTGCGTGCACCGTCGTGAGCGAGCCGTCGTGACCGGTGTTCATCGCCTGGAGCATGTCGAGCGCCTCACCGGAACGGCACTCCCCCACGACGATGCGGTCGGGGCGCATGCGCAGGGTGTTCTTGACGAGGTCACGGATCGTCACCTCACCGCGACCCTCCACGTTCGGGGGCCGGGACTCCATGCACAACACGTGCTCCTGGTGGAGCTGGAGTTCCTTGGCGTCCTCGACGGTCACGATGCGTTCGTCGTCGGGGATGAAGCCCGACATCACGTTCAGCATCGTGGTCTTGCCGGTTCCGGTACCCCCGGCGACCACGGCGTTCAGCCGTCCGACGATGCAGGCCTGGAGGAACCGTGCCGCGTGGGCGTTGATGGAGCCGAACCGGATCAGGTCGTCGATCTGCAGCGGGTCGGCGGCGAACTTCCGGATGGTCAGGAAGGGACCGCCGATGGCGAGCGGCGAGATCACGGCGTTGACCCGGGAACCGTCGGGAAGTCGGGCGTCGACCATCGGCGTCGACTCGTCGATGCGACGGCCGATCTCCGAGACGATCTTGTCGATGACCCTCCGGACGTGCTCCTCGTCGAGGAACCGGACCGCCGGGTCCTTGGTCAGCTTGCCGGAACGTTCCACGAAGACCCGTTCCGGTCCGTTGACCATGATCTCGGTCACCTCGTCCTCCTTGAGGAGGGAGTCGATCGGTCCGTAGCCGAGGATGTCGTCGGAGACGTCCTGGATCAGCCGCGCCTTGTCGGCCGCCGACAACGGCACCCGCTCCATCGAGATGGCTGCCTGCAGCTGATCGTGCACCCGCTTGCGCAGGTCATCCTCGGACAGGCGCCGGTCGAAGAGGATCGGGCCGAGCTCGTCGATGAGCTGCTGGTGGATCCGATGTCGCAGCTCGGTTGCGGCGACGTCCTGACGCATCGGCGTCGCTGTCCCGGCGCCCGACCGCGGGGTCGTGGGTGGAGTGGTACCGCCCGGCGCGGCCGGCGCTCCCTGCTTCGCAGGTTCTCCGCCGGGGGTGCCCCCCGGTTGCTGGCTGTTGATCCGCTCGGACAGCGACACGTGGCGCTCCTGTTGCTCTGGTGGTGGTCGGTACGGGTCGTGGACGGGAAGGTGCAGCTGCGCTGCGGCTGACAGCGCGTGTCATGACGGTCAGCGTCGGAAGCGACTGCCAGTGGTGGGGGGAGCCTTGGCGGCCGTCGGCAGGAACTGCTCTGCGAGGCTCGTGATGGCCTTGCTCACTCCCGACTTGGGGGAGTGCATGACCACCGGTTCACCCTTGTTGACCGATTGCGGTACCACGACGTCGCTGGGGATGAGCGCATCGGCGGTGATCTGCAGGGTGCGTTCGACCTCGCCGATGTCCAGTTTGACCTTGCTGTCGGAGCGGTTGAGCACCAGCAGCAGCTTCTCCATCGGAGTGTTCAACAGCCGCAGCGTCTGGAGTCCGATCTTGACGTTCTTGATGTTGGGGATGTCCATCCCCGCCACGAGCATCACCTTGTCGGACACCTCGACGAGCCCGAGGACGACATCGTTGAAGTAGGCGGGCGTGTCGACGATGACGTACGAGCAGAACGAGCGCAGCATCTCGACGATCGCCACCATCTCGGCAGCACCGACCTGATCGGCGAAGGCCGGCTCGAGCGGGGGCGGAAGCACTCGCAGTCCCGAGGGCTCGTGGGTGACCAGGAGACTCTCGAGCAGCGGCGCGTCCATGCGATCGAGCACCGACACCGCATCGACGATCGTGTGGTGCGGCGTCAGTTTCAGCATCACGGCCACGTCGCCGAACTGGAGGTCGGCGTCGACGAGGCACACGGGCTTGTCCGACCGCTGCGCCAGCGTGACTGCCAACGAGGTCGCCAGGACCGACTTGCCGGCACCACCCTTGGTGGAGAACACCGTCAGCACCTCACCGTTGACGACCTCGAGCGGGTCGGCCTCGGAGGCCGGCGCCTCGGCCGACGGGGTCGCCTCGGATGGTGCGGCACTCGCCCGAGGAGACTGGTCGAGGCCGACAGCGAGCCGCTGCACCGCCTGAGCGAGGGTGTTCGAGTCACCGGTGAGCGCCAGGACGTCCCGCACTCCGGCCCGCAGCGCCTGCTGCAGCAGGGTGGTGGTGAGCTCCTCGACCACGAGCACGGTTGCCAGCATCGGGTACTGCTGCATCACGCGCTCGGAGATCGCGAGCGCGTCCTCGGTGGCGCACGACGGTCCGAGCACCACCACGACGGGCACGGTCCCGGTGAGGCGCGCGGTGAGCTCCTCGATCGTGGCGAAGGGGGTGACGCCGTGACCGAGCTGGTCCACCATTCGTTCGCGGACGACGTCGGAATCCTCCACCACGGCGACCGACACGCGGATCGGCACCGACGGCGGCTCGATGTGCTCACCGTCGGGCGCGTCGGCGCCCGGCTGGATCGGTTCGAGGTGACGGGAGGTCATCAGGTGCTCGCTCACTGACCGTCGTTCGGCTCGGCCGCGTCGTCGTCGGGGTAGGGGGACGTGCCCAGCTGACCGCTGAAGACCGACCGGCGCCAGTCGAACGGCAACGGCACGGGCTCGTAGTCGGGACGGTTGAGCGTCAGCCACAGGCCCGAGTCACGGACCGAGGCGAGCAGCACCGCGTCCTCGGGCGGCAGCTGCACGGTGATCAGGCCGGTGTTGCCCTGCGGCGCGGTGTCCTGCACGGGCTGACCGTCCTCGTCGGTCGTGGTCACCGGCTCGCCCAGCGACTGGCCGACGGCCAACACGTTGACGTCCTGGAAGACGGCGGTGGCCGGTTGGACAAGCTGGAACTCGTCCCCTTGGGCCGACTCCATCGACTGGACCAGGGGGGAACCCTCGTCGGGCTGGCTGACCCGGGCGGTGATGTTGATCGAGTCGCCCGGCTGGATGAGGCCCGCCACACCTGCAGCCTCGTCGACGGAGATGGTCACCGCCACGTTGCCGCGGTCGAGGTTCAGTGCGTTCGATCCCGAGAGCTGTGTGTCCGAGACGAACATCGAGCCGGTGATGATCTCGCCTCCGTTGAGGTCCACCGCTGCGACCTGGCCCTGGATCGCTGCGTTGCGGTCCACGCTGCCCACCGGCAGGTCGGCACGCCGACGCTCGGCCTGTTCGACGAGCCCGGCGGCGATCGCATCGTCGGCGGCGGTCCCCTTCGGGATCGCCCCTGACGCCACGAGCACTTCGACGAGCTGGTTGGCCTCCGCGTTGCGGCTCTCCACCCCCCTCACATAGTTCAGGGTGAGGAAGGCGGCGAGGCCGCCGATCACCACGGCGCCGATCAGGATCAGTGTTCTACGTGAACTCACAGTTGTCTCGCTCCGTGCGCGTAGGGAGGAACGCAACGAAGGTCACATCCGGATGTCGCAGCACCATGGGGCACTGCGACGTCGACTCCGGGCGCGGCTTCCGTTGCGATGACCGTCGACCAAAACCGCGCCGGGCTTAAGAAACCCGCTCAGATCCTCGTTGCGATCTTGCGGCACCGCCCCCGGACGCGCACGAGCCCCGCCGAACGGCGGGGCTCGCGGTCGGGTCGGGGGACCGGAGACGCTGGGTCAGGCCTCGGGGGTCTCGGTCTCGGGCGCCTCGGTCTCGGGCGACTCCGGCGGTGCCTCGTCAGCCGGAGCGGCCTCGGTGGCGTCCGCAGGCGCAGCCTCGAGCGGGTTGCCCTCGGGATCGAGGCCCTGCTCGGCGTAGTACTCCGCCCACGCCTCCTGGCCCTCCGAGGTTCCCTCGCCGTCGATCGCGGTGCCGATGTAGTTGCCCTCGGCGTCGTAGTTCTCCTCGCCGAAGTGCTGCTGGTACTCCGCCGCCACGACGCCGCCCTCTGCGGCCTGCTTGATCGACAGACTGATGCGGCGACGGTCGAGGTCGAGGTCGATGATCTTGACCCACAGCTCCTCGCCGGGGGTGACGACCTGCTCGGGCAGGTCGACGTGGTGCGCCGACATCTCCGAGATGTGCACCAGGCCCTCGATGCCGTCACCCACCTGGATGAACGCACCGAAGGGCACCAGCTTCGTGACCCGGCCGTAGACCAGCTCGCCGACCTGGTGGTTCGAGGCGAACTCCTGCCACGGATCCTGCTGGGTGGCCTTCAGCGAGAGGCTGATGCGCTCGCGGCTGAAGTCGACGTCGAGCACCTGCACCTTGACGGGATCACCCACCGCCACGACGGAGCCG
>SKRR01000346.1 GCA_007118345.1 Microthrixaceae bacterium | reverse complement strand
TCCTGGGGGAGAGCCACCATATCGCCGAAGTGGTTCACCAGCATGGGACGCATGCGCTTGGCGCCGTCAGCAAAGGCCAGATGACGCGACGCCTCCATGGCTCGCGCGCCGCATGCGTGCTAGATTGCGGTTCGGTTACGAACGATCGTCATGTCCGGCCCCGAGCACCAGCGCCCGCCGGACCCGACCACCCCACAGCTGCGACCCGAGGCGACCTCTCCCACGTGACTCCGCGAACGACCACCAGTTCCGCCCCCAACCGTCGGCCCCGTGCCGGCCGCGTCCTCACCGCACTCGCCACCGTCGTGGCCTGCGCGATGCTGCCGCTCGGCGCCGCTCCAGCCGGAGCAGCGCCCGCTGACAACAACGGCAAGTCCATCGGCCAGCTGCAGCGTGAGCGAGAAGAGGTGCGCCGCAAGGCTGCCGCGCAAGCCTCCGAGGTGAACGTGCTCGAGGCGACCGATGCCCAGGTGACCCGCGCACTCGAAGCACTCAACGCGAACGTCCGCGCGCAGCAGGACCGCGTCGAGGAGGCCGAGCGGGCAGTTGCCACCGCGACCGCCGAGCAGGAAGCCGCCGAGGCGGAGCAGGCGCGCAAGGAGGCCGAGCTCGAGGAGATCCGCCAGCAGATGTCGGACTCGGCGGTCGAGGCGTACGTCACCATGGGCAGCGGCGACGTGTTCTCGACGTTGGACTCCGACGACATCAACGACACGGTCAACAAGCGGACGCTGCTGAGCATGCGGGCGAACGAGAACGTCGATCTGGCCGAGCGGTTCCGCTCGGTGCAGGAGGACCTCGAGATCCAGCGTGCCGCGGCCGAGTCGGCAGCGGAACGGGCACGGGAGCAGCGCTCGGCGGTCCGGACGCGCTTGAGCGAGCTCAACGACGCCTACGCCGAGCAACAGGCGTTCGCCGAGCAGGTTGAGCAGCGAATCGAGTCGGCGCTCGCAGAGGCCGACGCGCTTGCGTCGATCGACACGCAGCTCTCCGGCTCCATCAACGCCAAGCAGGCCGAGATCGCCCGGGCGATGGCCGCCCAGCGCGCCGCAGAGGAAGCTCGGGCCAAGGCTCGCGAGGCGCAGAACCGTGCAGCGCTCGCACCACCCGCACCGTCCAGCAGCGGCGGCGGTGGCAGCACCTCCGCCGGCGGTGGTGGCAGTAGCAGCGGTGGTGGCAGCACCTCCGGTGGCGGCGGTGGCAGCACCTCCGGTGGCGGCGGTGGCGGTGGCCGTGGCGGCACGCCACCCGCGATCACCGGTGCTGGTGAGATCGTCAACGTGGGCGGCATCCGGGTCCACCGGTCCATCGCCGGCAACCTCCAGCGGCTGCTCGCCGACGCTGCTGCGGCCGGCATCAACTTCGGCGGCGGCGGCTACAGGGATCCTGCCGGCCAGATCGCTGTCCGTCGGAACAACTGCGGCTCGAGCCACTACGCCATCTACGAGATGCCGGCCTCGCAGTGCCGGCCGCCGACCGCCCGGCCCGGTTCGTCGATGCACGAGCGCGGCCTGGCCATCGACTTCACGGTGGGCGGACGGACCCTCACGCGCGGCAGCGCCGGCTTCAACTGGCTCGCCGCCAACGCCGCTCGCTACGGCCTGTACAACCTGCCGGTGGAGCCGTGGCACTGGAGCACCAACGGCAACTGAGCCGAACGGGCCCGACCCCCCGAAGAGGGGCGGGGGGCACTGTCAGTTGCGGAGCTGCTCCATGAGTCGGCCGAGCGCGGGACCGATGTCGTCGGGTGTGAGCGCCGGGGGCGGCACGACGATCCTGTCGACCCCCAGCGACGACAGGCGTTCCCACTCCGCCGCGTCGCGCGGTGCCCCGGTCGTCACCTCGATGGCCTCCGGGTCACGCCCTGCGGCGACCGCAGCACCGCGCATCTCGTCGAGCAGCGTCGCCAGCTCACGGTGCTCGGCGGGGAAGAACCCGTCACCGAGGCGGCCGGCGCGTCGCGCTGCGATCGGGGTGTGCCCACCCACCACGATCGGGACGGCTCCCCTCACCGGTTTGGGGTGGGACAGCGCTCGTTCGAACTCGACGAACTCACCTTGGAAGGTCGGCTCGACCGCGCCCCACAGCTCGCGCAACGCGGCGACGTACTCGTCAGTGCGCGCGCCGCGGCGTTCGAACGGCACCCCGAGCGCCTCGAACTCCTCGCGGAGCCAGCCCACGCCGATGCCCAGCTGCACGCGGCCGCCGGACAGTTGATCGAGCGTGGCCACCTCCTTCGCCAGGACCGCCGGGTTCCGCTGGGGGAGGATCAGCACGCCGGTGCCGAGCAACAGCCGCTGCGAGTGGGCACCCACCCAGGTGAGCCAGATCAGTGGGTCGGGGATCGGTGACGAGTCGCCACCGGGCATCCGCCCGTCCTTGCTGTAGGGATACCGCGACTCGTAGTCGGCGGGGACGACGACGTGCTCGACGGTCCACACGGAGTCGACGCCGTGCTCCTCTGCAGCGAGGGCCAGGGCTTCGGCACCTTCGGCGGTGCCGAGCAGTCCGACGTTGGCGAAGACGATGCCGACCTTCATGTCGCCACCCTAGGGGCGAGGTGATCGAGGGCGCCCTGACGACGATGCGTGTGGCCGGCGCGCAGGGTCATCAGCCGCGCAGGGTCATCAGGGCGCAGGGTCGCCACCGGTCTCGGGGCGCTCCGAGCGTCCGGGTCCACCGTCGCGGAACACCTCCGCCGCGAGCTCGGCGTCGGCGACCACTGCCTGGTCGCCGCCGAGGTGCTTCGCCCGCAGCAACCCTGCGTCGGCCACCCGCAGGATGGCATCCCCGTCGGCGCCCACGCTCGAGTGCGCCACACCGAACGAACAGGTGAAGCTCGGCAGGTCGGTCCGGGCGAGCGCCGACGCGAGCGCCTGGCGAAGACGTCCGATCGCCTCGATCGAGATCTCGACGCTCATCGTCGGGTACACGAGGACGAACTCCTCGCCACCCAGTCGGGCCACCACGTCGTTGCCACGCACGTTGTCGCGCAGGACACCGGCGAAGAGCTGCAGTGCCCGGTCGCCGATCTCGTGGCCGTAGTTGTCGTTGAGCTTCTTGAAGCGGTCCAGATCGGCGAGCACCATCGCGAACGGTGTGCCACGGTCGAGCAGTTCGGCGACCTCGGCCTCGAGCGTCCGGCGGTTCGGCAACCCCGTCAGTCCGTCGGTCGCTGCCTCCTGCCGGCTGCGTTCGAGGGTCCGCAACGCGCTGAACCGTGCACCGAGCTGCGACGACAGCGACACCAGCTGTTCGATCCGGACCGGCGCCGGAGGTGAGCCGTCGGGGCCGGTCAGATGCAGCACGCCGCTGGGCCGGCCCGCGACGACGACCGGCACGCACGCTGCGCTGCACGCCCCCTCGGGCCGCCCGCGCAGGAACGGGCACGCGTTGATCGACTCGGAGCTGTCGAACACGCTCACCTGGCCCCGGCGCATCGCCACACAGTCGCCCGCGGTGCTCACCGGACACCCCGGCAGTGGTCGTCCAGCACCCCCTGCCACCCGGTCGAGCCGTGACGACCCCTTCGCCGACATCAGCAACTCGACCTTCACGTCGGGCCCGAACGCCGCGAGCGCCCGCCCGGAGACCTCGAGCGTGCTCGCCTCGTCGTCCGCGAGCTCCAGCGCCTCGAGCACACGTCGTCCCCGATCGACCCAGTCCACGCGATCTTCGAGCTCGGTCTGGCGCAGCTCGTCACGCCGCCGGGCGACGAGCAGGTCATCGGCCAGCGATCGGAGCTCTGGTTGGGCCGCCCCATCGGCGAGCACCCGGGCCGCAGGTCCGTCACCGTCGTCGCCGAGCGGTCCCGCGGCGGCACGACGGAGTTCGTCGAGGGGCCGGTCGAGTGTCCGGGACCAGCGACGCCGGGCCAGGAGCGCAGCGAGGACCGCACCCATCGACCCTGCCACCGCTGCCAGCAACGCCACGGTCCGGCCCAGTTCGGCATCGTCGCGTGCGTCGCGCTCCAGGGAACCGAGGTCGGCATCGAGCGCCTCGCCGGCCGCCGCGGCGGCACGCACCTCGGCATCGAGTGCCTCGAGGCGGTTGCCGAGGTCCACGGGATCGGCATCGGTGTCGACGATCGCTGCGGCGAGCGCGTCGGCACCGCGGCGCTGCTCGGCACGTGTGGCTGCGACGAGATCGGCGTCGCCCCCCGTGGGGACCGGCTGGTCCAACAGGCGATCGACGAGCGCGAGCGACGACAGCGAGCGATCGGCACCCTCGAGCTGCTGGCCGACCCCACCGGCCACGCTCTCGAGGGCCCCCGTCCATGCTTCGGACAGCGCCCCGCCGATCGCCAGGTTGTCGTCGCGTGCGGCTGCGATCTCGTCGGCACGCGATGACGCGCCCGCCGCGAGCACCAGCGCGGTCACTGCGACCGCGGTCCCCACGAGCAGCGCCAGCGCGGCCGGCCCCAGGGAGCGGAGCAGTCTGGCCGACACCGCCGCCGGCACGACCACACGGCTGCGAGCAGCGCGGTCGCGCGAGGCCGACTCGACGGCGGACGTGCGGGCGGCGACAGGCCCGGTGCCGCGCGCACCGGGTGGGTCGTCGTTCGGCAGCGACCCAGGCTCCACGAACGGCGGCGGGACCGACGACGCGTCGGCGACGCCGTCCCGCAGGTCGACCACGTCGGGTTCGCGGGGCCCGGCCGGCTCGGGAGGCACATCCGGGTCGGCGGGAACCGCCGCGTCGGGAGCCGGCGGCACCGAACCGGGTCCGCGTGATCTCAGCGGCACCACCCGACTCGCGGTGTCGTCGTCCTCGCTCTCCCCGCCAGGATGCTGCTCCCGTTCCGGCATCATCGGTCGCTGCCTCCCAGCATCGAGCCCGAGGGTAGCAACGGCACCTCCTCGACGCTGCTACCCGACCGCGATTCCGCACCACCCGTGATCCGACCACCACACTGCGTGGGTTCTCGTGGGCAATTGCCGCGAGTGGCGAACAACCTCTTGCCAGTGACCTGCGCGACCCTCTATCAAAGGGGCACGGTAACGGGCCACGATCGTGGTGACGACCGGACCGAGGGGGGACACCGGGCGGAGTCGACCGGCGCACCCCGCGCATGAGGTCGACCCGGTCCCGCGGTCCGCGGGTGCCGCGCCGCTCGCGTGTCATCGGTCCCCAGGCGATGCAACAGGGAGAGCACATCATGAGAACTGGTCCGGTCCAACGGCGTACACCACGCCGTGCCGCCGCCGTCATCCTCGCCACGGCGACCCTGTCGATGGCGCTCGTCGCCGTCACGGGCTCGCCGTCGGCCGCTGAGCAGGTGAACACGAGCATCAACGTGAGCTGCGGCGCGCGGGACAACGACCGCGCCACTGTCGAGGCGTTGAACCTGGCAGCGACCCTGCTCGGCAGCAATCGCCTCAACCTCACCATGAACATCACCGCTGCCGACATTCCTCCGGCGGCCGGGCTCGACGAAGAGATCGACGCCCGATTCGTATGGAACGCCCGGCTCGACCAGAACCTCATCGACGGAGCGGCGGCGCTGATCCCCTCGATCAACATCACCAACGCCTCGGGGACCATGCTGGTGAACGGGCCCAGCTCAGTGCCGTCGTTCAACGCGACCGCTCCCGACGTGACCGTGCGTCCGGTCGCCGGAAGGCCGGCGAACGTCAACCTCGGGACCTACGGCGGACCCATCACGACGACCGGCGGCGGCATCATCACCTACCGCGTCGGGAACCTGCAGTTCGACGCCGCCCTGAACGTCACCGGTGTCGGGTCCTTCGACCTCAAGCTCCGCTGCAACGTGCAGGGCTCCAACCTGATCGCCCGGACCACCGTGCGTGACCCCGACGCGCCGATCTTCGACCCCGAGGTCCTCAACCTCGACGCCGCACCCGGCGAGACGGTGCAGGTGAACCTCCTCGAGGACATCATCCAGGAGGGCGCCACGCCGCTGATGGAGGACACGCTCGAGATCGTCGAGAGCCCCGCGGCTGGCACCGCCAGCCTCGACAACGGGACCTTCACCTTCCAGTCGCCCCAGGAACCCGGCACGTACTCGACGACCGTGCAGGTGTGTGGCGAACCGAAGCCCGACGACGAGGGCATCCCCGGTGTGAGCGAGGAGCAGACGCTCTTCCTCGGCGCCAACTGGACCAACGGCTTCCTCGCCCCTCGCCCCGTGGCCTTCTCACTGAAGGTCGGCGACGAGGGTGAGACGCCCCTGATCTGGACCGTGCCGGGTCGCACCAAGCCGTTGCTGCTCGGTGCTCCGACACCCGAGAACTGGGCGCCGGAGAATCGCGCCGGGCTCGTCAACGAGTACGCCCTGCTCACCGACTACGTGCGACCGACCGCGAGCCAGATCCGCGGTGCACTCGAGGCGGTCCCCGCCATCGGACCGGGCAACGTCGAGGTCGAGGAGATCTTCAACGACGCCGAGCGGCTCACCGGCTTCAAGATCACCTACGTGAACGAGCGGGCCGAGCAGAACATGCCGAACGTCAGCCTCGGGCAGTGGTACGGCGTGCCGCCACAGGAGGTGCTCGACCGTCTCCTGGCAGCTGCGACCGGACTGCTCGGCGGCGACGACGACGACGGCGACGCGACTCCGCCGCCACCGCCGTTCGACACGCTCAACGACCCCGATGACCCGGCGCAGCAGCGGATCGCCGACGACTTCATCGGCGGCAAGGTGCTCCAGGGGATCCTGAACCCCGCCAACGGACCGTCCCCCGCCGAGTGGGATGCGTACCTCGACTTCCGCATCGTGCAGCCCATCATCTCAGCAGCGCCGGAGATCATCGCCTTCATCAGCGGGCTCTTCCCGGCCCAGGTGGAGATCGAGACGACGGTGGAGGGTGAGGAGCCCACTCCCCCGCAGCCGCTGTGCGCACAGGGCATCATCGACGTGACCGTGGCCGAGGTCCAGGACGAGACCGAAGGACCCGGCGACGACACCGGTGCCGGTGTCGGTGACGCCGGCGCCACCGAGGTCGGCGGCATCCAGCAGACCAACGGCGGTGGCGCCGGAATCGGCTTCGTCGGCTGAGTCCACGACATCCCAGAGTCCCTGTCCGGGGGTGCGGCTCACGCCGTGCCCCCGGACCGCGTCCGGGCACCAGTCCGGCCCGCTCCGGCTGTCACACCGGTCCGGCATGCTCGGGCCATGTCCCAGGCCACCACACCCCGCTCTCCCCGCCCCCGGGCACACACCGTCGTCCAACCACCCGGGTTGCGTCGGCACCGGCGAGAGGTCGCCCGGTGGGCACTCGCCCACGGGCATCCCGCTCGCCGCGACGCGTTGGCGGTGCTCACCGCGCTGCGCACCACAGCCGACGGGGCGGTCGACCGACGGTGGACCGTCGAGCTGGTCGATCGCGCCACCGGTGACGCCGCGGTCAGCTGGTGCGACCGTCACGGCGTGTCGGTCCCCGACGACCTCGCCACGACCCTCGCCACCTACCTCCGCTACCTGTCGGCCACCCGTTCGCTGGGACCCGGTTCGGATCCCATCGCCGCGCTCCGCCGCTCGGCGTCGATCACCTCGCCCACCCGCGACCGCTCCCGGGCACGGCACCCGGCCCGGGCGACGGGGAGCCTCGCTCCGGTGCTGCCGATCAGCTGAGGTCGAAGAAGTCGAGCAGCTCGTCGAGGGACACGTAGCCGCCCTGGTTCAACCACTGGTGCCCCCGGCCGGGAACCCGGACCAGTTCCACCTCGACCCCGTCGGCACAGTCCGACCACACGAACCGCTGCACGTCGTCGTCGGCCGACTCCACCGGATCCATGGCGCACCCGCTCGCCTCGGCCCACGACGCCACGGTGCCGGGCACCGACGGGAACGGTCGGACCGACACCAACGAACCCAGTCCGAGCCCACCGCCGTAGGGCACCACCGGGTCGGGGTCGGCGTGCTGGTGGAGCAACGACAGCGGCCGGCTCGGCGAACATCCGGTCAGGTTGCTCGCCGCCATCGGAGCGACCGCGGCGAAGCTCCCGCTGCGTCGACAGGCGAGCTCGTAGACCATCAGGCCACCGTTGGAGAACCCGGTGAGGTACAACCGGTCCCCGTCCAGCGCGGGGTCCTCGACGAGCCCGTCGATCAGTTCGTCGAGGAAGTCGAGGTCTCGGACACCGGCGACACTCGCCGGTGGACAGCACGGGCCGAGGTTCCACGAATCCGCGATGCCCTGTGGGAACACGGCCGCGAAGCGGTGGGTGGCCACGGCATCGCGCCAGTCCGCGGCGCGGGACATGGAGGTGGCGTTGACCCCGAGGCCGTGAAGCACGACCACCACCGGCAACGGCGAGTCGCCCGGCGCGCTCGGCACGATCGTGAGCGCCGTGCGCTGCGTCCCGGCGACGTTCATCTCGATGCGGTCGACGACCAGGTCGGGACGCTCGGTCGTGGTGGTCGCAGCCGGTTCGGTCGTGGCGGTCGGCGAAGTGGTCGTGGTGGTGGTCGACGTGGTGGTCGTCGTCTCGACCGCCGTGGTGCCGTCGTCCCGGCTCAGCTGGACGAGGATCACGACGAACGCAACCAGTGCCACCGAGGCGAGCGCGACCGCCACCACGATCCACTTCGTCTGGTCGTCATCGGACACGGCACTCCCCCGCCAGTCGGGCCACCGGGTCGGCAGTGTACGGGGCGTGGAGCGCCGCTCAGCAGCACGGGAGACCGGCCACCCGGTTTCTGACGGGTCGTCAGTCCGCAGTAGCGTGCGGACCTGTGAGTCCTTCCAGCGCGAGCGACGTCCGCGTCGACGCCACCCCCGGTGGCGACCAGCCGGGCATGCCCGACGAGCCGGCCTTCCGTGAGGAACTGCGCGACTGGATGGCCGAGCACCTCACCGGCGAGTTCGCCGCACTCCGCCACCGGGGTGGGCCCGGCGACGAGCACGCCTTCGTGCCCGAACGCATGGCGTGGGAGCGCGAACTCGCTTCGGGGGGCTGGACCTGTGTCGGTTGGCCGACCGAGTTCGGCGGCCGCGGCCTCCCGCTGCACCTCGAGGTCGCCTTCCATGAGGAGTACGCACGCGCCGGTGGCCCCGGGCGCGCGGGGCTGATCGGCGAAGGACTGCTCGGCCCGACCCTCATCCACTTCGGCTCGCCCGAGATCCGGCAGCGGTTCCTTCCCGGCATCGTCGGCGGCACCGAGTTCTGGTGCCAGGGCTACTCCGAGCCCAACGCCGGGTCCGACCTCGCGAACGTCAGCACCCGCGCCCGGCTCGAGGGCGACGAGTGGGTCATCGACGGCCAGAAGGTGTGGACCTCACTCGCCCAGTGGTCCGACTGGTGCTTCGTCGTCGCGCGCACCGAGTCGGGGTCCCAGCGCCACCACGGCCTGTCATACCTCCTGGTCCCCATGGACCAACCCGGCATCGAGATCCGACCGATCCGCCAGATCACCGGCACAGCGGAGTTCAACGAGGTGTTCTTCGACGGGGCACGGACCAGCGCCGACCTCTGCGTCGGCGCGCCCGGTGAGGGATGGAAGGTCGCCATGGGCACCCTCGCGTTCGAACGGGGCGTGCTCACCCTGGGCCAGCAGATGGCGTTCGAACACGAGCTCACCGAACTCACCGACGCGGCGCGTGCACGTGGTCGGATCGAGGATCCGGTGCTGCGGCAACGACTCGCCGCACTGTGGTCGCGCGTGCGGATCATGCGCTGGAACGCGCTGCGTGCACTGCGCGTGGACGAGAACGTCGCGCTGCCCCGCGAGGCGATGATCAACAAGCTCTACTGGGCGAACCTGCACCGCGACATGGGCGAGGTCGCGATGGACGTGCTGGGCGCCGAGGCGCTGCTCACCCGGTACTCCGACGCGGACGAGGGCGACGCGGGTGAGCTCGAGATGGGACCGCTGCACAAGCTGTTCTTCTTCACCCGTTCCGACACCATCTACGGCGGGTCCGACGAGATCCAGCGCAACCTGATCGGCGAGCGGGCACTCGGCCTGCCGCGTGAGCCACGCTGAACCGCGTCGCCGACCGAACCCGCAAGGAGCTCACATGCCCACCGCCCTTCCCGTCGAACCTCCCGGACGCGACCTGCTGCGCGACCGCACCGTGGTGATCACCGCGGCGGCCGGGTCCGGCATCGGCGGCTCGCTCGCTCGGCGCTGTCTGCTCGAAGGG
This sequence comes from Microthrixaceae bacterium, assembly GCA_007118345.1. Classification (GTDB taxonomy): domain Bacteria; phylum Actinomycetota; class Acidimicrobiia; order Acidimicrobiales; family Microtrichaceae; genus SKRR01. The sequence goes on along the minus strand of SKRR01000346.1, from coordinate 8,931 downwards.
GCCCGGGTGGTCATCTCGGACGCCCACGAACGCCGTGTGCACGAGACCGCCGACGCGCTCGGCGAGGAATTCGGGAAGCGTCCGCTCGCGGTGCGCTGCGACGTCACCGACGAGGAGGACGTCCGCAACCTGCTGGCGGCATCCCTCGGCGAGCTCGACCGCATCGACGTGTGGATGAACAACGCCGGACTCGGTGGCAACGGCCTCGTCACCGAGCTGACCGACGAACAGTGGTCCAAGGTGCTCGACGTGACCCTCACGGGCACGTTCCGGTGCCTGCGCGCGGTGCTGCCCCACATGTACGAACGGGGCGCGGGCACGATCGTGAACAACGCATCCGTGCTCGGATGGCGGGCCCAGGAACGTCAGGCGCACTACGCCGCGGCCAAGGCCGGGGTGATGGCACTCACCCGTTCCGCCGCCATGGAGGCGGCCGAGCACGGCGTGCGGGTCAACGCGGTCGCGCCGAGCCTCGCGATGCACCCGAACCTCGAGAAGGTCACACCCCCCGGCCTGCTCGAGGAGCTCAAGGCCGCCGAGGCGTTCGGCCGCGGCGCCGAGCCGTGGGAGGTCGCGAACGTCATGGTCTTCCTGGCGAGCGACCTGTCGACCTACCTCACCGGCGAGGTCGTGTCGGTCTCCAGCCAGCACCCCTGAACGAATCGGAGCGTCGCGATGACCACCGTCCCCTCCCCCGCCGCACTGCTCGACCTCGAGGGCGCCGACCTGGGCGTGACCGACTGGTCCGAGGTCACCCAGCAGCAGGTGGACCGCTTCGCCGACGCGACCGGCGACCGGAATCCTGGCAGCGCCGGAGGCACGATGAGGGGCGGAGCGGGCGGGGGGATCCACGTGGACGTGGCGCGCGCCACCGCGGAGTCACCCTTCGGCGGGCCGATCGCTCACGGCTACCTCACCCTGTCGCTGGTCAACCTGTTCCTCCCCCAGCTGCTGGAGGTCGAGGGGGCCTCGATGGGCGTCAACGTGGGCCTCGACAAGGTCCGCTTCCCCGCGCCGGTGCCGGTCGGCAGTCGGCTGCGCGGGCGCGGCGAGGTCGTCGCCGTCGGCGAGGCCAAGGGGGGCGTGCAGGTGACGGTCCGGGTGACCGTCGAGGCCGAGGGCATCGACAAGCCGGTCTGCATCGCCGACACCGTGAGCCGCTTCCTCCCCTGAGGGCGCCCGGGCTCCCCTGAGGACGCCCGGGCAACTCCCGCGGCCCGGGCTGCTCGGCTGGCCCGGGTAGTTACCCGTGGGTAACGTTCGGCGGTCGACCGGTGCCCGGTTCGGCCCGTCGAACGTTCGACGCGACACCACCCGAGCCCACAGGGGGACCACCATGCCCGAGGCAGTCATCGTCGCCACCGCCCGCACGCCGATCGGCCGGATGAGCAAGGGGTCGTTGAAGGACATGCGTCCCGACGACCTCTCGGCCCACATCATCACCTCGGTCCTCGACAAGGTCCCCGCGCTCGACCGCACCGAGATCGAGGACGTGCTCTGGGGCTGCGGCCAGCCCGGCGGCGAGTCCGGCCACAACATCGGCCGAGTCGCCGCGGTGCTCGCGGGACTCGACGACGTGCCCGGCGTGACGGTCAACCGCTACTGCTCGTCGTCACTGATGACGATCCGCATGGCTGCCCACGCCATCAAGGCCGGCGACGGCGAGGTCTTCCTCGCCGGTGGCGTCGAGACCGCCAGCCGGTTCCCGTTCGGCATGGCCGACGGACCGAAGAACCCCGTGTTCGCCGAGGCCGAGGGCCGCACCGCGACCCGTGCCGAGGGTGGCGCCCCCACCTGGGAGCCCGCGGAGGGTCTGCCCGACATGTACATCGCCATGGGCCAGACCGCCGAGAACGTCGCCCAGGTCGAGAACGTCAGCCGTGCGGACCAGGACGAGTTCGCCGTCATGAGCCAGAACCGTGCCGAGGAGAGCCTGAACAACGGCTACTGGGAGGCCGAGATCACCCCGGTCGCGACTCCCGACGGCGAGGTCGGAAAGGACGACGGCATCCGTCCCGGCACGTCGCTCGAGAAGGTCTCCAGCCTGCCGCCGGCGTTCCGTCCCGACGGCACCGTGACCGCCGGCAACGCCTGCCCGCTCAACGACGGCGCCGCTGCGGTGGTGGTCATGAGCGACACGAAGGCCGCTGCCCTCGGCCTCACCCCCCTGGCCCGCATCGTCTCGTCGGCCGCCACCGGCCTCAACCCCGAGATCATGGGCATGGGCCCGGTCGAGGCCAGCCGCAAGGCGCTCGCCCGTGCCGGCATGACCATCGACGACATCGACCTCGTCGAGATCAACGAGGCGTTCGCCGCGCAGGTCATCCCGTCGGCCCGCCACCTCGGCATCAGCTACGACAAGCTGAACACCCGCGGCGGGTCGATCGCGCTGGGCCACCCCTTCGGCATGACCGGCGCCCGCATCATGACCACCCTGATCCACAACCTCCAGGAGTCCGACGCCACCTTCGGCCTCGAGACCATGTGCGTCGGCGGCGGTCAGGGCATGGCGATGATCGTCGAGCGCCTGAACTGACCGGTCCCCTCCGATCGGAGCAAACCACATCTCGGGTGGTGCGGTCGCACAGCGACCACACCGCCCGAGATGTCGTCGTTGCGGGGCAGCGTCGGTCGTCGGGGACCCGGCGCGGCCGGGCTCAGACCGAGACGACCTCGGCTCGGAGCTCCTTGACCCGGTTCTGCTCGTCGACGAACACGCAGGTGGGCTCGTGCAGGAGCGCCTCGGCCTCGTCGAACTCCGCGAAGGTGGCGAGGATCACGAGGTCCCCCGGGTGCACCAGGTGCGCAGCGGCACCGTTGATGCCGATCACCCCGGAGCCACGCGGCCCGGCGATGGCGTAGGTGGACAGCCGGGCGCCGTTGGTGACGTCCCAGATGTGGACCTCTTCCCACTCGAGGATGCCGGCGACGTCGAGCAGGTCGGCATCGATCGTCACCGAACCCTCGTAGTCGACGTCCGCGACGGTGACGGTGGCACGGTGGATCTTCGAAGCGAACATGCGTCGCCGCATCGTGAACTCCCTGGGGTCGGTCGCGTCCTGTCGAGGTACGCGCGTCAGCGAGAACCGTAGCGTCTCGACCCGACGACCGAAAGGTGGCCCGTAGCGACCCTGCTGTTGGGCCTGAGCAGTAGCGTCACGCCATGTTCGCTGCGACGCTCGGCGAGGCGATCGGATCCGTCCTTCCCGCTGCGGTTGCGGTGGCCATCAGCCCGATCCCGATCATCGGCGTCATCGTGATGTTGGGCACCCCGCGGGCGAGGACCAACGGACCCGCGTTCGCCGCCGCGTGGATCCTCGGCCTCGCCGCGGCATCCATGGTGGTGCTGCTGGTGACCAGAGGGGCGGGTGCCGATGACCCGTCGTCAGGTGCCTGGACGGGCGCAAGCCTCGTGCAGCTCGGTCTGGGCGTCCTGCTGCTGGTGCTCGCACTGCGGCAATGGCGCGGCCGGCCGACCGGTGACGGCCCTCCTCAGATGCCCGGCTGGATGACAGGGGTCGACCACTTCGGCGCGGCTCGGTCCTTCGCCACGGGGGCGATGCTGTCCGCGGCGAACCCGAAGAACCTCATCCTGACGGTGTCCGCCGCGACGACGATCGGCCAGGCCCGCCTGTCCGGCCTCGACGACGTCGTCGCGATCGCCGTCTTCGTCGCCATCGGATCGACCACCGTGGTCGGCGCGGTGCTCTTCTCTCTGATCGGCGGCACGAGGTCCGCGGACGCACTCGCCTCGTTGAAGTCCTTCATGGCGACGAACAACGCCGTGATCATGACGGTGTTGTTCCTGGTGCTCGGCGCCAAGGTGCTCGGCGAGGGAATCGCCGGCCTGTCGGCCTGAGACCCGCGGGGCCTGTCGGCCTGATGGCCCCGCTCAGCTCGTGCCGTAGACCGGGGTCGGGTTGGTGGCGGAGCGGATCAGGTCCGACACCACCGGACCGATCTCGGACGGGTCCCAGCGGGCGCCCTTGTCGACACGCGGACCGTGTCGGTATCCCTCGGCGATGCCGATGACGCCGCCTTCGGCCTCGAAGACACGACCCGTCACCGCCGCCGATTCGGCCGATCCGAGCCACACCACCAGCGGCGAGACGTTCTCCGGATCCATCGCGTCGAACGCCCCCTCGGGGGCCTCGGCCATCATGTCGGCGAAGGCGTCCTCGGTCATCCGTGTGCGCGCGGCGGGTGCGAGCGCATTGGCGGTGACACCGATGCGGCCGAGCTCCGCCGCCTGGACCAGCGTGAGGCTGGCGATCGCACCCTTGGCGGCCGAGTAGGCGGCCTGGGCGACGGAGCCCATCAGTCCCGCACCCGAGGACGTGTTGATGATCCGTGCGTCGTTCTGCTCACCGGCCTTGGAGCGCTGGCGCCAGTACGCGGCGGCGTGCCGGGCCGGGGCGGCGTGGCCCATCACGTGCACCCGCAGCACCGCCTCCCATTCCGCCTGTTCGGAGTTCACGAACATCCGGTCACGCACGATCCCGGCGTTGTTGACCACCACGTCGAGGCCGCCGAACACGTCGATCGCCAGCTGCACCATCTCGCCCGCAGCGTCCCAGTCGGCGACGTCGTGCTGCGAGGTGACCGCCGCACCGCCGGCGGCGACGATCTCCTCGACCACCTGTTGCGCGGGGGTGTCGGACGGATCGCTGCCGTCCTGGGCCACGCCGAGGTCGTTGACGACCACCGAGGCACCCTGGCGTGCGAACTCGAGGGCGTGCGCACGGCCGAGCCCCCGTCCCGCACCCGTCACGATCACGACCCGTCCATCAACGATGCCCATCGCAGCAATCTGACACTCCGTCAGGCCACGGCACAAACCCGCATCGCGGGGTCGCTAGTCTCCCAGCGCGTCGCACGACGCAGGACCCGGGGGTGGGGATGGAGTTCGGGATCACGATGTTCGCGACCGACCGTTCGATGTCGGTCGTGGAGCTCGCCGTCGAGGCCGAGGCCCGCGGGTTCGGGTCCATCTGGATCCCCGAGCACACCCACATCCCGACGAGCCGACGCACCCCTCCACCGACCGGTGAGGACGAACTGCCCGAGATGTACAAGCGGTCGATCGACCCGCTGGTCACCCTCGCTGCGGCTGCGGCGGTCACGTCGTCCATCCGTCTCGGCACCGGGGTGCTGCTGCCGGCACAACGTGAGCCACTGGTGACCGCCAAGGCGGTCGCGACCCTCCAGAACCTCGCCGGCGGCCGCTTCGAGCTCGGCATCGGGTTCGGCTGGAACGAGGACGAGATGGAGGACCACGGCGTCGACTACCGCACGCGTCGCGCCCACACCCGTGACCACGTGCTCGCGATGCAGGCGCTGTGGCGCGACGAGGTCGCCGAGCACCACGGCCGGTTCGTCGACTTCGCCCCCTCCTGGTCGTGGCCGAAGCCGCAGGTCCCGGTCCCGGTGCTGGTCGGTGGTGGCGCCGGACCGAAGCTGTTCGGTCACATCGCCGAGTACGGCGACGGTTGGATCCCGATCGGCGGCGCCGGACTGGGTGAGGCGATCCCGCGACTGCGCGAGGCGGGCGCGGACGCGGGGCGCGACCCCGACGACCTACGGATCGTTCCCTTCGGATCGCACCCGAACCCCGAGAAGCTCGACCACTTCGCGTCGATCGGCGTCACCGAGTGCGTGTTCCGGGTGCCGAGCGCGGGGCGTGACGAGGTGCTCGCCGTGCTCGACGAGCAGGCCGCGCTGATCGACCGCTGACGCAGCCGCACACATCACAACCGTCCGCGCTGCCCGCGCCGTACGCTGCGTCCATGAACGACGTCACCCCGAGAGGTCAGGGCGAACGCCACGGCTTCGAGGTCAACTCCCGGGTGCTGGTGGGCGGCCTGCTGGTCATCCTCGCCCTCGTGTTCATCTTCTCGAACAGAGAATCGGCGACGGTCAGCTTCCTGACCATCGATTTCCGCTGGCCGCTCTGGCTGCTCATGGCCGTGATGGTGGTGACCGGCATGGCGATCGGCGCGTTGCTGATGATGCTGCGGCAACGACGACGGAAGTAGCCGGGACGCGCTCAGGCGCTGGGTGGCATCCAGTGCCCGGCGTTGACCGGGAGCGCGGTGCCCGTGACGCACATGGCGAGCGGTGATGCGAAGAACACCACGGCCCCGGCGATCTCCGAGGAGTGCGGCAGGTACCCCAGCGCCGTCTCGGCGGCACGCTCGTCGTAGACGTCCTGCCACGTGACGCCGTCGCCCCGCTCCTCGGCCTGCCACTCGAAGTAGATCCGCACCGAGTCGCCCCAGATGTAGCCCGGGTGCACGGCGTTGACCCGGATGCCGTACTCGCCGAGCTCGACCGCGAGCGTCTTGGTGACCGCACCGAGTGCGGCCTTCGACGCGGCGTACGAACCCGCCGCCGCCTCGAGATGGTGGATCGACATCGTGTTGATCATCACGATGCGGGCGTCGCCGGTGCGCGATGCCGCCGCCTTCAACTGCGGCAGCACGGCCTGGGTCAGCTGCAGCGTGCCGAAGTAGTTGATGTCGACCGGTCGCCGCCACCGCGTCAGGTCGGCGTCCTCGAAACGGACGTGCTCACCGCCGTGGAACGCCGAGTTGACCAGCACGTCGACGCCCGAGCGTTCGTCGCCCAGCGTCGCGGTCGCGGCGGCGACCTCCTCGGCGATCCGGGCGCACTCCTCGGCCTTGGCGATGTTGCCGTAGACCGGGAACGCCCGTCGACCCATCGCCTCGATCTCCTCGGCGACCGACGGCACCACCCTGTCGGAACGCGCGACGAGCACCACGTCGGCGCCTTCGCGCGCCAGGCCGAGCGAGATGTCGCGCCCCATCCCCGGACCGATCCCGGTCACCATCGCCGTCCTGCCCTCGAGCATCATGTGGATTCCCCCTGTCACCAGCGCGGCTCAGGACCGCACGGTCTGGTTCCACGGCACCTCACGGTCCGTGGACGGCTCCCGGGGCAGACCGAGCGCCTGCTCACCGAGATTGTTGCGATGGACCTCCTCGGTGCCGCCCCCGATCCGCGAGGCGAACTGGTTCAGGCACTGGTACTGCCAGAACCCTTCGCCCTCGGCATCGAGCCAGAGCATGCCCTCGGGTCCCTCGAGCGCGACGGCGAGGTCGACGCGGTGCGACAGCGCACGCGTGAAGAAGTTCTTGAGCAGTGAGCCGTGCAGCGCGAGCTCACGGCGGCCGGTCATGACCGCGGTCTGGTTGCGCCACCCCATCCAGCGCAGCACCCGCTCGTTCGTCGCGACCCTGGCCAGCTCCTGGCGCACCAGCGGGTCATCGGTCCGCCCGCACCGACGCGCCGTCGCGAGCACCGCCTCGAAGTTCGACGCCTGGCCGGCTCCGGAGATCATCGAGCTCTCGCTGCGCAACGTCGTGCGGGTGACCTTCCAGCCCTCGTCGACGTCGCCGACGACGTGGTCGGCGGGGATCCGCACGTCGGAGAGGAAGACCTCGTTGAAGTGTGCGACCCCCTGGGCCTGCACCAACGGGCGGACCTCGATGCCGGGCGAGCGCATGTCGACGATGAAGTAGGTCAGGCCGGCGTGCTTGGGCGCGTCCGGGTCGGTGCGGGCGATGAGGATGCCGAAGTCGGCGTGCTGGGCGCTCGAGGTCCAGACCTTCTGGCCGTTGACCACCCATTCGTCGCCGTCCCGCACGGCCCTGGTGGCGAGCGCGGCGAGGTCCGAGCCGGCACCCGGCTCGGAGAACAGCTGGCACCACGACTCCTCGCCGGAGAGCAACGGGGTGAGGTACCGCTGCTGTTGCTCGGCGCTGCCGTGGACCATGAGCGTGGGGCCGACCAGTGCCTGGGCAGCGGTGAGGAAACCGGCGGTCGCGTCGTACGCTGCCAGCTCCTGGTTGAACACGATCTGGTGCGCAGCGCTGAGGCCGCGGCCACCGAACCGTTCCGGCCACGCCAGCCCGGCCCAGCCCTGCTCGAAGAGCAGGCGCTGCCACGCGACGCACCGGCGCCGGAAGTCCGCTGCGACCTCGGGGTCGGTCGCGGCGCCGTTGCGCGACCAGTCCGACCCGTCACCCCGGCGGAGTGCGGCGTGCTCGTCGAGGAAGGCGCGGACCTCGGCGCGGAAGCTCGCGAGCTCAGGGGTGTCCTCGAAATCCACGGCGGCAGCGTAGGCCACGGAACTGGAACGCGTTCCAGTTCGGTCGGCCCAGCGGTCGGAGGCCCAGCGGTCGGAGGCCCAGCGGCCGGAGGGTCAGCGGTCGGCGCCGGTCCGCTCGTCATGGGAACCGACGGCGAGGATCCCCACACCCAACAGGCGCGTGCGGTCAGCGACCTCCTCGGCGGGGTCGACCGCCCGCGTGGCGTCGTTGAAGATCCAGCGCGCCACCCATCGGCGCAGGACCACGACGTCAGAAGCGCCGCGACCACCCCAGAGCCCGAGCCCGGCCACGAGGTACTGGGCAGCGTCGACCGATGGGGGCGTCGCACCTCCGAGCACCGCCGCGTCCGCGCCGGCGCGCCACATCGCCATCAGGCTGGCGGGCACCCGGTCCAACAGCTCCGGCGGGCGACCGGTCGGCCCCGGCACCACCAGGAACTCGTGCTCGGCGGTGTCGGCCGCCGCGGCGAGCGCGCCCATGCGTCCGCCGCGAGGATGGTCGAGCACCCGCCAGGAGTGCCCGGACCCCATCATCGCGCTGCGGACCATCGCACGGACGGGGTGCCCCGCCGGTACCACCGCCATGACCTCGACCCGCACCTCGGTGGGGCCCCAGCCGAGCACGTTCTCGAGTCCGGAAACGCCGCTGTCGTCGAGGACCGGCACGACGACGCACACGCTCGTGACGGTCGGCACGCTCGTGCTCGCCAGCAACGCGTCGTCGTCAGCGCCCACCCGGTGTTCGACCACACGAGTGATGCCGGGGTCCTCGAGCACCGGAAGGGAAGGGTGTGGGGTGA
>SKRR01000255.1 GCA_007118345.1 Microthrixaceae bacterium | reverse complement strand
CCCTGAACGCCACGAGAAGTACCTGTGCTGGCACGAATGCGACCTGATGGGCATCCCGCGTGCCCTTTGTAGGCGTACGGCCCTGACCTGCGCTCCTCCGGTTAGATGGAAAGTCCAGACACCCGAAATCGCTACGTCGGTTGATGCTCTGTGGGTGCGACGGGATCTGGCGACAGGGCGAGGGTGAAACGCAACGGTCGACCCGGACACGGTTTCGGACGAGTGTTCTGCTGCGGCAGTATCCCGCGTACGTGAAGACGGAGGGCGAGTGGAGACCGAGCTGCCGACCGAGCGAGCGACCGAGCTTCGCCGCTCTCGGTTCGAGCGACTCTATGAGGGCAACTTTCACCTGCTCCTCGCCTACGCGCTGCGGCGTACAGACAAGGCCGCGGATGCGGCCGATGTGGTGGCGGACACCTTTCTCGTGGCTTGGCGCCGGCTCGAGGATGTTCCGGAAGGCGATCGTGCTCGGCTGTGGTTGTACGGGACTGCACGGCGCGTGTTGGCCAACCACTACCGAAGCCTCCGCCGGGCCCGCAGCCTCAACGACAAGCTGCGTGGCGCCCTCGAAGTGGCCGTCGAAGAGGTCGAGGAGCAGTTGACCGGACCCAGCAGTGACGCTCTCGCTCATGCGTTCGCACGGCTGAGTGGCGACGACCAAGAGGTGTTGATGCTCGTCGGCGTCGAGGGCCTCGACCGGCGGCAGGTTGCGGAGGTTCTCGGGTGCAGCCGCGCGAACGTCCGCATCAGGCTTCACCGTGCCCGACGCCGGTTCGCCAACGAACTCCAACGGGTGGGCATCGAGCCCCAACGCTCCTCGGCTGCTGACCTCGGCGACGGTCGCAGGGCGGCGGGGTGTTCCGACGCTGAGGCAACGCCATGAGACGCCACAACGACACGCACCTCGACGACCTCGTTCGCCAAGCCGTCGGCGTGGACGCCCGTGAGGTAGCGCGCGCGTGGTCATCTCAACCCGCGCAGCGCGACCTGCTGCAGGAGATCTTCTCGCTGCCTGCCACCACGACCGTCGACGCCCCACCGGGACCCGATCCGAGGACGCACCGCGGACGGCTCACTGCTCTTGCTTCGGCGGCCGCGCTGATCCTGGTTGTGGTCGTGGGCGTTCTTGCCTGGCCGTCCCAGACCTCACCGGTGTTCGCCGGATGGACAACGTCCCCCCAGCCCGTCACGGCTGAAGCACGAGACGTTGTCGAGCGCATGTGCGGGGACGACGTGGCTCGCGGCACGCCAGCAGATGTCATCGACCAACGGGGCGGCGCCGCCGTCGCTCGTTGGTGGCACGCCGAAGGCGCCAGCCAGACTGAGCTTGGCTGTTGGCTCTTCGACACCGACGGAGACGGCACCTTCGACGCGGGAGTTACCTCTGAGACCCTGGGACCCATCCGAGCTCGCGGTCCTGAGTCCTACGGCGAGGAGACCGTGCAGGCCAGGGGGCCCGACGGCGTAGACCACGAGATCCGGATGTGGACAGGCAGAGTCGGCCCTGACGTAGACCGAGTCGTCGCTATCCGAAACGACGGAACCGAAGTTGAGGCATCGCTCGCCGACGACGGTTACTTCCTCGTTTGGTGGCCCGCGGTGGGAGACGTACCCGAGCTCGAGCAGCTTGTCACCCGCGAGAGTCGGGCCGGATCGGTCACCCACGAAAGCTGGACGCCCGCCCCGTAGAGACCGCGTCGATCAGTCCCTGCCTACGGAGTTCAATCCCGGCAGAACACGCCCGTAGGTTCTCGTCGGTGTGGTGCGCCTGGTGGGGTGTCACAGCGGGGAGCGGTGGTGTCGGTCAGCCGATGCCGACGACATGGTGGCCTTCGGGGATGACGTTGTCGAGGGTGATGGTGGTGCCGCTGGTCGGGTCGATGATGATCAGGTCGCGGTCATCGGCGACGACGATGTAGCGGCCGTCGCGGTCCCAGGCGGCGGGTGGTGTCGGTCCGTCGTAGCGGGCGACCTCGGTGATCTCGGCGGTGTCGGGGTTGAGCACCATCAGTTGGGAGGCCGCAGGCTTGTTGCCGATGTCATCGTGGATCGAGCGGGAGATCAGGATGCGTCCGTCCGGTGCGACCACATCCCAGGGGGTGAAGTCACCAGGCACGGCCGGGCCGGCAGCTGTGCCCAGACTCGCCTCGCCATCCGGCTGGACCGGCGTCGCTCGCCGGTAGCGGGGTCGAGCAGGTCGAGGGCGCAGCCGTCCGCAGCGGAGTGCATGTTGCAGGTTCGGATCAGCACGGTGCTGCCAGCAGTGACGCCCGCGTGCCCGTCGGTGAGCTCGCTGAGCTGACCGTCGGGGGTTAGCCGCAAGACACGCAGCGACTCGGGGTCGGTGACCCAGCCAGCGTCGGTGTCGGGGTCGGCCGGCTGGACACGTTCGGTATTGAGCAGCAGGTCATCGCCGAGCATGGCGGCGGGGGAAGTCTTCGGTGGAAGCTCGATCGTGGTGCGGACCTGGCCGGTCTCGAGGTCGACGAGCTCGGCGAGCCCATCGACCTCCTCGGGGCAGCAAGAACCGATCTGGACCACCCACAGGGCTCGACCATCGCCGGTGGGCAGCACCCGCAACGCCGGCGCCGCGCCAGCAGGGTTGATCAGCTCTTCTGGCGTGTACGCGAAGTCGGGTTCGTCGAGCCGGTCGGCGAACACCCGGACCGTGTCGTCTTGCCACACGACGATCGCGCCGTCAGCGGTGACCAGCGCACCCGAGATCGCATCACCCGGTAGGCCGTGGCTTCCCGGCGGATACATCATGGTTTGCCCGGTGTCGAGGTCGAAGGTGGCCAGGCTCGGGTTGTTGAACCGGACGGCCAGCAGCCGCACCGGCACCTCGACATCCAGGCCGAGGTCACCCACCTCGCCGCCGTCGAGGGCCTCGTCCGGCACTGCCGGATCCTCGCCCGGTGCCACGGGATCGATCGTCAGCCCGTCGAGCCCGCCCAGCATCTGCGGAAGTGCGACCAGCGCAAACACGACCACTGCGGCCGCCACCGTTGCGACACGGCGGGTCGTGCGCCGGCGCTGCAACTCCTCCATGTCGGGTGCTGGACCGGTGGAGGCTCGCAGTTCATCGCGAAGCCGGGTACCGAGCGGCGCGAAGGGATCATCGTGCATCGTCAGCCCTCCCGAGATGGTCCAGCGAGTGCTGCAGCCGCCGCCTGGCCGCATGCAGGTGCGCCTTGACCGTGCCCGGCGCACACCCCAGGACCTCCGCGACCTGTGTGACCGGCAGGTCGTCGACGTAGAACAGTGCCGCGGCTTGGGCCTGGCGCGTCGGCAGCGACCGCAGCGCCTCCCAGAACTCTTCCACCTCCCCCACAAGATCCTCGGACACCGGTTCGCCCTGGCGGCCGCGTATCCGTCGCAGTGTCCGGCTCTCGGCCCGGCGACGCCGGACGTTCGACACCGCCAGGTTCAACGCCACCCGCCTGACCCACAACTCTGGTCGATCCATCCGCGACACCCGAGCCCAACGCCTGTAGGCACGTAAGAACGCCGGCTGCGACAGCTCCTCCGCAACACCGACATCACGACACAGCGCCGCCGTCACCGCCACCACAGGACTCCACTGCGACGCGTAGAACCGCTCGAACGACACCGGCGCCACCGCGGCCTTGCGGCTACTCCCGGCCCCGACGATCGTCACCCACCACCTCCTCGACACTCCCATAGAACACGAACCAGCCCCGCAACAGGTTTAGTCCGACTCCGACCAGCACGCCCGCCGACCGTGCCGACCCCCGCCAGCAGGACACCACGAGCCAACGCGAACCCAGGCGACAACGCCCGGACTCGCCAGGAAGGCTGCAGTGCCCGTCCACAGGATGCGTGCTATCGCACGGGCCCCTGGGTGGACCACGCCGTGTTAGAGCCCACGGGGGTGTCACGACTGTGGCGGGTCGGGGTGGAGGCCGAGCATCTGGTGGAGTCGTGCGGTGGGCACGAGGATGCGTCGTCCGAGGCGGATGACGGGGAGGTGTCCTGCGGCGGCGGCGCGGTAGGCGGCGCGGCGGCTGATGCCGAGCAGCCGGCCGGCGTTCTCGACGGTCATGGTCGCTGCGGTGTCGTCATGCTGGCTCATCGCGTGGCCTCCTGCGTTTGGACGTGGGGGCTATCAGGGAGGGACTGCCGGCGGGGATGGCTCGGTGTGACGGTCCAGGGTCGCGGGGTTGTCGTGCGCGCTCACGGGTGCGCTCGCCGCGAGGTCGGTGGTGTCCGTCGTTGATGGATGCGGCTCCGGTCGGATGCCTGCACGATCCGGAGCGGTCGTGACAAACCCGCGTCAGGACCCGTGTCAAAGTCGTTTCACGACAATGTCACGAGGGATATTGCGCCGTGAGCACATTCGGTCTCGACAACCGCCCACGCATGAGCCCGGCCGGCTCGGCCGGGACAAAGCCGGACGCGTGCTGAGGTCCGACTCGTGTCGTGCAGTGGGCGCACATCCGGCGCTATGCGTCAAAGATTCTTCGGCCGGTCACGTGCCGTCACACACGTTCCCACGCAGGAACCCGACGACTCGCCCCGACACGAAAACCCAGAAATTCGCTTGTTCCGAGCCGTCTAGACGCTGTTCTGCCTCTGGACGTCGCTGTTGCTGATCGTCATCCTCGCCCGTATGGACCTGCATCAGGAACACAGACTTGCACTCGGCGAGTGCCGGCCGGGGGGCGACCGTTGCTGAACATCGGGCGGATGGCACCGGGCGGCCACGACTACTACCTGGGGATCGTCGCCTCAGGAGCGGAGGACTACTACCTGGTCGCCGGCGAGGAACCGGGACGCTGGATCGGCCACGGTGCACAGCGGCTCGGGCTGGCGGGCCGAGTCGAGGCCGATGAGCTGCGTGCCGTCCTCGCCGGGAACCACCCAGGGTCCGGCGACCGGTTGGCGCGGCACCCGGCACGGAAGGTGCCAGGATTCGATTTGACGTTCCGGGCACCGAAGTCGGTGTCGCTGCTGTGGGGTCTCGGCGACCGGACCGTTGGTGCGCAAGTTGTGGCGGCACACGACGCGGCGGTGGACGCCGCGGTCACCTACCTGGAACGGACCGGTGGGTTCACCCGCCGCGGTGCGGGTGGGTCGGAGACGGTCGCGACGACCGGGTTCGTCGCCTCGGCGTTCCGGCATCGCAGCTCGCGCGCGGGCGATCCGCTGCTGCACACCCACGTGTTGGTCGCCAACCTCGCCGAGACGGTCGATGACGGGGTGTGGCGCACGCTCGACGCCCGCCGGCTGTACGCGCACGCCAAGACCGCGGGGTTCCTGTACCAGGCGCAGCTTCGTCACGAGCTCACCGTCTCGCTCGGGGTCGCCTGGCAGCCACCCGTCAACGGCGCCGGCGACATCGCCGGTGTCGACCGGGACCTGATCGAGACGTTCTCGCAACGACGTCGCGCCATCGTGCAAGCACTCTCCGAGCGTGGTGAGGGCTCGGCGAAGGCGGCGCAGGTCGCCACGCTCGACACCCGTCAGGCCAAAGACGGCAAGGTCTCCGAAGCACAGCTGCGTGCCGGCTGGCGGGCACGTGCCGCCGGTCTCGGGGTCCGCGACGGTGTCAGCTGGGCGCGCCGGCTCACCGGCGTCGCCAGGCCCCAGCCGCCCGATGGGACGGCGCTGCGTGACGAGCTGGCCGCCGATACCGGGCTGACCGCGAACGCCTCGACGTTCACGCGTCGGGACGTGGTGCAGGCGGTTGCCAGTCGGTTGCCCACCGGCGGCCCGGTTGCCGACATCGAAGCGCTCGCCGACGCGACCCTGACCGGCGACCCCGCCCGGATCGTCCAGCTCGACACGTCCCGGCCACGCACGAGCGGGGACGTGATCCGCCGCCCCGACGGCACGACCGTCGACGCGACCGGCGGCGAGCCACGGTTCACCACCCGCCGTCTCATCCACACCGAGCACGCCGCCGCCGAAGCCGCATCCCGCCGCACCGGCGATCGTGTCGCGCTCGGCGATCAGGCCGCTGTCGAGCAGACGATCGTGGACCGGGGCCTGTCTATCGAGCAGGCCGAGATGGTGCGCCACCTCACCAGTTCCGGACGCGGTGTTG
>SKRR01000293.1 GCA_007118345.1 Microthrixaceae bacterium | reverse complement strand
GAGACGCTGCGACACGAGCTGGGCAGCTGGTTGGGTGACGACCTCGGGCAGGTCCGCTCGCTCGAGCAACTGGCCCGCGTCGACGTGGGCAGCCGACTGGCCGCAGCGCTGGACTGGCGGATGCGTCGGGCCCTCGAGGAGCTCGCGCCCACGGAGCTGACCACCGGCACCGGTCGGCGGCTGCGGTTGACCTACGGCGCGCTCGACGGCGAACCCACCAGCGTGCTCGCCCGGGTGCGCCTCGGTGACCTGGTCGGCACCGACACCCACCCGTGCGTCGCCGGTGGTGCCGTACCGGTGACGATCGAACTGCTCAGCCCCGCCGGGCGCCCCGTGCAGCGCACCACCGACCTGCCGGGGTTCTGGCGGGGCAGTTACGCCGCTGTGCGTTCGGACCTGCGAGGCAGGTACCCGAAGCACCCCTGGCCCGACCGCCCCTGGGAGCGATGACAGTCATCACCCCTCGCGGCGTTCTCCATCGTCACCGATCGCGACATGGAGGCGGTCCGGATCCCTGCGACATCGGGGTCGTTCGCACGTTGCGCTCAGAGCTGCACGACGTGGCCGACGCGCGGCGGAGTTTCTCCCGCCAGGGTCTCGAGCCACGCAGCCTCCAGGCCCTCGGGGCCGTGCCCGACCACCACGTCGACCCAGTCGGCCACCACGGGAGCGAACCGTGCCCAGGCCTCGGCGTGGCGTTCCTCGACGCCGTGGGGTCCCCACTCGCCGTGGCGCTTGCGCATCTGGTCGGGGGCGAAGAAGAACGTCGGCCGGCCGCCCGGGAGAGCTCCGTCGTCGGGGTCGGGCGCCGCGTCGTGATGCGCGGCGCCCACCACCAGGGAGTGCACCGGCTCGAGCCGTTCGTGGACCCGTCGACGCAACGCGGTGTCGCCCGCGACGTCGATGTAGACCACCGGGCGCTGCTCGAGCGCGTCCACCTCGTCGTAGGTGTGGACCTCGTCGTAGCAGCCGAGCCCCTCGGTGAACGCCCGGTTGCCCGTGCCGGTCAGGCCGATCCGGTGGACGTCGTCGAGCAGGAAGGCGGCGCCGTAGGCCGTCTTGGACGACGCGCTGCTGATGACCACCGCGTCGGCGCCGAAGCAACCGTTGTCCGACACGTGGTCCGCCAACATGAAGCTCGTCATGAACAGCGGGCGGTACAGGACCTGGAGGTCCTCGAGGTCGGCGTCGTACGCCGGATCGGCGGTCGTCGTGGTGAGCCCGTTGTAGGGCGCGGGCAGGTGCTGGCGGTGCGCGCTCGCGTCGCGGAAGCCCCGGCTGTCGACCTTCGACGGCTCGACCAGCAGCTGGCTGCTGGTCGGCAGGTAGCCGTACAGCCGGAGGCCCTCGGTGACCTCGGGATGCCGGCTGGTGGCCACCTGTGCGAACCCCCACAGCGGCACCCGGCCCCGCGGCACTCCGTCGCGGTCGGCGGCGGGGAAGAAGTCCCAGTACTTCATCGCGTCACCGAACACTGCGTACGTGACGTTGTTCGCGGTCATCCCGACGCGGTCGACGCGCAACACCACCTGACCGTCGGCCGGTTCCAACGGCGGCACCTCCACCACCTCGGTGCGCGAGAGGTCGGTCCGGTCGACGAGCAGGTCCCATGCCATGCTCGTGGTCTATCAGCCCGCTCGCTGCTCGGACTGCCCTTCCGTCAAGCGGTGCGCAGCCAGCGTCGACCGGCGGTGAGCCGCTGCTCGAGCTGTTCGAGGGTCGCCTCGGAGATGCGACGGATACCCGCCAGGCGGTTGAGCTCGGCGTTCACCTGCGGATGGCTCCAACCGGTCGCATGCACCAGCTCCCGCGCCAGGTCGGCGTTCGCGTCGCGCAGCACCAGCTTGCGCTGGCGCAACGACCCGCCGCCCTCGATGCCCGTGATGGTGCCCACCGAGCCACCGACCCGGCCGCCACCCGGGAGCGGTGGCGGCAGCAGCACCAGGTCGAGTCCCGGCACGTCGATCGGCTCGCCCAGCTCGCCGTCGGGGTCGTCGCCGAACACCCCACCGGCGTCGCGCTCGGTGTCGGCATCGGGCGCACCGGCCTCGCCGAGCGAGACCGCGCCGATCACGGAGAAGAGACTCATCTGCTCCTCGTCGTCGAGCACCGGTTCGTCGGGCTCGGCGGTCGGCAGGTCGTCCTCGGTGCGGTCCGCCCGTCGACGCAGGCTGTGGCGACGTGCCTCGGTGATGTTCGCGGCGTGCAGCCGTAGTCGCGGGTCGTCGGGCACGAAGAAGTAGGCCTTCTGTCGCGGCACCCCCCGGGTCCAGCGCACCACACGACCGACGGCCTGACGGAAGAACAGCTCGGTGGTCGTGGTGGTGGCGAACACGGCGATGCGCAGCCGGGGCACGTCGACGCCCTCGGACACCATGCGGACCGCGACGATCCACGGGTCGTCACCCTCGGCGAAGCGTGCGATGCGCTCCGACGCGGTCGGATCGTCCGAGACCGCGACGACGGGGCGGACGCGGTGGCGACGTTCGAGCAGGTCGGCGATCCCCTGGGCGTGGGCCTGGTCGGTCGCGATGATGAGCCCACCGGCCTCGGAGTGGGAACGACGCAGGTCGCGCAGGCGTTCGTGCGCCTGGTCGAGCACGGTCGGCAACCACTCGCCCTCGAGCGACAACGCCGTGCGCAACCGCTGGTTCGCGAGCTCGCGGGGCAGCTCGTCGTCGAAGGTCGACGAGACGACCTGGCCGTCGGGCGCCACCCACTCCATGAACCCGTTGATCCGGGGGAAGTAGACGGGGCGGACGACACCACCGTCGGCGAGCGCCTCGCCGTAGCCGTACTCGTAGTCGGCACGAGCCTCTTCGAGGTGGTAGTCGACGAAGGGGATCGCCGAGGTGTCCGACCGGAACGGTGTGCCCGACAACGAGAGGCGGCGCGCCGCACCACCGAAGGCGGTCAGGACCGACTCGCCCCATGTCCGGTCGTCACCGGCGTGGTGAATCTCGTCGAACACCACGAACGCCTCACGGGCGACAGCCGCGAGCGCACGGGCCGACGTGGCCACCTGCTGATAGGTGGTGACCACACCGTGCATGTCGGCGGGCAGCGAACCGTCACGGGCCGACCACTTCGGCTCGAGGTGCAGTCCGAACGCCAGTGCCGCATCGGCCCACTGGTGCTTGAGGTGCTGGGTCGGCGCCACGACCACGAGACGCCGTCCGGGGTGTTCCGCCAGGTCCTGCACGGCGGCGGTCAACGCGAAGGTGGTCTTGCCGGCGCCCGGGGTGGCCACCGTGAGGAAGTCGGCCCGGTCGGTGGTCGCGAGCGCGTCGAGCGCGTCGCGCTGCCAGGGGCGCAGGCGGATTCTGGTCGGTCGGGGGGCGGTCGCTGCGCTGATGCTCACGGGAGGCTGCTCGTCACGGGAATGGGTAGTTTACGGTCGCAGGTGCGCCGGCCCCGACGGGGGAGAACGTCGGGGCGGCCCACACGAGGGGGACCGACATGACCACGCTCGAGCCGACCGCTCCGACCGACCTGGCGCCGGGTCGCGGCGATCGACCGCGACGTCCACAGTTCAGCCCCTCCGCCGTCGACCCGCCCGAGGACTGAGCATGCCGTCACTGCCCGACGACTTCCCCGCACATCCCGCCCGTGACGCCTCCCTGGCCTCGATGCGAGCCGTCGAAGCGGGTGACAAGGCCGCGTGGTTGTCCCTGTTCGCCGACGACGCCGTGGTCGAGGATCCGATCGGTGAGTCACCGATGGACCCCGAGGGTCTCGGCCATCACGGCAAGGAGGCGATCGAGGCGTTCTACGACTCGGTGATCGCGCCGAACCAGGTGCGTTTCGTGATCGAGCGGAGCCACGCCGCGGGCCACGAGGTGGCGAACGTGGGCACCATCACCACCCGGATGCCCGATGGCTCGGTCGTCCACACCGATCTGGTGGCCACCTACCGCGTCGACGACGACGGGCACGTGACGGCGCTGCGCGCCTACTGGTCGATCGACGAGCTCCGGTTCGGTTGAGGCGTGGTACCCGTCGACGGTCTCAGTACCCGTCGAGCAGGACCTGCCGGACCGAGAGCGAGAGACGGCGTTTGGTGCGGTCGACCTTCAGCACCTTGACCATGACCTGCTCACCCGGCGTGACGAGCTGGTCGGGGCGGTACCCGGGGACGTCGGACAGCTCGCTGATGTGCACGAGACCCTCGGCCCCGCTCCGGTCGACGCGGGCGAACACGCCGTAGTCCACGACCCGCGTCACGGTCGCTGATTCGACCGCACCCACCTCGGTGGACTCGTAGGGGTCGGGAGTGGCCGCTCGCAACGACAGGCCGATGCGACGTTTGCCGCGGTTCACGTCGAGGACCTTGACCTCGATCTCCTCACCGACCGACACGACCGCATCGACCGACTCCAGGCGTCCCCAGGTCAACTCACTGCGGTGGACGAGGCCACGGACGCCGCCGAGGTCGACGACCGCGCCGTAGTCGGCGATCGACGCGACCGTGCCCTTCATCAGGGCGCCCGGCTCGATCGAGCGGAGCAGCTCCTTCTCCGTCGCGCGGCGCTCCCGTCGCTGGAGGTCACGGATCGAGAGCACGATGCGGTCCGAGGCGCGGTCCGCCTCGTTGACGAGCGCGGTCACCTCCTGGCCGACCAGGGACTCGGGGTCGGGCGGAGGCCCTTCGTTCATCAACGAGGTCGGCAGGAACCCGCGAAGACCGACGTCGACCACCACCCCGCCCTTGACCACCTTGGTGACGGTGCCGGTCACCGGCGACTTGTCCTTCACCGCCGCCTCGATACGTTCCCACGACTGCTGTTTGCGGGCCCAGGACAGCGACAGCACGGCCCGCTGCTTGGGGTCCTCGCGGGCGAGCAGCGCCGCCTCGACGTCCTCGTTCAGCGCGATGGCACCCGGGGGGAACTCCTCCCGGGGGATCACCCCGATCCGTCCGTCGGCCAGGCGGACCTCGACCTCGTCCGGGTGCACCGCGGCGACGGTCACGGTCACGATCCGCCCGACGACGACACCCCCCGCCGCGCTGCCCCCGCCTGCGGTCGGGGCGGGAACGGCGCCGACCGGCGCGCGCTGGCCGATCACGGGTCGCTCGGGCACCGTCGGCGCCTCGGGATCAGGTGACGGCTGGTCCTCGTCCGCAGGTTCGAGCACGGGGACGGGCTCCGGCTCGGGCTCCGGCGGCACGGGCACCGGATCGGGATCGGGCTCGGGCTGGGGCACCGGGTCGGGTTGGGGCTCGGGCACCGGGTCGGGCTGGGGCTCGGGCTCGGGCTCGGGCGCCGACCGGTCGGACTGCTCGGTCGGGTCGGGGTCGGGCTGGTCGGACATGAGTGCCTCACTCGAGTGGGCGTACCGCGGGTGGTGACCCGCGAACGTGAGAGGGCGCCACACTACCGTCGGCCCACCGGGAGCCGTCGGGCCGATCACGGGTCCCGGCTACGGTCACCGGGATGGAACCGTACGGACGTGATGACGAGGTCCAGGCCGGGTCGATGCTGTTCACGCTGGTGGACCCCACTCCGGGCCATGAGGTGGCCTACAACCGGTGGTACGAGCGAGATCACCTCTACTCGGGGTGCATGGTCGGGCCGTGGCTGTTCGCCAACCGTCGATGGGTCGCCACCCGGGCCCTCAAGGACCTTCGTTTCCCTGCCGACGCGCCGGCCGAGCACGCAGTGGCCGATCCGGTCGACCGAGGTTCCTACCTGGCGACCTACTACATCCACAAGGGCCACGAGGCGGAGCACTTCGCGTGGGCGAACCGGCAGGTCTTCGAGCTGTACGACAACGGTCGGGGCTTCGACGAACGCTCGCACGCCCACACGTCGTTGTACTTCCACGTGGGCGACGACCATCGCGATGCCGACGGCGTCCCGGCCCACATGGCGCTCGACCACCCGTACTCCGGGCTGGTCAGCGTGCACGTGGACCGTGCCGACGGGGTCAAGCACCCCGAGTTCGCCGAGTGGTTCACCGCCGAGGCCGCACTTCTGCTGTTCGCCGATGACGCCGCCGGCGCACCGATCGACCAGGTGCAGCACTGGCGGCCGATCATCCCGAAGGGCAGCGAGGGTGACGCGCCGATGGAGCTCGGCACCGGGCCGGGGACCCGCCAGCGCAGCCTCCAGCTGATGTTCTGCAACGTCGAGCCCACCTCCTGTTGGGACCGGGTCCGGGCCTACGCCGCGCAGGTGGACGACTCAGGGCTGGCCACCGTGCGGCTCGCAGCCCCGTTCATCCCGACCATCCCCGGCACCGACACGTACACGGACCAGCTGTGGTGAGCCCTCGTTGATCGATCGGCGGGGCGTCCTGCTCGGTGTCACCGCCTACGGGCTGTGGGGCCTGTTCCCGCTCTACTTCGATCTGCTCGACCGCGCATCGGCGATCGAGATCCTCTGCCACCGGATCCTCTGGAGCCTGCTGGTGCTCGCGGTGTTCCTCCGGCTGCGGTCCGAGCGACGCTGGCTCTGCACACTGCGCGCGGACCGAGCCCGCTTCGTCCGTCTGCTGTTCGCGGCGGTGTTCATCGCGACGAACTGGTTGGTCTACGTGTACGCCGTCGGACAGGACCGTGTGGTCGAGGCCGCGCTCGGCTACTTCATCTGCCCGTTGCTGACGGTGCTCGTCGGCGTCGTCGTGCTGCGAGAACGGCTGCGTCGGCTCCAGTGGACCGCAGTGGCACTCGGCGCCCTCGCGGTCGGCGTCCTGACCGCCGCGTACGGCCGGCCGCCGTGGATCGCGCTGACGCTCGCCACGACGTTCTCGGCCTACGGGTACCTCAAGAAGCACATCGACCTGCCGGCCGCACAGTCGCTCGCCGGCGAGACCGCGGTGCTCGCGCCTGCGGCGTTGGTCGTGCTGATGGTGCTCGAGGCTGATGGCGCCGCGCAGTTCCGCGTCGGTGGGGTGGGCATCAGCCTGCTGCTCGTCGGCACCGGTGTGGTCACCGTGCTGCCGCTCGTGTGCTTCGCCGGCGCGGCACGGCGCATCCCGTTGTCCCTGCTCGGCCTGCTGCAGTACCTCACGCCGAGCACCCAGTTCGTCCTGGCGGTGGTGGTGTTCGGTGAGTCGATGGCGATGGACCGGTGGATCGGGTTCGCCCTGGTGTGGACCGCGCTGGTGGTGTTGTCGACCGATGCGATCCGCGCGATGCGTGCCGGGCGACGCGGCGACGAGGTGCTGGCCGCGGCCGCCGCTGAACTCGGGTGACCCTCAGGTGGTGGGGCCGACGGGATGGTGCTCGGCGAGGAACGCCGCCGTGCGGCCATCGGCGATCTCGGCCGCCAGGGGGTCGTGGTGGGTGTCGACCCCGGGTTCGGCGAACCAGTGGCCGGTGCCCTCGTAGTGGTGGAACTCGACGTGCTTGTCGAGCAGCAGCAGGTGCGACTGCAGCTCGACCCGTTCGTCCTCGCTGACGAGCGGGTCGTGCTCGGCGAAGTGTCCGAGCACCGGCGCCGCCAGATCGACGAAATCGATGGTCTGGCTGCCGTAGTGCACCACTACCGCCGACACCTCCGCCGGTGCACGTGTGGCGAGCCACAGCGCCCACGAGGCACCCATCGAGTAGCCGACCACGGCGATCGGAGCATCGTCACGCGCGACGGAGCGCAGCGCCGACGCACTGCGGAGGATCAGGTCGGCGGTGACGTTCGGATCCGATTCGACGAGCAGTCGCTGCGCGGCCTCGGCGTCCGCGGGCACGTCGCCACCGCACAGGTCCGGCGCGAGGGTGGTATAGCCGAGGTCGGCGAGGCGCTCGACGATGCCCTTCACCCCCGGCGTCAGTCCCCACCACGAGTGCAGCACCAGCACGCCGGGGCCGGGCCCGTCATCGGGCTGCACCAGATACGCGTCGCCCTGTCGTCGTCCGTCACTCACGCCGACAGGCTGCCACGACGACTCGCTCCGCGTGCCAGCATGTCGGACGTGGCGTCCGTCTCCGCAGTGCTCAACCAAAAGGGTGGCGTCGGCAAGACGACCATCACACTCGGCCTCGCCGCCGCCGCGCAACGCGCGGGGGATCCGTGCCTGGTGATCGATCTCGACCCCCAGGGCAGCGCCGGGTGGGCCATGGGGGTCGAGGCCAGCGACGACCATCTCTCGGTCGGCGACGTGCTGCGAACCGGCGAGGCCCGCGTGGCCGAGGCGGCGACCGTCACCTCCGGGTGGGGCGAGGGGGTCGACGTCCTGCCGTCGAGCCGGAACCTGATCGACCGGGAGGCCGACCCTCGCGACAAGGCCGCCACCCTGCGCCTGCGGACCGCCATCGAACCGATGCTCGACCGTTACCGGTTCGCGTTCATCGACTGCGCCCCCTCGCTGGGGCCGACGACGCGGGCGGGGCTCGCCGCTGCCGACCGGGTGCTGCTGGTCGTTGAGCTGTCCGCGTTGTCCATCCGGGGCGCCGAGGCGGTGCTCGACATGGTCGAGGACGTGTGGTCCGACGTGAACCCGGACCTCGACGTCGGCGGGGTGATCGTCAACCGGGCACCGGCGGTGTCGGTCGAGGCCCAACGGCAGGAACACGAGCTGAACCGTCTGATGGGCAAGCGCGCGGTGTGGCGTCCGTTCGTGCCCCAGCGAACGGTGCTGAACGAGGCCGTCGGCGAGCGAGCGCCCGTGCAGGCCCTCGGCTACCGCTCGCGCGACGTGAACGAGGTGTTCGACACGCTCTACCGCAAGCTCGTCCGGGTCACGGCACGGGCGTCGCAGTGAGCCGTCGCTCCGTCTGACGCAGCCGACCGGCGAGCACGACGATCCCGACCGCCATCATCGCCGCGACCGCGAACACGCCGAGCAACGGGGTCCGGTCGGTCAGTCCCCACCGGTCGCCGACGTTGACGATCACCCCCGCAAGGCCGGTGCCGAGCGCGACGCCGAGGATGTCGCTCATCTGCAGCGCGGAGGTCGCCCGTCCCTCCGCACCCGGGGTCGCCTCGGCCAGCGTGAGCACCGACAGCGGGGTGTAGGCGAGGCCCATCCCCAACCCGCTGAGCATGTTCGCGACCACCCACACACCGATCGGCACCTCGGGCCACAGCGCGAGTGCCATGGCGAGCACCCCGAACCCGATGAGGGAGCCGCCGAGACGGACCAGCCGCGCCGGGCCCCATCGCAGCGAGAACCGCGCCTGGATCCACGAGCCGGCCGTCCACGCGAGCGAGGCCGAGGCGAGCGCCAACCCTGCGGTGCGGGCGGTGGTGCCACGCACCGCCACCATCGACAACGACACGAAGGCATCCGCGGAGAAGAAGGCGTAGGTCACCACGCCGCGTGTCAGGACCGTGGCCGGGAGCACCGGCCGTGCGCGCAGGGTGCCCGACGGGGTGAGCGCTCGGTAGGCGGGCAGGATGACTGCGGCGCCGGTGCCGGCGATCAGCAGCGCCGGGACGGGTTGGTCCAACGCCAACCCGCCGAGCACCAGCGCCGCACCGATGGCGACCACCAGGATCGACCCGATCGACACCCGGCCGGGATCGATCGTCGTCGACGGCGGGACCGAGCGGACCGCCGGCACCCCCAGCGCCGCCACGGCGATGACGACCGGGATCAGGCCGAGGAAGACCCAGCGCCACCCGAACGTCTCGGCGACCTCTGCTGCGGCCAGGGGCGAGATCAGCGAAGGCAGCACCCATGCCGTCGACATGACGGCGAAGACCCGCGGCCGGAGCGCGGCGGGAAAGCCGCGGCCGACGCAGACGTAGGCCACCGCGGGCACCACACCGGCCCCCAGCCCCTGGAGGAACCTGCCGGCCACGAGCACGGCCATCGTGGGCGCGAGACCGCCGACGACCAGCCCGACCAGGAAGATGCCGACACCCGTCACCATCGGCACCACCGGGGCGACACGGTCGGCGGTGCGTCCGCCGGCGACCACTCCCACCAGCGTGCCCAGGTAGAACGCCGAGAAGACCCATCCGTACAGCCAGAGGTCGCCGAGGTCCTCCTCGACGAGCGGCATGACGGTGCTGATGGCCATCGCCTCGACCGCGACGACGGTGATGAGACAGACGACCCCGACCAGTAGCAGCCGGTACTCTCGGTCCAGGAGCCGCTCGGGAGCCGGCGCCGGCATGGTCGGGCCCGTCACCAGCGGTGGCCCGGTCCGGCCTCGAGACAGCTCAGCACTCCGGTTGGTGGACGAGCAGACGCAGGCCGAGCTCCATCAACTCTCCGACGCGCGGGTCAACCAACCGGTAGTAGATCCTCGTACCGTCCCGGCGCGTCGTCACGATCTGCTGACCCGCCATCCGCTGGAGGTGGTTGGAGACGCTCTGGGTGCTGGCACCGACGGAGTCGGCGAGATCGGAGACGGACGCCTCCCCCGCACGGGCGATGGCGTGGAGGATCCGCAACCGCGTCTCGCTGGCGAGCACGCGGAACAACGTGACCAGGTGCGCGGCCTCGTCGTCGCCCACGAGCGGGCGATCGGTCAGGACGGGAGGGGGCACTTCGGAGCTTCGGCCAGACATCTTCGATCCACTGTTACACGGTCCCGTGTACCGATTTCGCATCGACGCGACCACCACGTCGCCCCGGTTGGCGTTGGATGACCGGCACGTCGATGTCGCAGTCGTGGTCTACACCGCGCGGGTGGAAACCGCCTCGGCGGCGCTCTTCCCCCTCGGCGACGCCGGGCCGGACGCGCCGACGGCCTGGCACGGCGATGCCAGGCCGTCGAGCGGCAGCTCGGACCAGAACCCGGTCAGCTCGCCATGTTGGCGGCCACGAAGTCCCAGTTCAGCAGCTCGTCGATGAACGTCGAGATGTAGTTGGGACGGGCGTTGCGATAGTCGATGTAGTACGCGTGCTCCCACACGTCGATGGTCAGCAGCGCCTTGGCGCCGTGCTTCATCGGCAGGTCGGCGTTCGAGGTCTTCATGATCTCGAGCCCCGAGCCACCGTCGACCAACCAGGCCCATCCCGAACCGAACTGGGTGGTCGCGGCCTCGGCGAACTTGGACTTGAAGTCGTCGTAGGAGCCGAACGCGGAGTTGATCGCGTCGGCGACCTCACCCGAGGGGGCGCCACCGCCGTCGGGCGACATCGACGCCCAGTAGAAGCTGTGGTTCCAGACCTGGGCGGAGTTGTTGA
Organism: Microthrixaceae bacterium; assembly: GCA_007118345.1. GTDB lineage: Bacteria > Actinomycetota > Acidimicrobiia > Acidimicrobiales > Microtrichaceae > SKRR01. The sequence continues at coordinate 8,058 of SKRR01000293.1, read as the reverse complement.
ACATCCCGCCCTCGCTCTTCATGATGACGTCCTCGAGCGGCGCGTCGGCGAACTCGGTGCCGTCCACCAGCTTGTTGAGGTTGGTCACGTAGGTCTGGTGGTGCTTGCCGTAGTGATACTCCAGCGTCTCGGCGGAGATGTGCGGGGCGAGTGCGTCCTGTGCGTAGGGAAGTGGAGGGAGCTCGAAAGCCATCTTCCGTCCTCTCGGGTCGTGGGTCGGTACGCGGGAACTTACCCCACCACCGTGCCCGTTCAACCCGTCGGCCTGTCTCCCGTCGGCTCGTCGCCCGAGACCGGCAGCATGCGGATCGCCATCTGCGCAGCCACCTGCACCAGGACGATCACCACCAGCACATCCGCAGGAGGCAAGGAGAGCTCGAAGAAGTCCGACACCCGCCAGAGGGTCATCGACGCCACGACACAGAGCCCCATCGCCCCGACGAGGATCCACCGCCAGCGTGGGAGGGTCGACGTGAGCCGGATCAGCAACCCGAGCCCCACACCGAGCAGGGTGAGCGTGGCGGCCGTGCGCTCCTCGGTGATGGTGGAGCCGATCACGACCCGGGCCGAGAAGTACACGGTGAGCGCGCTCGCCGCCGCGATCGCGCCGGCGGGGATGGAGAACCTGATGACCCGCGGCAGGAACCCCGGACGCGCGCGCCGGGGGTCGGCAGCGAGCGCGAGGAAGAAGCCGGGGATGCCGACACTCAGGATCCGGACCAGGGTGAGGTGCCGCGGCAGGAACGGGAACTCGACGCCGATCGCTGCGATCACCAACGAGATGATGATGGCGTAGACGGTGCCATAGATGAACAGGTTCGAGGCGCGCTCGACGCTGTTCATCACGCGCCGGCCCTCGGCCAGCACGCCCGGCAGGATCTTGAACTGGTCGTTCAGCAGCACCAGCTGGGCCACTGATCGGCTCGCACCGGAGCCGGACCCCATGGCGATGCCCATGTCGGCGTCCTTGAGCGCCAACACGTCGTTGACCCCGTCACCGGTCATGGCGACCACGTGCCCCCGCGACTGCAGCGCCAGCACCATCGCCCGCTTCTGGCGCGGTGTGACGCGCCCGAACACGGTGTTCCCGTCGACGACGTCGGCCAGTTCGTCGGGATCCTCGGGCAGCTCGCGGGCGTCGAGGCCGTGGTCGGCGTCGGGCACCCCCGCCCGTCGGGCGACCGCGGCGACGGTTCCGGGGTGGTCGCCCGAGATCACCTTCAGGTGCAGTCCCTGCTCGGTGAAGTAGGCCAGCGTGGCCTCGGCGTCCTCACGCACCTGGTCCTCGAGCGCCACCAGTGCTCGCGGCTGGAGGTCGCCGGGCAACTCGTCGCCGGTGAGCGCTGCGGCGGTGGCGAGCAGCACGACCCGCTGGCCCTCCGCGGCGCGCTCAGCGACCTGTCCGGCGACCTCGGGGTGGGTGGCGCCCAGCAGGAACTCGGGCGCGCCCAGGTACACGGCGATCGACCCACCGGGCAGCGCGTCGTCGAGGAAGGCCGAGGCGGACCACTTGCGGACCGAGGAGAAGGGCACCGTCCCGGTGAGTTCCCAGCCGGGATCGTCGGTGAACGCGGCGCGGATCGCCGCCTGGGTGGGGTTCGGGTCGGGATCCGACGCGCCACAGGCCGCGAGCAGCACGTCGGGCTCGAGGGATCCGTCCACGAAGTCGAGCGGGATCGTGTCCGCGACGACGACGGTGCCGGTGGTGATGGTGCCGGTCTTGTCGAGGCACAGCGTGTCGACCCGGGCGAGCAGTTCCACCGAGGCGAGCTCGCGCAGCAGCGCCTGTCGGCGCGCCAGCGTCACGACCCCCGCCATGAAGGCGAGGCTGGTGAGCAGCACCAGGCCGTCGGGCACCATCGCCACCGAGGAGGCGACCACGCTGGTGAGCGCCTCGCGCCACTCCTCACCGCCCTGGCGCAGCCGCCAGTAGAGGATCGCCGCGATGGGTGGGATCAGCACCATGAGGACCTTGAGGATCGTGTTGACCCCCTGGCGCAGCTCGGAATCCACCAGGCTGAACTTGCGGGCCTCCTCGGCGAGCTGGGCGGCGTAGGCGTCGCCGCCGACCTTGACCGCCCGGTAGGCACCTGAACCCGACGACACGAAGCTGCCCGAGAGCACCTCGTCACCACGCACCTTGCCGACGGGATCCTGCTCGCCGGTGAGCAGGGACTCGTTCATCTCGAGACCTGCCGCGTCGATCACCTCGCCGTCGACGACCACCTCCGCGCCGGGCGACAGGACGATGACGTCGTCGACGACGACCTCCTCGATGTCGAGCTCGGCCTCGACGCTGTCACGGATCACGTGGGCGACCGGCTCGGTCAGCACCGCGAGCCGGTTCAGCGCGGCGCGCGCACGCAGCTCCTGCACGATGCCGATCAGCGAGTTCGACACGATGACGCCGGCGAAGAGCATGTCGGGGCTCGGACCCCCCTCGGCGACGAGCACCCCCACCAGCAGCACACCGATGACCAGGTTGATCGGTGTGATGACGTTCGCCCGGATGATCTGGGCCGTGGTCCTCGTCGGCGCGTCGGGCAGCCAGTTGACGCGACCGTCAGCGACGCGTTCGGCGACCTCGGCCGAGCTCAGCCCGGTCTGCTGCTGGAGTCCGCCGGCCACGTCGGCACGCTACCGGGCGCCGGGGCCGTCGGTGCACTGCTCCACGTCGTCGTGGACGGCGACCATCGGCGCCGCGGGTCGATCCGTCGCATGGTGCTGCTCGATCCACGTGTCGATCACCTCCCACCACTCGTAGAGCCAGGTGATGCGCTCGGCGGGATCGTCGGGTACCTCCTGGCGGCGTACGGTCCACCAGGTGATCCGCACCTCGCGGTCCATCGGCAGGCCCCGCCACAGGTCCGCGAGGCTCGACAGCTGCTCGAGGCCGGTGTGGGCCACGAACAGCACGTCGGCATCGGGTGCGGCATCGATCGCGGCGAGCGCGCCCCCGGGACGCGGCGGCAGCACGTAGGTCAGCTCCTCGGCGCGCGCCACCGACTCGTGGAGCCCGCTCTCCGCGAGCCGTTCGATCGCCCGTCGCCGGCGGGCCTCGGTGAAGTTGCCCCCCTCGGGGAAGAGGATGAGCGCACCGTCGCGTTCGAGTTCGGTGGCCAGGGAACGGATGGAGTCGACCACGTCGCTGGATCCGTGCGGACCGATGAACCGGTTCGGCAACCGGTTCAGCACCACGTCGATGCACGGGTCCAGCTGCAGCAGCTCCTTCAGCACGATGTGGGGGCGGCGGTGGTAGAGGTTCACCAACAGGTGCACGAGGATCAGCGAGTCGCCTGCGCCGGCGTGGCGGCTGAACACCAGCACCGGTGTGGCCTCGCCGCCACGGTCGGCATCGAGCTCGGGCACCCCCTCGGTGGACAACACGAGACCCAGGACCCGACCCGCCATCTGCACCAGCCCGCGCAGGAACCATCCCATCAACGCCACGTGTGCCAGCTGGAACCGCTCCGAGCCGAGCTTCCACCCGAAGCCGCTGAGCACCCACAGCACGGCCAGCGCGATCAACCCGACGCTCTCTCGCACCAGGTACACGACCGCGAACCAGACCAGCCGGAGTGCCCGCCAACGACCGGGGAGGAACCGCACCGAGAAGAGGAGCACGATCACCACGATCGGGGTGACGGCCAGCAGCACCGTCGTGGCACCGATGACCGCCGGGGCCAGCACCACTCGTCGGACCGGCCGCGGCGGGAGTGGCAGCCTCACGTCAGCCCCCTGCTCGAGATGTAGTCGGCACTGGCGACGTGCGCGGCGTCGATGCGGGCCGCCACGTCGGAGAAGTCCCGGTAGCGGAGCTGGCGCAGGTCGGTCGCACGGGGGCCCGTCCCGCCCGTGGGCAGCACGTGCACGTCGACGCCCTCGGGCAGCGCCGACATCGCCGAGGCGAACCGGTTACGGCGGGCGAGCTCGAACGCGACCACGGCGACCTCCTGGGGGTGCCGTGGCGGACGCAGGGGTTCCTCGATGCGGCCGACCTGGAGCACGAAGACCCTCGATGCCCCCAGGTCGAGCGCTCGTTGCACGGGGATCGAGTCGACGATGCCGCCGTCGAGGTAGTGGCGACCGTCGATCTCGACCGCCGGCAGCAGCCCGGGCACCGCGCACGACGCCATGACGGCCGGCACGGCCGGACCCCGCTCGAACCACTCGGGCGACGCGGTCTCGATGCAGGACGCGACGCACTGGAACTCGACCTCGAGGCGCTCGATGTCGCGGTCACCGACCACGGTGCGGATCAGCCGGTCGAGCGGTTCCCCGGAGTGCAGGCTCGTGCGGTGTCGGGCCAGGTGGCGCACCCGGTCGACGATCGAGCCGCCGAACACGCCGCTGTGCACGACCTCGACCCACAACCGTCGGAGTTGCTCAGCACCCGCCGGGCTCGGATCCAGTGCCACCGCGACACCGTTGCGCGCCCCGATCGAGGTACCCACCACCAGGTCCGGGACCACGCCGGCGTCCAACAGCGCGGTGAGCATTCCCACCTCCGCCGCTCCGAGACGACCACCGCCACCGAGGACGAACGCGGTTCGGTCCCCGGGATAGCTGGCACCCCGCTCGTCGCTCACCGAGGTCTGCATCACCGGCGATCGTTCCACATCCGGCCACCGGACCGGTGCCGGGCCGCAGCGAGTGTCTAGGTTGGACCACATGGCTCCTCAGGCGGCGCACCCGCACCGGAACCATGCGGAGATCCACCGCAGCGACCGATCAGGGTGGTTGCGCGCATCGGTGCTGGGAGCGAACGACGGCATCCTGTCGACCGGCGCCCTGCTGCTGGGTGTGGTGGCCGCGGGCGCTGACCGGCCGGCGGTGCTCACCGCCGGTCTGGCCGGTGTGGCGGCCGGCGCCGCGTCGATGGCGATGGGCGAGTACGTCTCGGTCAGCTCGCAGCGCGACGCCGAGCGGGCCGACCGCGAACTCGAGGAGCGCGAGCTCGCCAGGGACCCCGACGGCGAACACGCCGAGCTCGCCGGGATCTACCAGGACCGCGGGCTCGAGCCCGAGCTGGCCGACGAGGTCGCCGCCCAGCTGATGGCGGTCGACCCGCTCGACGCCCACCTCCGCGACGAGGTGGGCCTGACCGAGACACTGCGCGCCCGTCCGACCCAGGCGGCCGCGTCCTCGTTCGCCAGCTTCGTCACCGGCGCGCTCGTACCGATCGTCGCGGTCCTGCTCGCCGGCGACGGGCACCGGTGGGCGGCGGTCGCGGTCGCGACGCTCGTCGCACTCCTCGCCCTCGGCGCGCTCGGCGCCCGGCTCGGCGGCGCATCGGTGACACGTGGATCGGTGCGCGTGGGGATCGGCGGGTTGCTGGCGCTGGGGTTCAGCACGGGGATCGGTGCGCTCGTGGGGAGCGCGGTCGGCTGACCCCTCAGCAGCCGGTGCCCGCCCAGGCGGAACGGCCACCCGAGGCGAGCAGGTGCAGCGCCACCTCGTCCTGCACCCACCACGGTGCGTGGCTGGCCTTCGCGTAGCCGGGGTGCCCGGCGCGGGCCGACACGTTGCGCCAGGTGCTGTCGAGGAACTGATAGGCCCCGGACGCCGTGCTGCGCGGGTTCTGGGCGGTGTACCCGTTGGTGTGGGGGAACGGCCCCCGATCGGACTCGTGGCGGCGCACGCACACCAGGAACGGATGGAGCTGACGCTCCCGACGCTGGTGTTCCACTCCGGCCACGACGGCGTCGATGATGCGCTGCTTCTCGGCGTCGACCTCCCACTGGGCGATCCTGCCGTCGCCATCGAGGTCCGGCACCCACGCCTCGACGGGACCGGACGGGAAGCACGCCGTCGCCGCCATCGCGAGCAGGGCGATCCCCATGATCATCCCGGTCCTGCGGGGGAGGTACTGCCTGGAGCTCATCGGTCGCCCTTCGCCGTGGTCGTCATCCGCCCGTGTGTGACGGACGGATGACGACATTACGACGCAGTGCCCACCTTCATGACGATCCGTCACAATCTTGTGACGAATTGCACAAGCGGGTGCCGCGCGGTTGGGGTGCCGCGCGGTTCGGGTGCCGCGCGGTTCGGGTGCCGCGCGGTTCGGGTGCTGCGCGGTTCGGGTGCTGCGCGGCTCAGTTGCTGCGTGGGCGCTTGAGGTCGTGCACGATGTGGAGCTTCTCGAGCGCGACGAGCACGTACCAGGTGAGGTCGATCTCCCACCATCGCAACCCCTGCCGCGCGACGTAGGGCGCCTTGTGGTGGTTGTTGTGCCACCCCTCACCCATGGTCAGCACGGCGAGCAGCGCGTTGTTGCGACTGGTGTCCTCGGTCTCGAAGCGGCGGCTGCCGAACACGTGGGCGAGGGAGTTGATCAGGAACGTCGCGTGCCACAACAGCACCGTCGAGAGGAAGAACCCGATCACCAGGCCCGACCAGCCGCCGATGAGGAAGCAGACCAGCGCGAGGCTCCAGGGGGCGATCCAGTCGTGGCGCGAGATGAAGCGCAGCTCGGGGAACTTCTCGAAGTCCTTCATGGTCCCGTCGGGTACCGGTGAGGTGTCATCGGAGAGGATCCAGCCTGCGTGGGACCACCAGAAGCCCTTGCGTGGCGTGTGTGGGTCCAGCTCGGTGTCGGTGAAGCGGTGGTGGATCCGATGGTGCCCCGCCCACCACAGCGGACCCTTCTGCACGGCCGTGTTGCCACCGAACGCCAGGATGAACTGGAACACGCGACCTGTCCGGAAGGTGCGGTGGGCGAAGTAGCGGTGGTAGCCGCCGGTGATGAAGAACATGCGACCCCAGAAGGTCACCGCCAGCAGTACGAGCGCGGTGGTGGACACGCCGGTGAAGATCGCCAGCAGCGGCACCAGGTGGACGAGGAAGAACGGGATGGAGGCCCGCGGGTTGATCCGGCCGCGGGGAAGCGGCCCGAACGCATCACCGTCGGTCGGATCGGGCTGCGCGTCGTCGGGGACGACGTCGTCGATGGTGCTCACAGCGGAAGCGGCCTTTCGGGGGGTGGGACCGGCCGAACGCTAACGGCCCCACCCGCGGGTCTCACAGTCCAGCGGACCCGTTCCTGATCGTCCTCTCTGCTTCGTGGAGCAGCTCCTCGACACGGAGACGAGCGGCGAGGCCCTGCGCGAGACGACCGACCTGGTCGCGGATCTCACTGCAGGGCTCCTCGATGCTCACCACCGACACGCCGAGCTCGTCATCGACCTTGACGGTGGCACCACAGCACTCGACGACCGATGCGTCCGCCTCGCCGTCAGCGAGCAGGCCGGTGGCGGCATCGGCCACCGCGAGCGCCACCTTCGAACCGGGCAGGGTCGTGGCCCAGACCCAGGAACCCACGCCGTCGTGGTCGACTCGCCAGACGCCCCCGAGGCTCGGCGCGACGCCACGACCGGCGACGGCCAGCGCGTCCAGCCGGCGGATCCAGCCGGCGACCACGGCTGCGGGGCCGTTCGTCGCGGCGCCCAGCACGAGCCGCCGCAGCTCGCACGGGGACAGGTCGACGCGGCGATCCCTCCGGCGCGACACGACGAGCGGATCGGTGCCTCCCATCCAGAGCTCCAGGTCGATCCCCTCGGCGGAGTGGGCGAGCGCCGCCGCGAGCCGGAGGTGGGTGGTACAGGGACGAGCGATCATGTCAAGCATACCTAACAGCTTTCGTCGCAGACTGCAACACTCCCGTGCTCGTTGCCGGTCCGCGCCGGTCGAACCGGTACGGTTCCGGTCGTGGACGACAGCTCCGGGAACCGCCACGACGAGTGGGTGCAGCGCGACGCAGCGGTGGTGTGGCACGGCTTCACCCAGATGGCGACCTACGCCGACAACTCGCCCGTCATCGTGGAGTCCGCCGAGGGTCGGGAGCTGATCGACGTCGACGGTCGGCGGTATCTCGACGCCATCAGCTCGTTGTGGGTCACCACCCTCGGACACCGGGTGCCAGAGCTCGACGCCGCAGCGGTCGAACAGCTCGGCCGGGTGGCGCACTCGACCCTGCTCGGCAACGGCAACCGCACGACGATCGAGTTCGCCGAGGCACTCGCGCCACTGCTGCCCGTCGACGAGCCCCACCTGCTCTTC
>SKRR01000097.1 GCA_007118345.1 Microthrixaceae bacterium | reverse complement strand
GGAAGGACGCCGACTCGCCCATCGGGGTGCCGGAGCCGGTCGGCCGTGTGTCGACGCAGCGGTCCGGATGCTCGACGAACTCGGTTTCGACCCTGCTCGGGTGGATGAGGACGGCGTGGCGACCGTCGCGTTCACCCATTGCCCGTTCGCCGACCTCGCCGAGTCGGACCCCGACCTCGTCTGCTCGCTCCACCGGGGATTGCTCGAGGGGTTCGTCGACGAGACCGGTGGCGCCGAGGTCCGGTCGTTCAACGATCTGTCCCATCGGGAACCGTGCCGTTCGCAGGTCCGCCCCACTCCGGTGCGGTCACCCTGAGCGCCCCACGAACGACGCTGTTGTGTCGGTCGCGGTCTGCGGTAGAGTTTACACTGTCTGGACCGGTGAAACCCGAGATGGGTCACGGGTCCACCGTCTGACAAAGTCCTGCAACGTGTTGCCCGGAGGCCGAAATGATCACCCTCACCGACACCGCAACCGACAAGGTCCGCCAGCTGATCGCCGCCGAGGGTGACGAGCAGCTCGGGCTCCGTGTCGCGGTCCGTCCCGGCGGATGCTCGGGGTTCGCGTACGAGATGTTCTTCGACACCGACGTCGCCGAGGACGACATGACCGCGGAGCTCGACGGCGTGAAGGTCATCGTCGATCCGTCCAGCGCCCAGCTCCTCACCGGTGCCACGCTCGACTACAAGGACGGTCTCGAGGAGTCCGGGTTCGCGATCACGAACCCGAACGCGCAGCGCACCTGCGGCTGCGGCCAGAGCTTCAGCTGACCAGGTCCAGCATCTCGGCGATCTCGACGCGGTCGATCACGATGTCGCCGCGTGCGACCAGTTGCCCGTCGCCATCCGCGACGAACAGGCACGGCTCGAAGGGCATGTTGTAGTCCATCGGCAGCGGAGCGAGCAGCGCTTCGCTGAGGTCGCGCACCCCCTTCGGGTTGCGGTACACCTCGGAATGGATGGTCAGGAGGTCGTCCCGACCTTCCGCCTCGTCGATCAGCAGGTCGAGGATCGGGCCGCAGACCGTGGTGCTGCAGTAGGCCGGCGACGCGAGCAGCACCGCGACCGGGGTGCCCTGACCGACCACGTCACGCAGGTCGTGCGCGTGGAAGGGGCACTGTGGGTTGAGCGTGCAGATCGGGTTGACCTCGAACGCCTGGGTCGTGGTGGGCGTGGGCACCGGCGGCAGGTCCTGACCCACGAGCGGTTGCTCGATCTCCTCGGCCGGGAACACCTGCACCTGGGAGTTGAGCCGGCGTCCGTCGTGCTCGGTCTCGACGTCGTAGATGCCGGGACGGGGGAACTCGATCGGGAGGGGGAGGTAGGGGCGCGGCACCCCGTCGCCATGGGGCGCCACCTCGACGGGATCGCCGATGGGCTCGCCGTCGAAGGACACCGTGAACGTCAGGGGGCCTCCCAGCTCCCGCAGCGGCACGCCCTCGGCATCGGTCAGGGTGTAGGCGAGCCGGAACGGCGTGGTGGCGGGGGTGTAGGCGACGTCGCGAGGAAACAGCGCCGTCAGCGTCGAGTCCGGTCCGGCGGACACGCCCTCGCTCACGAAGTCACCCTCGGTGCTGCAGGCTGCGATCCCGCCCAGGGCCACTGCACCGACACCGCCCCGCAGGAACGCGCGACGACCCAAGTTGTGGGAGGGACGGGCACCGCCGCCAGGGTGTCGAGGTCGCGCTCGGTGGTTCACGGCCCTGCAACCTAGCCAGCACCGGTACCGTGGCCACATCGCGCCCCGCCGCCCGACCCACCGAGGAGCTGCCATGACCGCCCTTCCCTACAGCCCGCTGTTCCGAGCCGGTGAGTGGGCCTGCATCTCCGGGCAGATCGGACTCGTCGAGGACGGGTTGCCCGACGACGTCGGCGACCAGGTCGACGCTGCGCTCGCGAACCTGGGCCGGTTGCTCGACCAGCACGGGTTGGCGAAGCAGCAGATCGCCAAGACCACGGTGTTCCTCGTCGACATGGAGGACTACGCCGTGATGAACGAGCGGTACGCGGCATGGTTCGGTGACCACCTCCCGGCCCGATCAGCGGTCGCCGTGGCCGGGTTGCCCTTCGGTGCCCGGGTCGAGGTCGAAGCCTGGGCGCACCTAGGATGATCACATGCTCGGACCGCTGCTGATCTCGATCTTCCTGCTGGTGGTGCTGCCGATCTCGTTCTTCGCGATCGGTGCGATCATCTCGGTCATCCTCGGCCACTCGCTGCGCAAAGAGGGCGAGTACCTCAACGAGGGCAGCGAGCTCATCGAGCTCAACACCTGATCCACGGCCCTGACCTGTCGCGGACGAGGTCAGCGCAGGGTGATGGAGACGTCGTCCAGCTCGACGCGACGGATGAACGTCGAACGCGCACCGAATGCCGCCTCGCCTCCGGCAGGGTAGCCGTGGTGGACCGCCATGAGGTCACCGTGGACGTCGTGGAAGAAGGCCAGCCCGCCTGGTCCGGTCACCGGACCGCTGCTCGCCAGCCATGGGCCCGACGGATCGGATCTGCACGGACCCCTCGGCGTCCGACATCGTGCCAGACCCGTCGAGTAGGAGGCATCGCGCCAGTCGCCGGCGGAGTATGCCAGCAGGTAGTGGGTGCCGTCGTGGATCATCGACGGGTTCTCGAGGAACCAGTACTCCCACGGCTGTTGCATCGGCAGGAGGGGTTCCGCAGGCCCCGTCGCGCTGCCGTCGCCCGCGAGGGGAATGGACCACAGGGGTGTCGAGCTGCCGCCGTAGGCGACGTGGAGCGTCAGCGACCCGTCGTGGTCCCGGTGGAACGCGGGGTCGAGCGCCCCGTGGATCCCGCTGATGCCGCAGGTGAACGGTTCCGGGTCGGGTCGGTAGGGCCCTGAGGGACGCGAGGCGACGGCGCGACCGATGCACTCCTGGTTGATCGGATCGGGGGCGTTCGGACGCTTGGCGGCGAAGAACATCACGTAGCGGCCATCGAGTTGCTCCACCGTCGGGGCCCAGATGCCGGTGTCGATCGCCCAGGGTGGGTACGTCGGCATGGCATCGGTTCGCTCGATCCCGCCGTCGAGCCGGACGAGGCCGGAGTCGGGATCGATCTCGAAGCCCGATCCGTCGGGACGTTCGACCAGCGCGCCGGCCGGTACCGTGGCGACGGGCACGTTCAGCCACTCCGCCGAGGTCGAGAAGAAGTAGTAGGTGAGGCCGTCGACGAGGACGTCGGGATCTGCTGCGTCCGCGATGGCCGGTCGACCGAGGGTGGCAGGCCGCCCCTCGAGCAGCGGCAGTTGATCGTCGACCGGAGGGCCGTCGCCGACCAACGAACCGACGATGCGGCACTCCGCTCGCCCCGCCCGGCTGCCGGTGCAGCGCCGAGCGGCCTCCGGTGGTGGGCCTTCGCGCGTCACCGACACCGAGTGGTCGCCGTCGGGCACCGCGGCGTCGCCGCTGGCAGGGCCGTCCTGCGGCGCCCGGGGGAGGGCGGTGTCGAGCTGGTCGGCGTCGGTCGAGTCGGACGAGCTCCACCACCACACCCCTCCACCGAGGAGCACGGCCAGACCGAGCATCGAGAGCAGTCGGAACTGTCGACGTGGCGCGTGCTGGTTCACGGCGTTACCGTCGTGCCGAGGGAGACGACATGGTTCTGAACGCTCCGCGGGCACGCGCGCGCAACCAAGGTGGGTTCACGCTCGTCGAACTGCTGGCCGTGGTGGCCGTGTTGGCCGTCCTGGCCGGTGTCGTCGTGGTGGGGGTGAGCGGTCTGCGGGACGACGCGTTGGTCCGGACGTGTCAGGCGGAGCGGCGTGTGGTCCTCACGGCGCTCGTGGCAGCTCGTGTGACCTCCGTGGACGGCGAATACCCGGCGGTCCTCGGCTCGGACGACGGCCTGGATCAGGTGCGGGCCGCGGGCCTGCTCGGGTGGGGCACCAACGCTCGTTTCTGGAACTACGCGACTCCGCCGCTCGACGGAGTGCTGACCGATGCGAACCTCGAGCGGGTCGCAACCGACGAGGTCGCGCTGTCCGATTGCCGCCTCTGACCTGGTCGGTCGCGCCGGGCGCCGGTCCGCTCGAACGGCGGCGCGACTGAATCTGCCTGCACGTACCACGGCTCCTCCTCCGTTCCGAGACGCTAGAACGTGCCGGGCGGCGGGCCAAGAGCCGGGCGGACGTCCCGGGATCAGGGTTCCGAGGTCAGGCGTTCCAGCGTGACTCGCCGAACTTGTAGCCCACCGACCGCACGGTCTGGATCAGCCCGGCGTGCTCCTCGCCGAGCTTGGCGCGCAAGCGGCGGATGTGGACGTCGACGGTGCGGGCGCCGCCGTAGTACTCGTACCCCCACACCCTCGACAACAGGGTCTCGCGTGTGAAGACCCGCCCCGGGTTCGACGCGAGGAACTTCAGCAGCTCGTACTCCATGTAGGTCAGGTCGAGCGGGCGTCCCTCGATCGAGGCCTGGTAGGTCTCGAGGTTCAGCACCAGGGGCTCGTACTCGACGATCTCCGGCCCGGCCTCGACGCCGGGCTCCGCCGCCAGGAGGTGGCGGAGGCGTGCCTCGAGCTCGGCGGGATGGAACGGCGCGACGCAGAAGTCGTCGAACGTGTCGTGACGGCCGTCGAGGTCGCCGAGATGGGTGCCGCGCACGAGCAGGAGCAGGGGGGCGACGGCGAGGTCACCCCGGCGCAGCGAGCGGGCCATCGAGAAACCGGCTTCGGCATCGTCGTCCGCCGCCACCACTGCGCCCGACCACACCCCCGCTCGTGCGTCGGTCTCCGTGGCGCACGCCGCCCATGGCAGACCGGCCAGGTCGAGCACACGGACGAGGTCGGGTGGTGGCGGGGCCGGCCAGATGAGCAACGGTTGCACGTCGGTTCACCAGGCCCTGAGGTAGCGCTTCAGCTCGAAGCTGCTCACGTGGGTCCGGTAGGCGGCCCACTCGGCTCGCTTGTTGCGCAGGAACCACTCGAAGATGTGCTCGCCGAGGGCTTCGCGCACCAGATCGGAATCCTCCATCACGTCGAGGGCGGTCGAGAGGTTGGTGGGCAACATGCCGCTGTCGCTCGAGCGACGGTCGGCCTCGGTGGTCTCGAACAGGTTGACCGCCGACTCCTCGGGGAGCTCGTAGCCTTCGTTGATGCCGCGCAGTCCGGCGGCGAGCAGCAGCGAGAAGGCCAGATAGGGATTGCACGCCGGGTCGATCGCCCGGTACTCGAGGCGGGTGCCCTGGTCCTCCTTGCCCTTCTTCGGCACGGGGACGCGCACGAGCGCGGAGCGGTTGTTGCGCGCCCAGGAGATGTGGACGGGTGCCTCGAACCCCGCGACCAGCCGCTTGTAGGAGTTGACGAGCTGGTTGGTGACCGCGGTGATCTCTGATGCGTGGTGCAGGAGCCCTGCGATGAATCCGCGGGCGACCGACGACAGGCCGACGGGGTCCGCCGGGTCGTGGAAGGCGTTCTCGTCGCCGCGCCACAGCGAGAGGTGCGTGTGCATCCCCGAACCCTGGACGCCCTCCATGGGCTTGGGCATGAACGTCGCGTGCACGCCCGCGGCCATGGCGACCTCTCGCACGATCATGCGGAGCGCGACGACGTTGTCGGCCATGGCGAGCCCGTCGGTGTAGCGCAGGTCGATCTCGTGCTGCGAGGGCGCGTCCTCATGGAAGGAGTACTCGACGGGGATGCCCGTGGCTTCGAGGCGCTGGATCGTCCGGCGGCGGATGTCGGTGGACTCGTCGTGGGTCGTCAGGTCGAAGTAGCTGGCGTTGTCGAGCGGCCGGGGCCCATCGGTGGTGTCGTCGGCGAGGTAGAAGAACTCGACCTCGGGGGCGCACATGAACTGGAAGCCGTGACCGGCGGCCTCGGACAGGTTGCGCTTGAAGACCTGGCGCGGGTCGCCCTCGAACGGCGTGCCGTCGAGGTTGGCGATGTCGCAGAAGATCCGTGCGGTGAGCTCCTCACCGCCGGTGCCGGGCATCAGTTGGAACGAGTTGGGATCGGGGAAGGCGAGGACGTCGCTCTCCTGGACCCGGCTGAACCCGTCGATCGCGGAGCCGTCGAACTGCACGCCCTCCTCGAACGCAGCGTCCAGCTCGACCGGGGAGATGGCCACCGACTTGATCTGTCCCAG
>SKRR01000163.1 GCA_007118345.1 Microthrixaceae bacterium | reverse complement strand
CCAGGCCCCGACCGTCGACCTCGGGCTCGTGCAGCTCCGCCCGAAGGACCTGGTGATGGCGGGCATGGCGTTGGTGGTGCTGGTCGCCTTTGGTCTGTTCCTGCAGCGGTCGCGGCTCGGTGTCCGTGGGACGGCCCTGCTGGAAACCCACCCCGGCGCGCGGCCGCTGCCAGCTGATCACCGCGACACCTGCTCCGACCCCGATGTGCAGCACGATCGCTCGGCCCGCCCTTTTTGCCGACAGGCGGCGCGAACCCCGTGGCATGCTCACGCCAGGACGGAGCAGGGGGGCAGCATGGCCACGTCCAACGCGATCGCCGTCGACCTCAAGGTCGTCGCCCAGCACCCGCACACCGGACGCCCGATCCACGAGCAGTGGGTCGAGCTGCCGTCCGCGCTCGGGCCGAGCTCGGTGGAGCAGTACGTGTTCACCCGGGTGGGTGATCCGCTCGACGTCGCCATGACCTGCGTCGACGGCGTCGGCGAGACCATCGGCGGGTGGGTCTTCGCCCCCGGCACACCACTCGAACGGCTGACCGGGACCGGCGACGACACCGCTGCGGTGTGTCACCTCGCCGATCCGACGATGCAGCTGCTCGTGATCCCGTTCGTGCGCTTCCCCGACGGTCACCGTCGGGAGCTCTACGCCCACGCGATCGAGCTCAACCGGGCGTTCGCCGGCGTCGTGGGCGATGCGAACCTCGACCCGGAGGTGCTCGCGCCGGAGGACCGGCGGGGACGGCTCGCCGACGAGTCACCCAGGCTGGTCGACACCGAGCCGGAGCTGTTCGAGCTCCAGCTCGCCGGTTGGCTGCGCCGCCTGATCGACGAGGCCGCCACCTACCTGGTGCTGGACGTGCCGGCGACCGGTCGCTACGTGCAGTTCATGACCGAGGACGCCTCGCACCTCGTCGCCGAGGTCGTCGGCGACCGCCATCTCGTCGGCTACGACCTGCTCACCCGTCGCGAGCGGCGTGCACTGCGTGATCTGGGGTGGTCCGCACCGACGGAGGAGGGCGGGAACCGGACCCGCGAGTGGGTCACGATCACCCCGTCCTCGACCGGCGAGGCGATCCGTCAGGCCGCGGCCCTGGCCACACTCACCCTCCGGCGGGTCTTCGGGCCGGTCCGCACCCATGACGTCGAGGTGCGCACGGGTCGGGTCGACCTGGGCTGACCACCGTCGTCGGGCCCCGGGGACACCCCTGGGGGGTGACCCGCGACACCCTCAGGGGTGTGTCGCGGCGATAAGATCGCGCATCGGCGTGTGGGCGGGGGTCACCGTGATGGGGCGTGACCCTCGTCCGCAGGCCGCTGCGTACAGCACCACGCGCACCGCCTGCCCGGAGCCGACGCAACCTCGCGTTGTCACACCCCCTGACCATGATGTGTGCACGGTCCGATCGACACGTGCCGCCACCCGTGGACCAGCGTCCACTCGTGGAACACAGCCCGACACCTTGGGAGAGGGGTGACGGGTCGTCGACGGATCAGCGGGGAGCGCTTCGGCGTGGTCGGGTCCGGCGGCATCGCCCCATCCTGTCGGACCCGACCGTCCCCGCTCCCCGGTGGAACTGTGTCGCGGAACGCGTCGAATTCGACGCGTTCCGCGACACAGTTCGAACCTGGGCGTCGTCAGCCGTCGAGTGCTCCGACCGTGCGCCCGGCGGCGAGCAGGACCGGGTCCCACACCGGGGAGAACGGCGGCGCGTACGACAGGTCGACCCCTGCCAGGTCCCGCACCGACATCGACGTCCACAACGCCGTCGCGATCGTGTCGATCCGCTTCCCGGCGCCGTCGCCACCGACGACCTGGCCTCCGAGCAGGCGGCCGGAGCTGCGTTCGGCGACGAGTTTGACCACGGCGTCCTCGGCACCCGGGAAGTACCCGGCCCGGCTGGTCGCCGCCGCGGTGGCCGACACGTGGTCGAACCCGGCGTCGGCGGCCTCCGCCTCGTTCAGACCGGTGCGCGCCACCTCGAGGTCACCGACGCGGGTGATGGCCGTGCCGAGGACACCGTCGAAGGTCGCGTCGCCGCCACCGAGGTTGGTGCCCGCCACCCGGCCTTGTTTGTTGGCGTGGGTGCCGAGCGCCACCACCACCGACCGGCCCGAGACCCGGTGGTGCGACTCGACGCAGTCGCCCGCTGCCCACACGCCGGGCACGGTGGTCCGCTGCCGTTCGTCGACGACGATGCCGCCCGCGTCGCCCAGGGGCACGCCCGCCGCCTCGGCGAGCCCGGCGGCGGGGCGGACCCCCATCCCCAGCACGATCAGGTCGGCGGGGAACCACCCCTCGGCGGTGACCACCGCTCGGGCGGCGCCGTCGTCGACGTCGATGCGCTCGACCTGGTGCCCGAGGCGCACCTCGACCCCGAGCCGTTCGAGTGCGTCGGTGACGTGGCTGGCCATGTCGGGATCGAGGGTGGTCATCGGTTGGTCGGCGCCCTCCACGAGGGTCACGCCGAGGCCCCGTCGCCGGAGTTGCTCCGCCACCTCGAGGCCGATGTACCCGCCGCCGACGACGACCGCCCGGCGCGCCCGGCCGGCCGCCGCGTCGAGCGCCCGGCCGTCGGGGATCGTCCGCAGCTCGTGCACACCGTCGGCATCGAGCCCCGGGACCGGTGGCCGGAGCGTGACCGAGCCGGTGGCGATCAGCAGGTGGTCGTAGGACTCGGTGCGCTCGTCGCCGCGGTCGAGACCGGTGACGGTGACGGTCCGCGCCGCGGTGTCGACACCGGTGACCTCGTGACGCACGAAGGCCTCGATGTCGCGTTCGGCGAACTCCTCGGGGGTGCGGACCACCAGACGGTCGAACTCGTCGACCTCGCCGCCGACCACATAGGGCAGACCGCACGCGGCGTACGAGGTGACGGGACCCTGTTCGAACACGACGATGCGCAGGTCCGCAGGGTCGGGCCGCAACCGCCGGGCCTGGGACGCGGCGCTCATGCCAGCGGCGTCACCACCGATCACCACGAGCCGTTCGCTCACCCTGACCTCCTGGGACCGACGGGATGTGCGACACGCTACCGATCGGCGTCACCCACGGAGCTCACCGGAAGATCCGCCCGAGCCCCCGCCCGGTGACCCGTCCGGCGTAGCGACGCCCGATCCGTTTGTGGACGGTGCCGCGCTGCACGGCGTTCGCGTCGCCGAGCAGCCGGGCGATCTTGTACAGCAGACCGCGTGTCGAGTTGATGCTCATCCGATCCCCTCCGGAGCGAGTTGCCTCGCGGACCAGTGTGGCACCCCCCTGCGACACCGCAACCGCGCATCCCCGCGGCTGCTGAGCGGGCCTGCGTCCCGTTCGACACGACGGGCAGGTTCGGGAAGCATCTGCACCCTGATGCCGGAGCCGACACCACCCCCCACGCGCACCGTCTCGGTGCGGGCGTGCAGCAGCCTCGGGCGGGTTCGCCGCCGCAACGAGGACCACGTGGGCTTCCGGGCCGGGTCCGAGGTGACCGAACCCGACGCGGACGACGAGCCCTTCGGCATCGACGACGCGCCGACGCCGACGTTGGTGGTGGTCACCGACGGGCTCGGCGGGCACCCCGGCGGCGACATCGCGAGCCGGTCGGCGGTCCGTGCGCTGCTCGACCTCGCACCCGGCTCCCCCGCCGAGCTGGTCGACGCGGTCCTGGCGGCCAACGAACGACTGCACGACGAGATGGACGAGGCGACCTCGGGGATGGGCACCACGCTCGCCGCCGTGCTGGTCCACGACGACGGCGTCGTCGTGGTCAACGTGGGCGACAGCCCCGTGTTCGTGCTCGAACGGGACACGTCGCCGCCGGAGCTGGTGCAGCTCACCGTCGACGACGTCCCGGCCGCCGAGGTGTCGCGTTCGGGGATGGTCACCCAGTCGCTCGGTGGGTTCGACCGGCTGGACGCGGTCGACGTGCACCTGCACGAGGACGACCATCCCGCGCCGCGACGGCTGCTGGTGTGCACCGACGGCCTGTCGGGGTTCGTGCCCGGCGACGTGATCTCTCTGGTGCTCGACTCCCTCGAGGACCCCGCCGAGGTGGTGCGCACCCTCGTCGAGCTCGCGGACGCCGCCGGCGGGCTCGACAACTGCACCGTCGCGGTCATCGACGTGCGCTGACCTGTTCGCGGCGACGAACCGACCCGCGCTTGGGTGATCCTGCTGATCGCACCGAAGGTGGTTCGGCAGTACGGTGACGCGATGCGGGGGAACCTCCATGCCGACTTCGGTGAGGTGGCGGCGCTGTTCCGGCGACAGATCGAACGGACCAGCGGCGGCGCCGCGCTCGCGGTGTACCACCGGGGCGAGTTGGTGGTGGACCTGTGGGGCGGCGTCCGCACCGAGCAGGGCCCCGACGGCGAGCCCGACCCGTGGGCGCACGACACGGTGGCGATGTGCTTCTCGACCACCAAGGGGGTCGTGACGACCGCGGTGCACCTCCTCGCCGACCGCGGCCAGCTCGACTACGACGCACCGGTGGCCACCTACTGGCCGGAGTTCGCACAGAACGGCAAGGAGGCGGTCACGGTCCGGCACGTGCTGACCCACTCCGCCGGGCTGCACCGGATCCGCAGCCTCGTCGACGACGCACACGACATGCTCGACTGGGAGCGCATGTGCGACGCGCTCGCCGCGGCGCCACCCGCCTACGAGCCCGGCACCCAGCACGGCTACCACGCGTTGACCTACGGCTGGCTCGCCGGTGAGCTCGTGCGCAGGGTGTCCGGCCAGGCGATCGGCGAGTTCGTTCGCACCGAGCTGGCCGAGCCGCTCGGACTCGAGGGGTTGACGATCGGCATCCCACCGGCAGGGCGGGGCCGGGTCGCCCCGCTGGAGCCGTTCCGGGTGCCGCGGCCCGGGTGGGCGCCGGTCCGCCGTGTCGAGAAGGAGATCGGCAAGCAGATGGGCAAGGTCGTCTCGGCGCTCCCGCTGCCGGTGAACACCCGTCGTCTGGCCAACGCCCTCGCACCCCGGGGCGTGGAGGACGTGATGATCGGACCCGGGATCATGGACGCCGAGGTGCCGGCGGCCAACGGGTTCTTCGGTGCCCGCTCGCTCGGCAAGCTCTACGCGATGCTCGCCGGGCGCGGCGAGGTCGACGGCGTGCGACTGCTCTCACCCGAGACGGTCGAGGCCGCGTCGACGGTGCACGGACGTGGCTTCGACCTGGTGCTCGTGCTCCCGATGGATTGGCGGCTCGGCTACCACCGGGTGTTCACCAGTCGGGGCACGGTGGGCTCCGCGTTCGGGCACTTCGGCTTCGGCGGGTCAGGAGCCTGGGCGGACCCGGAGCGTGACCTCGCGGTGGCGTACGTGTGCAACCGGGGCAGCGGCACCCCGATCGGGGACTTCCGCATCGCCGAGGTGGGCCATGAGATCGTGCGGTGCGCCGACCGCCGCTACGCGAGCCCCGTCGCGAAGGACCGCGCGTCGGCCTGAACCTCACGCTGCTGCGGGGTCGGGCCAGCCGGTGGTGTCGCCGGCGAGCTCCCGGCCCGACCACCAATGGCCGGCAGCGTCGAAGATGACCACGTCGACCAACCGGACGCCGATGTCGGCCAGCTCGTCGTGGAGCACGGTGAAGGCCTCGGCATCGACGGCGTCGGGCGGCACGGGCGACACGCTGTAGGGCGTGCGGGAGTCGGTGATCAGCCAGTTGCCGCCGCACCCGCCGCGGTCGAGCCCGCTGAGGCGGGCGAGCAGCAGCGGCGACGGATCACTCGACCAGCCCGGGAGCGTGGCGTGGGAACACGCGTGCTGCCAGCAGGTGACCTCGCCCGACGCATCGAGGTGCCACACCACGATCTCCTCCTTTGCGCCGAAGGCCGGCTCGGTCGACGCCCAGCGGATCAGGTCGTCGACCGACCGCAGCGGGGGTGGATCGAGCTCGGCCCGCAGCGTTCCGCCGGGGCGGGTGGGTGGTCGGTCGTAGGAGTGCACAGCACGCTCCCCTCGTCGTGGGTGGCTGGGGAGGGGAAGCGGTGCCGGCGTGGGTGTCGCGCCGAGCCGACCACGATGACGCTACCGACCGGCTGTGACACCGATCGGGTGGCTCACGGGCGCACGGCGTGCGGGTCGATGCCTGCGTCGACGAGGATCCGGTCCACCGGGCGCATCCAGCCGTGCGGGT
>SKRR01000264.1 GCA_007118345.1 Microthrixaceae bacterium | reverse complement strand
GACCCCGCACCCACCCCCACGAGCTACCGCGGCGGGTACGACCCCGCGAACGGCGACTGGTCCCCACCTGAGGGCGTCGAGGTGGACATCGTCGACGTCGAGTACTGGGACCGTGCCGGGGATGGTTTCGTCGAGAGCTGCCCCGCCTCCGACGGCGGCGCCCAGCGTCTCACGCTCACCACTTCGTTCCGTGACCTCGAACGGTCCGCGCAGATCGTGATCCGCAGATGACGTCCCTCTCCGCGGCGCTGCGTCGTCACCGGTCGCGCTCGAGCCAGGGTGAATCCGGGTTCACCCTCATCGAGGTCCTGCTCGTCGTCGGGATCACCGGGTTGCTCGTCGGCCCGCTGCTCGCCTGGACGGTGCTGGTCATGCGCCAGCAGCCGGTCGAACAGGACGGCATGGTCCGCACCGCGCAGGCCGGCCTGCTGCGCACCCACTTCACGCCCGATGTCACGAGCGCCGGCGAGGCCGACGACTACGACGGTGGACCGGCGGACGACCGTTGGGAGACCTGGCGCCAGGAGTGCATCGGCGGCGGCGGAGAGGACGGACGCCAGCTGCTGGTGCTGCTCGCCCAGCGCGGAGGTCTGGTCAAGACGATCTACTCGGTGGCGCCCGCGAGGGACGGCAGCGACGACCTCGCACTGTGGCGCGACCGGTGTGCCGCCGACACCGGCGAACTCATCGACACCACCCAGGTGGTCGAGCGTGTCGTCGATGACCCCGACCGCACCGTGGGCGAGTGCCACGAAGGCCGGCAATCGGGTGACGACGCAGCATGCCGTCGGGTCAGCCTGCGGGTCGCTGTGCCCGGCAGCGCCGACCTGGTCGAGCTGAGCGCCATCCGTCGGGCCGACGCCCGCTCACTCGACCGCGATGCCGGCACCGGCAACATCCTCCCGATCGCCGTGATCGACGTCGAGCGCACAGAGGTCCCCGCGTCGCCCGCCATCGAGGTGCGCCTGAGTGGTGCACGTTCCACCGATCCCGACGGCGACGACGCCGATCTGACGTTCCGGTGGGAGCTGCCGACGGGACCAGAGGGGAGCGGCTCGCCGGTCGAGCTCCGCGACGGTGTCGAGCACACGATCGTGCTCTCGGAGTTGGGCACCTACGTGGCACGCCTCACTGTGACCGATCCCGACGGCGGCACCAGCTCCACCTATCGCCGCATCGCGACGGTGACGAACCAGCCGCCGACCGCACGGATCGAGGCCACACCGACGCCGGTGGTGGCCGGCGAGTCCGTGCTCCTGCTCTCGGGTGCAGCATCGAGCGACCCGGACGGCCAGGTCACCGGCCATGAATGGCGCATCTACAGCGACCTCGATGGCGCCGAGGGCCTGGAGTTGCTCCTGTCAGGCGTCACCGCTCAGTGGGCGGTGCCCGAGTGGGCCTTCGGCAACCTCGTCGTCGAGCTGACCGTCACCGATGATCGTGGTGGCCGCCACACCGATGCCGCGATCGTTCCCGTCCTCGACCCCGACCCGCCGCCCGGCGACGAGGACGTCGACCCGAACGACCCCGGGCCGGTGGACCCCGGCGATCCCGGCGATCCCGGAGAGCCCGGAGAGCCCGACGACCCCGGGGCGCCCGTGGCAGCGGTCCAGGTGCAGGTCGGTGCGGCCCGTCAGGTCACCTTCGACGCCAGCGGATCGAGCGGCGTGGGGCTCACCTACGAGTGGAACTTCGGGCTGCTGGCCGGATCCGGCACCGGCGGCCCCGTCATCACCCACACCTACCCGGCGATCGGCACCTACACGGCCCGGCTCACGGTGCGCGATGCCGAGGGTCGTACCGCGACCCGCTCGGCGCTGGTCGTCATCCCCGGCACACCGCTGGCCCCGACCGGTGTGCGGGTCGAGAACGGCGCGCTCGTGTGGAACCCCCGGCCCGGCGCCCGCCGGTACATGGTCGAGCTCGAGAGCTCCAGCAACAGTTGTGCGCGGTCGATCACCGGACTGGCGACCGCGGCCAGCGAGGAGCCGAGACGCGCCCTGCCGCCGAACCCGTGCGGGGCCGGTAGCAGTGTGCGCGCCCGGGTCGGCACCGAGGCCACCGCCGGTGGAGCGATCGCGTGGAGTGCCTGGATCGACGTGCCCAACGAGGTGACCAAGTGAGGCTGCACGGCGACGTGCCCCCCGGTCGCGACCAGCGGGGCGTGGCACTCATCACGGTGCTCGCCGTCATCGCCTTCACCGCCCTCGTCATCGGAGCGTTGTTCGGCCTGCTCAGCACCAGCATGCGGGTGACCGAGTCGGCCGAACGCAGCGCGCGCGAGTCCCGCGCTGCCGACGCCGCGATCGAGACCGCCATCAACCGGATGCGCGAACGCCCTTGCGCCGGGATCGACCAGCCGTACCTCACCGACGTGGAGTTCGACCAGGGCACCCCCGCCACCGGCGACGACGTGACCGTCGACGTGTCGTGCAGCCCCGAGGAAGCGGGTGGCGGTAGCGACCAGGTGCGGCTGATCGGCCGCGACGGCTACCGGGGTCGTTCCCCCTGGCAGCAGAACTGCTCCGCCGCGACCACTCCCGAGGGGTGCCTGCCCTGGCTCGCCGCACTCGGCGGCGCACCCACCGATCCCGGGCCGATGTCGTTGCTCCACAGTGGCCACGAGCCCCTGCGCTTCGCGTCGGGCGTCTCGGCGCGCCGCGGGGCGGCAGCGTTGCGCACCGATGACGGCGGCAGCCCCGCGGTGCGTGTCGGCGGGCAGTACCACCAAGGGGCGGCGGGTCTCGGCTCGGGTGGCACCGGATGTGGTGCGCTGGCCGGCGAGCCGGGTGACGGCCGGGGTCAGGTGAGCGACCTCGACGACGACCCCACCTGCGAGTCCGACCAGATCGACTCGTTGCTCGGCGACATCGACGGCAACGCCACCGGGCCCGAGGCCCCGCCGCCGGTGGCCTCGCTCCCGACCTGTGCCGGACCGGTGGTGGTCGTCCCGTTCGGTACCTACAACGGCGCCCAGACCGAACAGCTCAGCCAGATGCTCGACGGCTCCCAGGCCGCGTGTCGCAACACGACGTTCCACTTCCCGTTCGGGGTCTACGCCTTCCGGGGTTCCGAACTGCGCTTCGGCGATGCCGGGTCGTTCTACGTGTTCGGACAGGCGGCCGGCTGGTCGCCCACCGACGGCGTCGCGGCGAGTGGCGTGGCCGCCGACCCCGACGCGCCCCTGTGTGACGCATCGGCGCCTGGTGCCAGCATCGTGCTCAACGGCTGGACGGAACTGCAGCACACGGCGGGGCGGGTCGCGGTCTGTCCCGCGATTCCTGCGACCGCCGACGGGTCCGACACCCAGCCGCACCCGGGCATCTTCCAGCAGCCGGCCCAGTCCGACCTGGTGCGCGTCTCCAGCGTGACCCCGGACCCTCCGGTCACCACGACGAGCACGGGACTGGCCGGCTGGCGCAACCTCAACACCCCGTTCCGGTGCCGTGCACGCACGCTCACCACGCACTATCCGACCACCACCGACATCGACAGCAACTTCGTCTGCCTCCCGCAGCGACGATGGGAGTTCACCCTCGACACCGACGGTGAGGGGCCGGTCAACTCGCTGCGGGTCGCCATCCACGGGCGGGAATCAGCGTCGGCACCGGTGGTGCAGGACGAGGACGCGGACGAGGTTGAGGACGCCGGCGGCGCCCTCAACGACCTCATCCGCAACCGGCGTACCCGTTTCATCGTCCAGCGGCCCAACGGCAGCGAGTTGTGCAGGACCTCCACCGATTTCGCCCAGGGGATGCCCAACGGTGATCTGCCCGCCAGCTTCGACCTGATGGCGCTGGGAGGCACCTGTCAGAGCGGTTCGTTCGACCTCTCGGAGTTCAAGAACGCCAAAGTGGTGGTGATCCACCGGGTCCGGATGGATCCGATCGTCAGCCTCATCCCACCCTTCGTCTACGAACCCACGATGCACCTGTCGATCAACCGGGTCGAGGCGCAGGTCAACGCTGCGATCGGCGACGCCGGGGAGGTCCGCCGCGGCGACGACTGGGTCGGCGCGCAGAACGTGCTCGCATCCGACGGCGTCGCCACTCCGCAGATGACCTGCGACCGGCTCTTCTGCCAGGTGCCGGACCCCGACCGCACGATGGTCCGCGTCGAGGACAGCCGCTTCGTCCACGAGCTCGAGCTCGGTGGGTTCAGCTTCCCCGCACTGGAGAACCCGGCGCTGGGTGACATCGACCCGTCGGTGCGTTCGCTTCGAGCCCTGGTCACGGTCGACCCGACCACCACGCAGCTTCCGGCAGGGTGGCCGAATCCGTTCAACGTCCAGAACTTCCTGAGGCCCCACCAGGTCCAGCTCGAGCTGCGCACTCCCTCGGGTGCTCGCTGCACGGCTCCGGGTGGCGGTGTGAACTCCTACCAGGAATGGTCGTTCGACCTGTTGGGCCCAGGAGCACCACTCGCCCCGGATTGTGCCGACCTGGTGCTCGACAACCTGCGCACGCTGGACGACGTCTCGCTGACGTTGCGGTTCGAGAGCCGGTGCGTGCCCAACTACCTCAACGGCATGCCGTCGAGATGTCTGCGCACCATCGGCTTCTACGACCCCAACGACACGGGGCCCGTGTGGGAGATGCGACCACCGGACGTCCAGCATGTCCGCCTCTCGCTCGAGAGCGACACCTACACCGGTCCGCCGCCGAACTCTCTCATCACCGTGAACGCGGATTCAGGGCCGACGGGGAGCGACTTCCGGGTGTTCGGCCAGGCGCACCTGCCGCTCACCGACCTCGACCTCCGTTGGCGGGGCGCCGCGACCGACACTGCGATGTTCGGAGGGAACCTCACCCTGAACGGCATGCTGAGCTGGATGGCGCCGGGCGCCGAGATGGGCGTCGTGTGTTGCTCACCGCCCGAGTCGCGTACCGTCCGGCTGACTGCTCGGGTGGGCACGACCGATCGGATCGTCGCAACGGTGGCGTTCTCCGACGTGGTCGAGAACCCCGACGGTTCCACCACCCACTCACCCGGCCACGGCGTCGACGTGCTCGACTGGCGAACCTGCAGCGGCGACGGGTGCAACGACGTCGTGGCGGGCGTCGGAGGGAACCCACCCGAGGGCGTCGCACCCGGCGAGTAGCGGTTGCGGCGCGCCCGCCTAGGGTGCGTGCATGGACATCGGTGTGTCGTTGCCGACCATGGCCAAGGGGACCACCCGTGCCACCACGCTCGAGTGGTGCCGCGGGATCGACGCCGGGCCGTTCTCGTCGATCTCGTGCGGTGAGCGCATCACGTTCCACAACCCCGAGATGGTCGTCACCAACGCAGCGGCCGCTGCGCTCACCGAACGGGTCCGGGTGTTCGTCAATCTCGTGGTGCTGCCGATCCACCCGATCCCGGTGATCGCCAAGCAGCTCGCCACCCTCGACGTGCTCTGTGACGGACGGCTCACCGTCGGGCTCGGCATCGGGGGACGCGAGCACGACTATCTCGCCGCTGGTGCGTCGATGTCGCACCGCCACCAGCGCCTCGACGACGGGGTTGCCGAGCTGCGGCGGCTCTGGTCGGGTGGCGCCGCATTCGAAGGGGCCGACCCGGTCGGCCCTGCGTGTGTGCAGCCCGATGGCCCGCCGCTGCTGGCCGGGGCGATGGGCCCGAAGGCGATGGCTCGCGCCGCTCGGTGGGCCGACGGCGTGTCGGGTTTCGCCCTCGACGCCGACGCCAACCAGATGGCCGACGCCGCCGCCCTTGCGCGTACCGCCTGGGACGACGCCGGGCGTGACACCCCGCCCCGCGTCGTGAGCGGTTGCTTCTACACGCTCGGTGTCGATGACCCGCAGGCCACTCTGGCAGGGTTCACTCACGACTACCTGCGCATCTTCGGCGAGGGCTTCGCCCGTGCGATGGCCCAGTCGGTCCCTGCGTGGAACCCCGACGCCGTGCTGCGGGCCCTCGACGACGCCGAGGCCGCCGGGGTCGACGAGTTCATCCTGGTGCCCGGCACCGTCGACCCACGTTGCCTCGACGCCACCGTCGACCTCATCTCCTCCCGCTGACCGTTCCCACGGCGTTTCGTGCCGTGGAACGCGTCGAGATCGACGCGTTCCACGGCACAGAACGAGGGGGTCAGCCGCCGGCGGCGCGCACGGCGGCCCACAACGTGTCACG
>SKRR01000275.1 GCA_007118345.1 Microthrixaceae bacterium | reverse complement strand
AGGTGCGGTGGTCAACATCTCCTCGGCCATCAGTCGCCTGCCCGACCGGGGTTTCGTGGCCTACGGCACGGCCAAGGCGGCGCTGTCGCACCTGACCCGGGAGCTGGCGGCCGACCTGTCGCCCCGCATCCGGGTGAACGGCATCGAAGTCGGCTCGGTCGCCACCTCGGCGCTCGACATCGTGCTCACGAACGACGACCTTCGCGCCCAGATGGAGTCGTCGATCCCTCTCGGCCGGCTGGGCCAGCCCGACGAGATCGCCGCCGGCGTGCTGTACCTGTGCTCGCCCGCCGCGTCGTACGTCACCGGTGAGCTGCTCGAGATCGACGGCGGCACGTCGGGCACGACGCTCGGGCTCGGTCTGCCCGACCTCTGAGCCCACAGCAGCTCAGATCTCGTCGATGGGCCGCCGGTCCGATGCCGTGGGCTGCCGACCGATCCGCAACGGCGACAGCTCAGCGTCGACCAACAGGATCCGTTGCAACGAGCTCGCGCCCGGCGGCAGGGGAACCGGAGCGTCATCAGCCACCGTCTCGAAGTCCGCCCAGTCCTCCCAGCTGCGCACGGACCTGACGACGATCGCCTCGTCATGGGAGCGGAGCGCGGTCCGGAACGCGCCGACCAGCTCGATGCCGTGGCGCGCCCGGTCCGACGCGGCGCGGGCAACCAGCTCGTCGAGCACCTCAGGTGCGGCGCCCGGCTCGGTCCGCACGAGTTCGTGGAGATACGCCACCGCACCGGTCCCACCGCGGGCACACCACTGCTCGATGCCGGGTGAGTCCCGGTGCGCGACCAGCACGCGGTCAAACCCGCCCGAGCGGAAGGACGCGGCTTCGGACCACCACCGCTCCAGCATCGGATCACGGTGACCGGCCCCGACGAGCTCGACCGAGAAGTTGTGCGCGAGGTCGTCCCACGAGTCGTACTCCCACAGGTTCACCACCTGGGGCCACCGCCCGGTGGAGCCGACGACCGAGAAGACCCCGAAGCAGCGCTGCCGGCGCAGCGGGCCCGCTTCGGGACACCAGTTGGCCGTCATGTGGTGCTGGTACTGCGCGCGACGGGTTCCGACCACGTCGACGAACTCGTGCAGGTAGACCCGGGGCACGGGTCCGAGATTAGGGCCCCGTCGCCGCGCCGACCTCGGTCGCCCCGGGCACCTCGATCAGCCGGCCCGAACCGACGTCGTAGAGGAACCCGTGGATCGGGATGCGACCCGGCACCAGCGGGTGGTTGCGGATCCGTGCGACGTCGTCGACCACCGCGCCGGACTGGTCCGAGATCGTGAGCCAGTCGATGTACGCCGCCTCGGACGAGCCCGGACCGTGTCCGACGTCGGTGAACCCGGCGGGGCCGAGCTGTGCGGTGTCGAGGCTCTGGGCGAGCAGGCCGCGCATCACGTCGTCGGTGAAGAACTCCATGCCGCAGTCGGTGTGGTGCACCACGAACCACTCGGCGGTTCCGAGCAACTTGTACGAGATCACCAACGAGCGGATCGCGTCGTCGCTCGCCCGACCACCGGCGTTGCGGATCACGTGGGCGTCGCCCTCGCTCAGGCCTGCGTACTTCGCAGGATCGAGCCGTGCGTCCATGCAGGTGAGGATCGCGAACCCCCGGGCCGGGGGCAGGGCGAGTTCGGCACGCTCGCCGAACCTTGCGGCGTACTCCTCGTTCGCTGACAGGACCTCGTTCAGGATCGACATCGTCGGCCACCTCTCGTTCGTGACAGCACTGATTCGTGCGACAGCAGCAACAACCCTGCCCGAAACCCGACCATTCCAGTCGGGTTTCAGTGCCGCCTGTTGACAGGTCGGCCCGATGGAACAGAACCTGTGCAGATGTTCCATCGCTCCGGTCCGCTCAGCGACGGACCGCCATCCGAGCTGCTCACGACCGAGGCGCCCGACCTGTCGGGCTTCGGGGTGCTGGAACTTCGGCGCATCATCGTCGTGCTGGCGGTGATCGGGTGGCGCGCGCTGCGTTCGATCGTGCGCTGGCTCCCCCGCCGACGTGGACCAGCCAGTGCCGCACTCGCCGAGGGGGTGATCGACGGCTTCATCCACCTGGGTCCCACCTTCGTGAAGCTCGGACAGGTCATGGCGTCGTCGCCAGGGCTGTTCCCGCAGTGGCTCGCCGGCCCGGCGCGACGCTGCCTGGACCAGGTGCCGCCGTTCCCGGCCGATGTCGTACGGGCCACGATCGAGGGCGACCTGGGTGCGCCGATCGCCGAGCTGTTCGAGTCCTTCGACGAGGTGCCGTTGTCGGCGGCGTCGATCGGGCAGGTGCATGCCTGCACGCTGAGCGACGGACGGGACGCCGTGGTCAAGGTCCAGCGGCCCGGCCTGCGCGACGCCATGACGCGCGACCTGCGGGTGCTCCACGGCATCGCCTCGGTCGCCCAGCGCCTGGAGTGGGGCCGCAGCGCGAACGCCGAGGGAATGGTCGAGGACCTCAACGCCCTGACCGCCAAAGAGCTCAACCCGGTCGTCGAGGCGTGGAACCAACAGCGGTTCCGCGACCAGCTCTGGTCGTTCGGCGACAACGAGGGGGTCACCGTTCCCGAGGTGTACTGGGACCACTGCGGGCCGCGCACGATCTGCATGGAGCGCGTCCGCGGCATCCCGATGGACGACTTCGACGGGCTCGAGCGACGTGGTGTGGACGCCGAGCTCGTGCTGCGGCGTGGCGCCAAGGCGTGGGCCGAGGCGGTGCTCGAACACGGCCCGTTCCACGGCGACCTGCACGCGGGCAACATCTGGGTGCTCGACGACGGCCGCGGCTGCTTCCTCGACTTCGGGATCATGGGCGAACTGAGCGACGAGTGGCGCGACGTCGCCCGAGACCTCTACTTCACCTGCGTGTTCGACCGCGACTTCTCACGTGTGGCCCGGGCGTATCGCCGTGTCGGGGTGTTCCCCGAGGGGATGGGCACCGACGAGGAGATCGGGGAACGCATCGGGATGATCCTGGGCACGATGCTCGATTCGGGCATGAGTCACGTGTCCCTCGGGGATCTGATCACCTCGAGCGTCACCCTGATGAAGGACTTCGGCGGCACCCCACCACGTGAGCTGATGCTGGTGGGCAAACAGCTGCTCTACATCGAGCGCTACACCAGGCAGCTCGCACCGGACTACGCCGCCGTCACCGACCCGTACCTGGTCCGCAACGTCTTCCCCGACGCAGCTGCGGAACGCCTCGCCGCAAGCGGCGAACCGGTCCCGGACTGACCGGGGTCATTGACACGACATGCGGTCGGCTGTTCTGATCGCCGGGTCCGGGCACGTCCGCTCGACAGGATGGGAGCGCAGATGCACACCACACGTCACGCCGTCATCGGCTCGCTGGTGCTCGCCCTGGTGCTGCTGGGCTGCGGTGACTCCGACGACAGCGCCGACGATGCCGACGGCAACGGCGACAGCGCGGCGTTCTGTGACAGCTTGGAGGCGCTCGAGGATGAGTTCGCCGAGGAGGCCGCCGTCCCCTCGGACGAGCAGCTCGAGCAGGTCGCCGACCAGCTGCGCCAGCTCGACCCGCCGAGTGAGATCGCTGACGACTTCCGGGAACTGCTCGAGGCCTACGACGTCCTCGCGCAGGTCGAGTTGGGTGACCCCGAGGCGATCGCCGAACTCGAGGACCAGCTCGAGGGCTTCGAGGCGGCGGGCCAGCGGATCGACGAGTGGACCGATGAGAACTGCGGGCCCTCCGACGTGGGCGACGACCTCGTCGACCCCGACGGCGACTGAGGCACCGCCAGCCACTTCGACACAGAAGTAGAACACGTTGCAGTTCTGTCGTTAGGGTCTGCGCTCCACACACCACAGCGCGCCACACACACCACAGGGGGACAACGTGTCGGAACCCGCAGTCCTGACCGAACGGCAGGGCCACCTGCTCATCGTCACGCTCAATCGGCCCGAGCGGAAGAACGCGATCAACGGCGAGATGCTCGTCCGCATGCTCGACGCGTTCACCGAGGCCGACGAGAACCCCGACATCCGGGCGTTGGTCCTGACCGGCGCAGGTGGTGACTTCTGCTCGGGCGCGGACCTCAAGGACATGGCGGGCGGCTACGAGGGTGATCCGCCGCCGGGCGCCATCGACGTGGCGGCGCGCATGGCCGAGGACCCGGACCTGCACTGGAAGGCGCTGTTGCGTTCATGGCAACCGGCCGTGCCGATCATCCTCGCGGCCGAGGGCGTGGCCATCGCCGGCGGCACCGAACTGCTCGGAGCGACCGAGATCCGGGTGGCCGGTCGCTCCGCGAAGTTCGGCATCTCCGAGGTGAAGTGGTCGCTGTACCCGATGGGCGGCTCGGTGGTCCGCATCCCCCGGCAGATTCCCTACACCGTCGCATGCGACCTGCTGCTCACCGGCCGCCACATCTCCGCCGACGAAGCGCTCGCGCTCGGGCTGATCGGTTACGTCGTCGACGACGGGCAGGCACTCGCGAAGGCCGTGGAGATCGGCGAGACCATCTGCGCCAACGGGCCGCTGTCGGTGAAGGCGATCCTGCGTACGCTGCGTGAGACCAACGGGATGCGCCAGGACGAGGCACTCGAGCACGAGTTCACCTACGGATGGGACGTGTTCGCCTCTGAGGACGCCAGGGAGGGCCCGCGGGCCTTCAAGGAGAAGCGCACCCCGAACTTCCAGGGAAAGTAGGGCGCCGGAATGAAGCTCGGACTGCAACTCGGCTACTGGGGCCAGCTGCCCTCACCCGACTGGGTGGACCGCGCGGTGGCGGCCGAGGAGCTCGGCTTCACCTCGGTGTGGACCGCCGAGGCGTGGGGCTCGGACGCCCTCACCCCGCTCGCGTACCTCGCGGCGCGGACCGAGCGGATCGAGCTCGGCACCTCGGTGGTGCAGCTCGCCGCCCGCACTCCGACCGCCACGGCGATGTCGGCCATCACACTCGACCATCTCTCGAACGGCCGGTTCCGCCTCGGTCTCGGTGTGTCCGGCCCGCAGGTCGTCGAGGGCTGGTACGGCCGGCCGTCGAACAAGCCGCTGGTGCGCACCCGTGAGTACGTCGAGATCATCCGGCAGGTCGTCGCCCGCGAGGAGCCCCTGAACTACCAGGGCGAGTTCCACCAGCACCCGTACAGCGGGGAGGGGTCGGTCGGGCTCGGCAAGCCGCTCAAGTCGATCGTGCACCCGCTGCGCCGCCACATCCCGATCTACCTCGGTGCCGAAGGCCCCAAGAACGTCACCCAGACCGCCGAGATCGCGGATGGCTGGCTGCCGCTCTACTACTCGCCGTACCGCCAGGAGGTCTACGCCGACCAGCTGGCCGGGGCGAAAGACGACTTCGAGGTCGCCGCGCTCGCCGCGTTCGGTGTCACCGACGACGACCGTCCCGAGACGCTCGAGGAGGCCCTCGCCGGCACCCGCGCGATGCTCGCCTTCTACATCGGCGGCATGGGCGCCAAGGGGCAGAACTACCACACCAAGCTCGCCGCCCGGATGGGCCTCGGTGAGCAGGCGGAGAAGATCCAGGACCTCTTCTTCGAGGGCAAGGCCGACCAGGCCGTGTTCGAGGTGCCGCTCGAATTCGCGGATGAGATCTCACTCGTCGGCACGCCCGGACGCATCGCGGATCGCGTCGCCGCATGGAAGGACTCGGCGGTCACCGAGATCCTCGTGCACGCCGGCACCAAGGAACAGCTGCGCCAAGCGGCCGAGCTCATCCTCCCCGCCTGAGGGAACGCAGCGAGCCCCTCAGCCCGGAGCGGTCGCCAGACGCTCCACGGCGACGCTCGGCGCCACCTTCGGCCAGCCGAACTCACGCTCGACGAAGTGGGCGACGTCGAACAGCTCGGCGTCGCGGTGGTGCCGGGCGAGCACCTGCATGCCGACGGGCAGTCCGTCGACGGTGCCGCCGGGGATCGACACCGCCGGGTTGCCGTAGATGTTCGAGATGATCGTCAGGCCGCCCATGGTGACCAGGTCGGGGACCTTCTCCACGACGGCGTCGATCATGGCGTTCGATGCGCGAGGGAACGCGCCGTTCACCATCCGCAACGACGCCATGATCCCGCGGAACGCCACCTTGGCCACCTCGGAGTCCTTCGCCCGGTCGATGAAGGTGTCCGTCGGGCTGCTGTTCGTGGCATCAGCCGCGAACGCCGGGCCGGGGTTGGTGGCCGAGATGATGAAGTCGACCTGCTCGAACGTGTCGGCCATCGCCTGGTTCGCCTC
The DNA here is from genome assembly GCA_007118345.1 of Microthrixaceae bacterium. GTDB lineage: Bacteria > Actinomycetota > Acidimicrobiia > Acidimicrobiales > Microtrichaceae > SKRR01. The sequence goes on along the minus strand of SKRR01000275.1, from coordinate 13,177 downwards.
GATCCGCTGCGCCTCGGCCACCGCGGCGACATGCAGGTTGTACATCGACTCGGCGATGCGGAGACCGAGCGCGATCTCGTCGGTGAGCTCACCCGCCCGCTTCGGCCACATGCGCGCGAGCTCCGGCAACAGCGTCGACAGGTTACCCATCGCCCACTGCGCCGCCAGGTTCGGCAGCTCGAGAGTCAGGTCGACCTCGACCATGCCCGCTGCGGCGATCAGCTCGCTGGTGCGCGCCCGGAGGTCCTCCTCGACCCCCGCATCGAGCCGCACCCCGGCGATCGAGGGCAGCACCGCCACCCGCTTGCCCTTCAGGTCGGTCGACCCGAGCCCTTGCTCCCACCCGCCGGGATTCGGCAGGCTCCAGGGGTCACGCGGATCGACCCCGGCGCAGACGTCGAAGTGGCGAGCGGCATCGCGCACCGAACGGGCGAGGCACCCGAGCACGACGGTGCCGGGACGGAACGCGGCGTGGGGGCCCCGGGACACACGGCCATAGGTGCCCTTCATGCCGAGTAGCCCGTTGTAGCCCGCAGGGATCCGGATCGAGCCGCCGCCGTCGCCGCCCGACGCGATGCTGACCAGCCCACCTGCGACCGCCGAGGCGCTGCCGCCCGACGAGCCCCCGGCGGTCCTGCCGTGCCGCCACGGGTTGTGGGTCACGCCGTTGAGCTTGGTGATGCTCACGTTCAGCCCGCCGAACTCCGAGGCAGTGGTGAGCCCGACCGGGACGGCGCCGCCGTCCTCGATGAAGCGGCGGGTCGCCTCGCTCGTGTAGCTCGCGATCCGGTCCTTGAACAGCAGCGACCCGCCGGTGTCGGGCCAGCCCTCGACGGCCTCGAGCTCCTTGATGCCGACCGGGACACCACCGAACGGCTGGGTGATGTCGGCCGAGTCCGCCGCAGCGAACGCTCGTTCCGGGTCGAGATGGCTGAAGCAGTTGAGGTCGCTGCGCTCGATCGCGTCCAGCGTGGCCCGGAGTTCCTCCTTCGGAGAACGTTCACCGGCCCGGAACGCGTCGACGAGGGAACAAGCATCATCCAGCCACGGGGTGTCGGTCATGGCCACGATCTTGCCTGAACCGGATTCATCACGCCATCGGGCGTCGTTCGCACCTCCGGGGCCGACGATCACCCGGGGGTGTCGGTCGCCGCTGGAAGAATGGGCTGATGCCACGACAGCAGGAGCTCTTCGACGACTTCGCCCGCGAGGTGATCGACGTCCCCGTCTCGAACGAACTCGGTGAGTCATTCCTCGCGTACTCGCTGTCCGTCATCACCGCCCGGGCCATCCCCGACGTGCGCGACGGACTCAAGCCCGTGCAGCGGCGCATCCTGCACGCCATGGCCGACATGGGCCTGCGGCCCGACCGGCCCCACCGCAAGTGCGCCGGCGTGGTCGGCGAGACGATGGGCAAGTACCACCCCCACGGCGACGGGTCCATCTACGACGCCCTCACCAAGATGGGCCAGGACTTCAGCCGCAACGTCACCCTCGTCGACCCCCACGGCAACTTCGGCAGCCTCGACGACCCGCCCGCCGCGTACCGCTACACCGAGTGTCGCCTCACCGACGCGGCGCTCGAGATGCTCGGCGAGATCGACGAGGACACCGTCGAGATGCGGTCCACGTTCGACGGCGAGCGACTCGAGCCGTCCTGCCTCCCGGCCCGCCTGCCGAACCTGCTGGTCAACGGCACGTCGGGCATCGCGGTGGGCATGGCCACCAACATGCCGGGCCACAACCTCGTCGAGGTGCTCGAGGCGATCCGGCTCGTGATGACGAAACGGCGCCCGAAGCCCACCGTCGACGAGCTGATGGCCGTGCTGCCGGGCCCCGACCTCCCCTCGGGCGGCATCGTCGTCGACGACGGTCTGCGCGAGGCCTACGAGACCGGGCGCGGTTCGTTCCGCATGCGCGGCCGGGTCGAGATCGTCGACCTGACCCGTGCCCGCAAGGGCCTGATCGTCACCGAGCTGCCCTTCCAGGTCGGACCCGAACGCGTCGTCAGCCGCATCCAGGAGCTGGTGCGCAACGGCAAGCTCCCGTTGGTCACCGACATCAAGAACACCTCGGACCGCCACACCGGCCTGCGCATCGAGATCGAGCTGCGACCGGGCGCCAACGCCCACGCGGTGCTCACCGAGCTCTACCGCCAGACGCCACTCGAGGAGACCTTCGGCATCAACAACGTCGTGCTCGTCGACGGCAACCCCACCACGCTCGGCCTCTACGACCTCTGCCTGCAGTACGTCGAGCACCGACTCGAGGTCGTGCGGGCCCGCACGCGGTTCCGCCTCGACAAGGCCCAGCGACGGCTCCATCTGGTCGAAGGACTGCTGGTCGCACTCGATGCCATCGATCTGGTCGTGTCGATCATCCGCTCCTCCGAGGACGTCGCCGAGGCCAAGGCCCGGCTGATCGACGAGCTCGACCTGACCGACGTGCAGGCGGTGCACATCCTCGACATGCAGCTGCGCCGGCTGACGGCACTGGCCAAGCTCGAGCTCGAGCGCGAGGCCGACGAGCTGCGGGGACACATCGAGGAGTACGAGAAGATCCTCGGATCCGAGCAGCGTCAGCGCACCATCGTGCTCAAGGAGCTCGAGGAGCTCGTCGAACGCTTCGGTGCGCCGCGGCGGTCGACCATCGTCGATCCGGGCGAGCTCGAGGACGTGTCCCTCGACGAGGTCCTCGCAGAAGAGGCGGCGACCCGCACCGACGAGCCGTGCGTCGTGGCGGTGTCCCAGTCGGGCCTGATCGGGCGTGAGCCCGTCGACGGTCCGAAGCAGGCCACCTTCGGACGACACGACGTGCTCGTGCAGCGCGTCGCCACGACGACGCACTCACGGTTGTGGGCGCTGACCAGCCGCGGCAAGGTCCTGCCCACCAGCGTCGAGGCCGTGGCCGAGGTCACCGGCAGGACGAGGGGCACGCCGCTCGGCGAGCTGTTCCCGCTCGACAAGGGCGAGGCCGTCCGCCTGGTCGTCACCGCCCCCCCACCGGGCGGCGAGACACCGCCCCCACTCCTGCTCGTGACCGCCGCGGGCCAGATGAAGCGGGTCGCCGTCGACGAACTCACCGGTACCGCCGCCGGGAAGACCGCCATCAACCTGAAGCCCGGCGACGTCGTCGTCGCGGCGTTCCCCGCCCCGGACGGCACCGAGGTGATCACCGTGGCGTCGAACGCCCAGGCCATGCGCTGCAGCGTCGACACGGTGCCGGTGCAGGGCCGGGGCGCCGGTGGGGTCTCGGGCATGAAGTTGTCCGACGGGGCCACCGTCGTGGGTGCCGGTCCCGTCGACGACGACACCGTCGTGCTGACCGTGTCCGACGCACAGACCGCCAAGGTCACCGACGCGAACGAGTTACCGGTCAAGGGTCGCAACACCGCCGGTCTCCGGGTCACCAGGTTCCGCACGGAGAAGCGAATCGAATGGGCCTACGTCGGCACCGAAGACGGTGTGCTCGTCGTGGTGGGGACCGAGTCCGCACCGACGAAACCCGACGCTGCGGCCGAACCGCTCACCATCCCCCACACCGCGCGCGACCTGGTCTCGAAGACCACCCGCCGGCGATTCCTGGCGGTCGGCACCGGGCGCTGGTGAGCGCCGGGCCCGTGTCGGCCCTTCGCATGGAACAGGACGACCGACACGGTCGCCCAACTGGATCAGTTCGGTTCTGGGGTCATCGGGGGCGTACGGCCTGCCGGGGTCAGCCGGATGACCGGGATCGGGCGGCCGGCGCGGCGTTCGTACCGCTCGATCCTCGGCCAGACATGTACGAGTCGCGTCCAGACCTCTGAGCGGTCCGCTCCACCGAGCTCGGTCGCTGTGACGCGACGACGTCGGCGGTCCAGGGTCACCTCGGCCGCCGGGTTCGCTCGCAGGTTCGCCACCCAGTCGGGAATGCGTTTCTGTCCCCCTGCTCCGCCGACGATCAGGAGCGAGCCGTCCAGGTCTCGGTGGTACGCCACGGTCGTCACCCGCTCGATCCCCGTCCTGCGTCCCGTGGTGTGGAGCAGCACGACCGGCGTTCGGGCCACGAGCGAGATCGCACTGCGGCCGAAGCGCCGCACCTGCGCTGCCTCGAGTGCGCCCACGACGCGCCGGAGCATCGGCATGCTCACACGCCGTTGAGTCGGCGCATCGCCAGGAACTCGTCGATCCGCAGCAGCCTCGGGGGACGCTGCGCGTCGGGCGGCAGGCGCTCGAACGCCTCTCGAGCGCTCAGCAGGACGGATCGCGCCTCGAGCGGTGTGCGGTACGGCCGGCCGGAACGGCGGCCGACGTGGTGGATCACCTGCCACTTGCCGCTGCGGACGGCGCGCGGGTGGAACATCCGCTTGTTGACCTTTCCCCACCACAACGGCATCGGCACGGCGCCACTCCCGGGATCGACGTGCCGCCACCGTAGGGAACAGCAGGGCCCCGACATCTCGATGCTGAGCGGTTGCACGTCCCACCTGCCCGCATCGGGATCGGCCGGCGCCCGGCCGACCGCTGATCACCCGGCGGTGTCGTCGGGGCGTGATTGACTTGTGGGGCCATGGCGAGACCCACGTCCTCCACCCCCCGCAACCGAACCACCGACACCTACGACGAGAAGAGCATCCAGCTCCTCAAGGGGCTCGACGCCGTCCGTAAGCGCCCCGGCATGTACATCGGCGGCACCGGGCCCGAAGGCCTGCACCACCTGGTGTGGGAGCTGATCGACAACGCCGTCGACGAGGCAGCGGCCGGGTTCGCCAACTTCATCGAGGTCACGCTGTACCGCGACGGCTCCGTCGAGGTCGCCGACAACGGGCGCGGGATCCCGATCGGCAGGAAGGACGGGAATCGCACCGCGCTCGAGGTCGTGTTCACCGAGCTGCACGCCGGCGGCAAGTTCGGCACGGGTGCGTACTCGTCCTCCGGCGGGCTCCACGGCGTCGGCGCCTCGGTGGTCAACGCCCTGGCGGCCAAGCTCGTCGTCGAGGTCGACAAGGACGGGCACACGCACCGGTTGAGCTTCAACGAACGCCTGCCGGGTCGCTTCGACGCGAAGGGGACCTTCAAGCCCGGCTCCACCCTCGAGAAGGTCAAGAAGATCCCGCCGAAGCGCAGCGGCACCCGGGTTCGCTTCTGGCCCGACCTCGACGTGTTCGACCCCGGCCTGTCGATCACCTACGAGCACGTGCGCGACCACTGCGCGCAGGTCTGCTTCCTCGTCCCCGGGCTCAAGGTCCGACTGGTCGACAAGCGGGGCGCCACGCCACGCGAGCCCGAGGAGTTCGTCGCCAAGGGCGGTCTGGCCGACCTCGTCGAGATGCACTCCATCGGCGAGCCGGTCACCGAGATCGTCACGCTGCACGGCACGGGCACCTTCGAGGAGAAGGTGCCCGTCGAGGGGAAGATGACCCTCATCGAGCGAACCTGCACCGTCGATGTGGCCATGCGCTGGGTGAAGGGCTTCGACGCGAGCGTCACGAGCTTCGTCAACACGATCCCCACCCCCGAGGGCGGCACCCACGTCGCAGGGTTCGACCGGGCGATGACCAAGGTCACCAACGACGCGCTGCTCGCCGGCACGAAGAAGCTCGCCAAGCTGGCGAAGTCCGGCAAGGACCGCGCCGAGAAGGCCGACGTGCAGGAAGGTCTGGTCGCCGCCGTCAAGGTCACCCTGCCCGAGCCGCAGTTCAAGGGTCAGACCAAGCAGGAGCTCGGCACGCCGCCCGTGCAGTCGATCGTCTACGAGGTCGTGCGCGACGGGTTCACCAACTGGGTCGAGGGCGGCGGTCGCAAGACCCACATCGCCGCCCTGCGGGAGAAGGTCGCCCAGGCGGTGCTCACGCGGGTGTCGACCAAGGCGTCGCTCGAGCTGCGCCGCAAGGCGGCCAACCTCGCGTCGGGTTCGATGCCCGACAAGCTCGCCGACTGCCGCCGCCACGGCCCCGAGGCCGAGCTGCTCGTCGTCGAGGGCGACTCCGCCGCGGGTCCGGCGAAGGCCGGGCGCAACGCCGAGTACATGGCGGTGCTCCCGCTGCGCGGCAAGGTGGTGAACGCCGGGAAGTCCACCCTGAAACAGGTGATCGACAACGCCGAGGCCCAGGCGCTCTTCACCGCGATCGGCGCAGGATCGGGCAGGGACTTCGATCTCGACCAGGCCCGCTACGGCCGTGTGATCATCCTCTGTGACGCTGATGTCGACGGCAGCCACATCCGGTGCCTGCTGCTCACGCTGATCTACCACTACATGCGGCCCCTGCTCGAGGACGGCCGTGTGTTCGCCGCGCAGCCACCGCTCTACACGGTGAAGGTGGGCGACGAGGTGGTCCACGCCTTCTCCGACGAGCACAAGGAGCAGCTCACCGCCGAGCTCACCAAGGGCAACCGCAAGGCCGAGAACCTCCAGTGGGTCCGGTTCAAGGGGTTGGGTGAGATGGACGTCGAGGAGCTCGCCGTCACCTGCCTCGACCCCGGCACGCGGATCCTCCGGCGCATCACGATGGACGACGCCGCTGCGGCCGCCGATGCCGCCGACCTGTTCGAGACGCTCATGGGTAGCGACGTCGCCCGACGCCGGCAGTACCTGCTCGACCATTCCGACCTGGTCGACCGCGACGTCCTCGACGTCTGACCGGCCCTCCCGGTCGACGGGAAGTGGATCGAGCGCCGACACCGACCTGCGGCGACGGGCTCCTAGGCTGGTGGCGTCTCCGGAGGGCACTATGAGCGAGCTGTTCATCCGCACGGTGGGGTGCCACCTGCTGCCGGGAGCTGATCGACGGAGCTGGGTCTGAACCCGCCCGCACCGCTCGGCCCGGTCGGACGCCCGTGGTCCGCTGCGCGCCTGCTCGCAGCGGCACTCGCCCTGGCCGGCGTGGGCGTGGCAGGCGTCGTGATGCTCTCGGACCGCGCGCCCGGTGCGTTGCAGCGGTTGTCGCGCCGGCTCGACGCGAGCGAACGCGTCGACGTCCGCGCCCTCGGTGAGGCCACGCCGCCGTCCGACACGTTGGTCCACGTCATCGCATGGGCGGTCGTGATGGTGCTCGTCGGGCTGGCCACGTGGTCATGGCGGTCACTGGTCGCGGGTGGTGTCGGGGTGGCGGTGCTCAGCGTTCTCGTCGAGGTGGCCCAGGGGCCGCTGACCGCCACCCGCAACACCGAGCTCAGTGACATCGCGGCGAATCTGGCGGGAATCACCGCGGGGCTGTTGGTCGTGATCACATGGTCGCTCTCATGGTCCCTGCTCGCAGGGCGGCGCGAGCAGGCCGACACCACGCGAGCACCGGTCCGGAGTCCCCGTGTCGAGCGCTGAACCCCCACTTCGCGACCGGGAGAATCACCTCTCGACAGCTGGAGCCGCTCGACAGTACGTTCCCCGAACTGGGCGCCAGGGGGCGAAGAGCGAGGATGTCGGAATCTGAGCGACTGATCAAGGTGGATGGCCCGAGACTCGGGCACATTCCCGCCTTCGACGGGTTCCGCGGCCTGTTCATCCTTCAGGTGGTGCTCTACCACGCTCTGGTGACGGACTTCCTCGAGGGGTCCCCCATCGTCATCGACTGGTTCTTCGTCGCGAGCGGCTTCCTGATCACGACGCTGCTGCTCGACGAGCGCAGCGTGACGGGCACCACGGACCTGCGGACCTTCTACCAGCGGCGGGCGCTGCGGCTCTTCCCCGCCATGTACCTGATGATCGCCGTGTTCGTGGTGATCATGTTGGCGGCGGTGACCTTCGTGCCCGCGGCGAGGGACGCACTCGGACCCTGGTGGATCGAGGCGATCGGTGCGGCGACCTACAGCTACTACGTGATCGCAGCCTTCATGCCCGGCACCCTCGACGGGGCGCTCGGGCACACCTGGAGCCTCACCGTCGAGGAGCAGTTCTATTTCATCTGGCCACTGGTGCTCCTGTTCGCGCTGCGTCGGGGTCGCCGCAGCACCGACCGCAACCTCATCATCGGCTGCGTCGCCTTCATCGTCGTCGTCATGGGGTGCCGGGTGGGGTTCCAGAACATGATCGTCGTCGGCTCGGGGGAGCAGACCGCCGGCGGTGGCATGCAGTACGTCGACGAGAACGACGTGATCTGGCAGGGGGTGGTGTACCGGCTGGCCTCCGCCCGCCCCGACATGATCGTCTACGGGTGCCTGCTCGCCTTCGTGAACCGGGCCATCCCCCGACCCGTCCCCGAACGGCTGCACCGCTGGTTGACCCCCGCTGCCCGCCTGAGCTGGTTCATCTTCTTCGCCTTCATGTTGTTCGCGAACCGGTTGCCCGGATTCGAGCTCTTCGGCGGGCCCGTCTACCAGATCGCGCTCCTGGGACTCGCGCCGATCGTGCTCGACCTCTACCTCCGCAGCGACGGTTGGATCAACCGGATCCTCTCGGACCGCCGACTCAAGTGGTTGGGGGCGCGCGCCTACGGGATCTACCTCTGGCACGTACCCGTGCTGTTGTTGTTCATCCCCCTGATGCTCGACACCTACGGCATGCAACGACTGGCGCTCGGAGTGGTCGCAGCCGCGTCCGGCGTGCTCGCCGGAGTTGCCTCGTACCGCTTCATCGAACGACCGTTCCTGCGGATGAAGGAGACACGCGTCCGCCGCCCCCAGGACCGGGTGGCATCGAACGACACCGCCGCAGCGCCCGGCCCGACCGGAGAGCCGAGGTCGTGACCGCGCCGACCCCGCTCGCAGGACGACTGACCGGTCCCACCACCCGTCGCCTCGGCTGGAACCCCGCCCTCGACGGCATCCGCGGGATCGGCGTCATCATCGTGATGTCGTTCCACTTCCTCGGTGGTCGGTACCTCGAGGGCGGACCGATCCTCATCGACCTCTTCTTCGTGCTGAGCGGCTTCCTGATCACCACGTTGTTGTTCGAGGAACGCGCAGCGGCCGGCAGCATCTCGTTCCGGAACTTCTACCTGCGGCGGATCTTCCGGTTGTTCCCGGCGATGTACGCCCTGCTCGGTGTGTTCCTCGTCTACCTGGTGATCTTCGGCGGCGAGCACCGCCGTCAGCTCTTCGACGAGTTCCTCGCCGCGGCGTTGTACGTCTACAACTTCCTGGTCGCCATCACCGGGGTCGAGGGCAAGGTGCTCGTGCACCTCTGGACCCTCTCGATCGAGGAGCAGTTCTACTTCATCTGGCCGATCCTGCTCGTCGGGGCCCTCGCGGTGGCACACCGCGGACGCATGCGGGCGCTGCTCGGCATGATGGCCGTCATGGTCATCACCTTCCCGATCCTGCGCATGACGCTCTGGCAGGATCCTGGCAGCCCCGGCGACTACAACATCGGCCTGGGCACACCGAGCTCGATCGTGTTCGGGTTCTCGATCCTGCGACCCGACTCGCTCGTGATCGGCTGCGTGGCGGCGATGGCGTGGCGGCTCGAGCCCGACGAGCCGAGCGAGCGCATGCAGCGCAACCTGCGCGTCGCCGGCCGCGTCGCCACGGTGATGTTGCTGATGACGCTGGGGCTCGGAGCGTTCGACCTGTTCGCACCGTTCCGGAGCGTCTTCTACAACCTGACCATCTGGGCGCTGCCGTTCTTCGTGCTCGACCTGGTGCGCCGGCCGCACACGCCCGTGGCCCGGGGGCTGTCGGCCAGGTGGGCGCTGTGGTTCGGCAAGCGCTCCTACAGCATCTACATGTGGCACAACCTGATCGGCTTCGTGGTGGCCGGTGTCATGGCCGACCTGATGACCGGTCGCACCCGCCTCGCCGTCCTCGCTGCGTTCCCCATCTCGTTCGCGCTCACCACGGGGATCTCTGCACTGTCGTGGAACTACATCGAGACCCCCGCCCTCCGGTACAAGACCCGGTTCGCCCGCCCGGACAATTGAGCCGGGAGCGCCCGGGCAATTGAGCCGGGAGACCGTCGCGGCGGACATCGTGGTGATCGGGGCCGGCATCGTCGGCCTCGCGACCGCGCGTGCGCTGCAGCAGCGACGGCCGGGCACCGACGTGCTCGTCATCGACAAGGAAGCCGGCCCGGCCCGGCACCAGACGGGACGCAACTCCGGGGTCGTCCACAGCGGCCTGTACTACCGGCCGGGCTCGGCGAAGGCCGAGCTGGTCCGCACGGGCCGAACCGCAATCCTCGAGTTCTGCGCGGCCCACGACGTTCCCCACGACGTCTGCGGCAAGGTGGTCGTGGCGACGCGATCCGACGAGGTGGCCCGTCTGCATGACCTCGCGGAGCGGGCACGGCAGAACGACGTGGCCGCCGACTGGGTCGGCCCGGCCGAGCTGCACCGGATGGAGCCCGAGGTGGCGGGGATCGCCGCGCTCCACGTGCCGAGCGCCGCGATCACCGACTTCGGTGCGGTGGCAGCGGCGCTGGTCGACGACCTGACCTCGTGCGGCACCAGGTTCGAATGGTCGTCGCCGCTGAGCGATGTCGAGGTCACCGACAGCGGCTTGCGGGTCCGCGCCGGCGCCCACGACATCACTGCACGGCGGCTGGTGAACTGTGCCGGGATGTACAGCGATCGCGTCGCCCACCGCTGCGGCGTCGCAACGGACGTGCGGATCCTTCCCTTCCGTGGCGAGTACTACGAACTGGTCCCCGCGGCCCGACACCTCGTGCGCCACCTCGTCTATCCCGTTCCCGACCCGCGCTGGCCGTTCCTCGGGGTGCACTTCACGCGGATGGTGGACGGCGGGATCCACGTGGGCCCCAACGCGGTGCTCAGTCCCGGGCGTGAGGCCTACCGCCGCGGCTCGGGGTACGACGAGGTGCCCAGCTACCTGACCGACCCGGCGCTCCGCCAGCTGGCCCGCGCCTACTGGCGGACCGGGTTGTCGGAGCTCCGTCGATCCCGTTCCCTGCGCCACCTGGTCGCCGATGCACGACGCCTCGTGCCGGCGCTGACGCCCGGCGACCTGACCGTCGCGCCGGCCGGCATCCGCGCCCAGGCGGTCCGTCGTGACGGGACCCTGCTGGACGACTTCGAGTTCGCCGACTCGCCCCACGCGGTCCACGTGCTGAACGCGCCGTCGCCAGCCGCCACAGCGTCGTTCGCCATCGGTGAGCTCGTGGCTGAGCGCGTGTTGCAGGCCTGACGCGCCGACGGAGGACCTCGAGGGTCCTCCGTCGGTAGCGCACTCGGGGGCAGGGGGATGCCCCGGTGCGGATCGGGTCCGGGGGGGGGATCCGGACCTCGAACGATGGCGCCTCAGGCAGCAGCCTTCTTGGTGCTGCGAGCAGCGGGGGCCGGGCGGTCGAGCAGCTGGTCGGTGAGGGGCTTGGCCGCCGCAGCGGCGGCGAGCGCCACGGACTTGTTGGTCGAGACGAGCTTGTTCGCGAACTTGGCCTGGTTCTCGATGAGCTCCTTCGGCGTCGGGAGCTGGTCGGCGAACGGAAGCGCCGGCACCTCGGGGCTGCGGTCGAGCACGAAGTCGACGACGGTCGAGACGGCGGAGCTGACCGGCTCCTTGACACCCGCGAGGGTCGAGATCACCTGGTCCTGCACTTCGGTCACACGGTCGAGCACGGTGGTCATGGGTCCTCCATTGGTCGGTGTCCGCACCAGGGGGGAAGGGCGGAACGTGTGCTAACTATAGCAAGCGTCTGCTGCCTCGGTCAAGCACTTCGTTCGCTGGAGTCCAGAACTTGAGATCCGCGAGGCACCCGTCGACACTGTGGTCGTGAATCGACCGATGCCGGGGGGCGGCGCCACGGCGGAGCGCTCGACGCAGGTGGGTCGCGACGACCGTTGGGTCTGGGCGCTCGCCGGCACGGCGGCCCTGGTCGTTGTGATCGCCAACCTGTCGGGAATCGCGACCGGCGATGACGGCGTGGGCTATCGGGCGATGGCCGATTCCTTGATCGCTGGCGACGGGTACGGCTACTTCCTCGAGGACCCCGTCACCGTCTGGCCGCCCGTGTGGCCTGTCCTCATGGCGCTCGTCGCCTTCGTCACCCCCTTGGGCACCCTCGGCGCCGCCGTGGTGCTCAACGCTGCGACGGCGGCCGGTGTGGTGCTCGCCGGTCACCGTCTGTTGCGACTCGTGGCCGACGACGACCGGATCGTGATGGCGGGGGTGGCGGTGATGGCCGTCGGCCCGGCGACGGTCGGCCTCGGCCACGTCCTCATGACCGATCTCGCCTTCGCCCTCGTCACGATGCTCTGGATGCTGGCGCTCGCGCGGTTCCATCGCTCGGGCTCGATGCGCTGGCTGCTGGTCGCGGCGCTGCTCACCTGGCTGGCGTTCGGCGTCAGGTACGTCGGCCTGGTCCTGATCGCCTTCGGAGGACTGTGGCTGCTGGTGGACATGCGTCGGACGTTGGTCGAACGGGTCCGTCACGGGGTGGTGTACGGCGCCACCGCGACCGTCATCCCACTGATGTGGATGCTGCGCAACCGCTCGATCGACGGGACGTTCACCGGCGAACGCAACCCGTCCAACCGGGGACTCGTCGAGAACGCCTTCGACATCGCCGCGACGCTCGGCAGGTTCCTCCTCCCCGGTGTCGCCAACGACCTGGTGCGTGCGTGGGCCGTCGTGGGCACCGTCGCGCTCCTGATCGGACTGCTCGCGGCCTGGCGCGTGCTCGCAGCCACCGACGACCCTCCGGCGCCGGTGCGGCGGCTGGTCCACGGCATCGGAACACCACTCGGCCTGATCGCGCTCTTCCCGCTGCTCTACCTCGTCTACATGCTCTACGTCCGCACGACCACGGCCCTGAACCAGCTCGACCTCCGCTTGTTGTTCCCGGCCTACTTCCCGCTGCTCGTCGCAGCGCTGGCACTCGCCGTCCGGCTCGGTCGCCTGCCGGTCGGCGATGGCTCCTGGCAGCGACGGGGCCGGGCCGCCGTGTTCACCTGGGCCGCGGCGAACGTGGTCGTCGGACTCATCGGAATGGTCGGTTTCGCCGCCGGTCACCCCTACTTCGACGGCAACTACGAGTCGGAGCCCTTCGTCGAGGCACGCAACAGCCCGGCACTGGACTCGCTGCCCGACGAATGCCGTGTCTTCTCCAATCTCCCGAACGGTCTGTACCCGGCGGTCGAGGCGCGATGGAGCCCGCAGCAGCGCGCACTCGAGTCGAGCAGAGAGGTCGACGACCTCGAGCGGATCACGGCGACGCTCGCGCTCGAGCCAGCCTGTCTGGTGTGGGTCGACGAACCGCCGCGCTACGGACATCTGTGGCCGCTCGAGGAGCTCGAGGAGCGCCTCGAGCT
>SKRR01000078.1 GCA_007118345.1 Microthrixaceae bacterium | reverse complement strand
GTTCGGTCGGTTCGGTCGGTTCGGTCGGTTCGGTCGGTTCGGTCGGTTCGGTCGGTTCGGTCGGTTCGGTCGGTTCGGTCGGTTCGGTCGGTTCGGTCGGTTCGGTCGGTTCGGTCGGTTCGGTCGGGTCGCTCATGTGTCGCCGTCCTCTGGTGAATGCACCGCTTCGAGCCGGACGAGCCGCACCCGGGTGACCCGCCGGCCGTCGACCCGCTCGACGATCAGACGCACGTCCTCGACGTCGACCGAGTCGCCCGGCGCTGGCACCCTGCCCAGCACACCGAACACGAGCCCACCGAGTGAGTCCCAGTTGCCGTCGGGCAGTGTCAGATCGAGCTCGTCGTTGACGTCGTCGACGTTCAGGGTGGCGTTGACCAGCACGTCCCCGTTGGGCAGCTCCTCGACGTTGGGCGCCTCCTCGTCGAACTCGTCGGTGATCTCACCGACGAGCTCCTCGAGCAGGTCCTCGAGGGTGGCGAGGCCGGCGGTGCCGCCGTACTCGTCGATCACGATCGCCATGTGGGTGTGGCGCAGCTGCATCTCGGACAGCAGCTCGGTCACCCGTTTGGTCTCGGGCACGAACAGCGCCGGGTGCTGCAGCTCGGTCACGAGCTTCGAACCGCCCCCCTCGCGCTCACAGCGCATCGCGTCCTTGACGTAGACGACGCCGATGATGTCGTCGGTGTTCTCCCCGTAGACAGGGATGCGCGACATGCCCTTGTCGATCGCCATGTCGACCAGCTCGGCGACGGTGGTGCCACTGGCGACGGTGACCATGTCGGTGCGCGGCACCATGATCTCCCGGGTCACGGTGTCGCCGAAGTCGATGATCGACTCGATGAGGTCCCGTTCGGATTCCTCGATCACCGAGTGCTCCATGGCCTCTTCGGCGAGCGCGAGGATCTCCTCCTCGGTCACGAACGGACCCTTGCGCAGCCCCTTGCCGGGCAGGATCACGTTCGCCACGCCGATCAGGGTCCGTGCGGGCCAGCGCAGCACCCACCCGACGAACTCGACGATCGGTGCGGTCAACATGGCAGCCCGTTCGGTGTGCTGCAGGGCCCAGGTCTTCGGTGCGGCCTCCGCGATCACGAACAGGACCAGCACGTTGACCACGATGCCGACCAGCACACCGAGCGCGCCGAACAGCCTGGCCGAGAGCACGCCGACGAGGGCCGACTGGATCGTCTGGACGATGTTGACCGACAGGTAGACCGAGTTCAGATCGCGTTCGAGGTGCTCGACGATCCGCAGCACCCGACCGCCGCGGCGAGGGTCCTTCTGGGCCATCGCCTGGGCCCGTGCCCGGCTGGTGCGGGTGATGGACGTCTCCGCGAGGGCCAGGATGCCGGCCAGGATCGTCATCGTGATCACCGTCACCAGCATGGCGACGTCGATGGGCATCATGGGGACGGCTCGCTCCAGGGGTCTCGTGCGGGACGCCGGTGCAGTGCCTCGAGCAGTTCTCGCTCGCGTGCCCACATCCGTGCACGGTCGTCGGTGGCTGCGTGGTCCCAGCCGGCCAGGTGCAGCCCGGCGTGCACGACCAGCAGGGCCAGTTCATCGTCGGTGGTGCCGGCGTGGCCCGGCGCCTGGTCGTGCGCCACCTGCGGGCACACGACGACGTCGCCGATCAGTTCGGCGTCGTCCGCAACACCGTCGACGGGGAAGCTGAGCACGTCGGTGGGCGTGCCGTCGCCGTCGAGGTGGTCGCTCTTGAGGGTGGCGATCGCCAACGGATCGACCAGGGTCAACGAAGCCTCGGCCGACACGGGAGCGCCCTCGGCCGCGAGCACCGAGGCGAGCAGTGCCGCCAACGGCTCGAGGCGGACGACCGTATGGGGTTGTGTTCGTTCATCCGCCGCGACCACGTTCGGCACGTCGCGTGCCCCGAGGTGCGGCCCGGGCGATGGGGGTTCGTCGTCGTCAGCTTCGACCGGGTCGGAACTGGGCACTGCGCCTGCGACGCTCATGGTCGGGGCGCGGCGTCGTTGCGCTCGTACGCGTCGACGATCTGTTGCACGATGCGGTGCCGGACCACGTCACGACCGGTGAGTCGCACGAACGCCAGCCCGTCGATCTTGCCGAGGATCCCCTCGATCCCACTGAGCCCCGAGCGCCCGCCCGGCACGTCGACCTGGGTCGCGTCACCGGTCACGACGGCCTTGGAGCCGAAGCCGATGCGGGTGAGGAACATCTTCATCTGTTCCGGGGTGGTGTTCTGCGCCTCGTCCAGGATGATGAAGGAGTTGTTGAGGGTGCGGCCCCGCATGAACGCCAGCGGCGCCACCTCGACGACGCCGCGTTCGAGCAGCTTCTGGGCACCTTCCGCTCCGACCATGTCGTGGAGTGCGTCGTAGAGCGGACGCAGGTAGGGGTCGACCTTGGCCATCAGGTCGCCGGGCAGGAAGCCGAGCCGTTCCCCCGCCTCGACCGCTGGTCGGGTCAGCACGATGCGCTCGACCTCCTTGGCCTGCAAGGACTGCACGGCCATGGCGACGGCCAACCACGACTTGCCGGTTCCGGCCGGACCGACCCCGAAGGTGATCGTGTGCTCGCCGATGGCGTCGACGTAGCGCTTCTGGCCCGAGGTCTTGGGGCGGACCCTGCCACCGCGGTGGGTGCGAAGCAGTTCAGCGGTGAGCACCTCGGATGGCTTCTCGTCGGCGTGCACCATGTCGATGGTGCGCCGCACGGCATTGGCCTCGAGCGGATGGCCACCCTCGAGCACCATGACCAGCTCGCGGAAGAGCCGGCCGACCTTCTCCGAGTCGGGGCCGACGACCGAGATCTCGTTGCCGCGCACGGTGATCGCCGTACGCGGGAAGGCGTCCTCGACCACGTCGAGCAGCTCGTCGCGCGGGCCGAGCAGGTCGGTCATCAGGTGGTTGCCGGGCACCCGCACCAGCGTGCGTTGTGCGTCGTCGGTCGCCAGGCCGGTGGAGGCTCCGGGTACGCCGCTCGCGCCCGAGGTGTCGAGTTGGTCCATTGCGAAGCACAGTGTAGTGGTGAACCCTCACGAGGAAGGGGGCGACGCTCCCGGTGGAGGCGGCGCCCCTCACCAGGCGGATGTCGACGGGCTGGTCGCCGCAGCCCGTCAGTCCGACGCCGCGTTGCGACGTCGTCGGCGGCGCTGGCAGGAGCAGCGACGCGCCGAGGCACGCAGTCTCGACGACGTCCTGCTCGGCGCCGTTGGCGAACGGGTGGTGGTGCACCTCGACGGAGGGGCCACGGTCGCCGGCGTCGTCGAGGTGGTCGGCCACCGCGTCGCCCAGCTCGACGTCACCGGCCGTGTCGGTTGGGTCGCGATCGACGCGGCAGTGGCCGTGGAGCTGGGTTCGGTCCGTCCGGGCGATCCCGCCGACCGCGTCGACACGTCGTTGGTCGACGTGCTCGACGACCTGGCCGCCGACCGCGCCGAGGTCCGCCTCGGGCTCCGCAACGGTGTCCACGTCGCCGGAACGGTGACGGCGACAGGTGCCTCGGTGGAGCTTCGCCGCAGCGACACCGTCGGAGTGGTGGTGCTGCGACTCGATGCGATCGCGTCGGTGACGCTGCTGCAGTCGAACCTCAGTCGCTGAGGTCGGCGGCGTCGGTGCTGCCCGGTGCGCTGTCCAGCGTGCCGGGCTCGATCCGGCACGACTCGATGAACTCCGCCACTTCGCTCTCCTTCAGGCGGATGACCCGGCCGAAGCGATACGCGGGCAGCCGACCCTCGTCGATGAAGCGGTAGAGCGTGCGTGTGGTGACCCCGAGCCGCCGAGCGGTCTCGCCGGTGTTCAGCCAGGTGATGTCGACGGTGCCCACACCACACATCCTACCGGCGGGCACCGTCATCCCAGCTGACCCCGGGCACCGGTGCGCCTTGCCCGGAGATTACCTCTTGTGTTGTTTCGATGTTTTTCGTATCTTCCTCGTCAGTTTCGAGGGAGGCCGGGGACTCATGAGAACATCCAACAGCACGACGGAAGCCCCGGCGGGGGTCCGTTCGCCCTCGCGAGGCCGGCTGCGGGTCCCGTCCGGCAGGGCGTTGATCGGCGCGCTCCTCGTCGTCGCAGCGGCTGGAGGTGTGCTCATGTCGCACCGGAGCGCAACACAGCCGGCGCTCCAGCGTTATCTGGTGCCCTCGAGAGATCTTCCGGCCGGCCATTCCATCGCTGCGGACGATCTCGGAGCGATCGGCCTCGACCTGCCGGCCGAACTCGGGGTGCTCCCTGCCGAACTGGCTGACGACGTGACGGGTCGGGTGCTGCGTCATGGCGTCGCGGCGCTCGACCTGCTCCGCCCCGGCGACCTGCTCGAGTCGGGACGTTTCAACGGCCCGGGTCAGCTCGAGGTCGCGCTCGACCTCCCAGCGGCGCGGGCGCTCGCCGGCAGCGTCGGCGTCGGCGACCGGGTCGACGTGCTCGTCACCGACCCCTCCGCCGTCGGCACCACGACGCTGACGCGAGCCACCGTGGTCGCGGTCGATGGCGACGAGGCCAGTGGCATCGGGACCACCTCGAATGCCCGGGTCCGACTCTCCGTGTCCGACCCCACGACCGCGGAGCTGCTCGTCGATGCCGCCGTCCGGTCTGAACTGACACTGGCGCTCCCGGCACCGAGCGACGAACGGCCCGCGTCATGAGCGGGCGCTACTCGGTGGTCGCTGTCGCGAGGAGCCCTCAGGGGTGGTTCGCCGAGGTCGCACGGTGGGCCACCAACGCCCGCGTCCCGATCGAGTTGCTGAAGTGCCTGTCCGCCGACGAGGTCGACGCCGTGCTCGGTTCAGGTCGTCGCGTCTCGGCGCTGCTGGTCGATGCAGGACTCGTGAGCGTCGACCGCGATCTCGTCGGCCGTGCACGCGATGCCGGGACCCCGACGCTCGTGATCGACGACGGCCGGTCCCACCGCGACTGGGAATCACTGGGTGCTGCCGAGGTCCTGCCGTCACAACTCGAACCCGACCAGCTGATGGAAGCGCTCACCCGGCACTCCCGACCCGTCAACCTGCCCGACCGGCGCATCGCTCGCGCGAACTTCGACGACCCTGCTGAGCGGCCTTCGCCACTCATCGCGGTGACCGGCGGCGGCGGTACTGGCAGCTCCACCATCTCCGCCGCCGTTGCGCAACTCTTCGGGGACCTCACCCCGGAGCGGACCGACGGAGGTCCCGACGTCGTACTGGTCGACGCTGCGCTGCGGGGAGACCATGCCATGTTCCACGACATCGGTGACGTGATTCCCGGCCTGCCGGAGCTGGTCGACGCGCTCCGGCTCGACGAGCTCGACCCGAACGAGCTCGACCCGTTCCTCTTCGACGTCTCCCCGCGGCCGTACCGGCTCCTGCTCGGCGCTCGACGACCGCGCGAGTGGGTCACGCTGCGTCCCCGCAACGTCGCGGCCACACTCGACCTGTTGCGGCGCCACTACGGCGTCGTCGTGGTGGACCACGACCGCGAACTCGACGGCGAGGCGGAGACCGGCTCGGTCGACGTCGAGGAGCTCCATGGCGTCGCGCGGACCGTCGTCGCGCAGGCCGACCTGGTGCTGGCCGTGGGAGGCAGCGGCATGAAGGGCGTGCACGGATTGGTGCGACTGCTCGACGAGCTCGACGAGGCCGGCGTGCCGGTCGAGCGGGTGCTCCCTGTGGTGAACCGTGCTCCGAGGAACCCGTCAGGTCGTGCGACCATCACCGCGACCCTCGCCCGGCTCACCGGCGACCAGCCCGGTCCACCGCCGGTGTTCGTCCCCGAGGTGCGGAAGCTCGAGGACCATCACCGGGCGGTCCGGCGGCTCCCTCACGCGCTGCTGCGCCCACTTCAGCGCCGGGTGGTGCGCGCGTTGGACACCCTCGACCCGCGGGTCGATGTCGCCGGACCGATCAGGGTGAGGCCGGGCGAGCTCGGCACGATCCAGCCGCACGACGGGCTCGAGGTCGCCTGAATGGGCCCGCACACCTCTCCCCTCGAGCAGATCGAGTCGACCGTGCAGGAACGTGCGAACCGCCGGTCGCTCGATCTCTCCACTCCGGCGGGGACCGAGCAGCTCGACGAACTGATCCGCGACGCCATCGCCGAGTGGGACGACGAGCACCGTCGAGGACGGCAGCCGTTTCCCATCTCGGACCCGTCGAGGCTGCACCGTCGAGCGTTCCAGAACCTCGCCGAGTACGGGCCGCTGACCGACCTGCT
>SKRR01000343.1 GCA_007118345.1 Microthrixaceae bacterium | reverse complement strand
GTGGCCGCACCTGCTCGTCATCGAGTTCGTCGCCGCGCTGTTCGTCACGGCCTTCCTGCTGATCTTCTCCTGGGTCGTGAACGCGCCGCTGCTCGAGCTCGCCAACCTCAACCAGACGCCCAACCCGTCGAAGGCACCCTGGTACTTCCTGGGACTCCAGGAGCTGCTCACCATGTTCCACCCCATGGTGGCTGGTGTGACGATCCCCGGAATGGGCATCTTCTTGTTGATCCTCGCGCCCTACATGGACAAGAACCCCTCGAACCGACCGGAGGATCGCAAGTTCGCGATCTCCCTCATGTCCGTTCATCTGATGTTCTGGTTCGTGTTGGTCATGATCGGGACCTTCTTCCGAGGCCCGGGCTTCCTCTTCACCCTCCCGTGGGTGGACGGCACCTGGGTCGAGCTGTGAGGCCCCCCGCCGCCCTCGTGAATGGAATGCAGTCATGAACGGATTCATCGTCATCGCCATCGTCCTGGTCGTGGTGCTCGCCGCCGTGGCCCTGCTGGGCGCGGCGCGCCGGCGTGAGACCGGTGCCGCGGTCGGCGCTCTGGCGCCCGAGACGGTCAAGAAGGACAAGCGGGCCCGCAAGGAGGCGGCCGTCGACGCCGACGAACGCGAGAGCGGGCGCCAGGTCGAGGCGGCGGCGACGCTCGCCCGCCGTCAGAGCGACGACATCGCCCCGGTCGAGCCGAAGGCGCCGGTTGCGTGGACGCCACCCGATCCCGAGACCTTCGGGGTCACCCGTCGCCAGTTCCTCAACCGCTCGGTGGTCGCCCTGATGGGGCTGGGCATCTCGGTGTTCGGCATCGCGATCGTCGGGTTCCTCTACCCGGCGGGCGCGGGTGGCTTCGGCTCACGGATCCGGGTGGGCACCGTCGACGACGTCAAGGACCAGATCGACGAGAACGACGGCTTCCTCTACCAGCCCGAGGGCCGTATGTGGGTCACGCGCTACCCCGAGTCGTCGCTGCCCCGGGCCGAGCAGGTCTACGAACCTGCAGTGCTCAACGGCATGCGAGCCGGCCTGATGGCGTTGTGGCAGACGTGCCCGCACCTGGGGTGCCGGGTGCCCGAGTGCCTCAGCTCGCAGTGGTTCGAGTGCCCGTGCCACGGGTCGCAGTACAACCGTGCGGGCGAGGCGCGCGGCGGTCCGCCGCCGCGTGGCATGGACAGCTTCGCCATGGAGGTCACCGGCGGCGTCTTCTTCGTCGACACCGGCACGATCATCCAGGGCGCGCCGCTCGGAACGAACACCACCGGCCAGGAGGCCGAGGGGCCGCACTGCATCGGCGAAAGCGACCACTGAGCTCGCCGACGGAGCCACGTTGGGTGACTCCTGTCGTCCCAGTTTCGGGTCGGGACCCCGGAGCGACTAAGTATTCACACAGCGGTATCGAGGCACAGCGGTACCGAGCACAGCGGAATCCAGTACCAGGTCCGGAACGCGCCGCAGGTGGACGTGGCGCCCGAGGGAGACACACGAGCAACTAGATGATCCTCGCAACGACACAACGGGCCATCGGTTTCGTCGTCCTCGGCGTGGTGGTGATCGGCTTCATCGTCTGGCTCATCGCGAACCTGCGTGCCGCCCAGGACGAGGTCGGCGCCGAGATCGAGCTGGCGCCCAACCGCAAGCCGTATCTCGACGACGAGGAGCTCGAGGGCTCGAAGCTCAACCTCGCGCTGTTCTCCGCCGCCGGGCTGCTCGCGATCATCGGCGTGGCGCTGCCGCTGTACTGGCTCGGCGAGCCCGGCCGCATGGACGGCGCGATCGAGAGCTTCGACGACACCTTCGTCCGTCGCGGTCTGGACCTGTACGAAGAGGGTGCCCAGTGCATCAACTGCCACGGCGGCAACGGCTCGGGCGGGCAGGCCACGTTCATCATCAACGACCAGAACGGCAACTTCGTCGAGCAGGTCTCGTGGATCAGCCCGGCGTTGAACGACGTGCTCTACCGCTACGACGAGGAGCAGGTGCGCTACGTGCTCAACTTCGGGCGCCCCGGGTCGCCCATGGCGGCGTGGGGGACACCCGGCGGTGGGCCACTGACCACCCAGCAGATCGACTACCTCATCGCCTACATGTGGTCGATCCAGCTCTCGGTCGAGGAGATGCGTGCCGAGGTCGACGACTTCGTCCGACAGATCGACCCCGATCTCGCCGACCGGATGCAGCAGGTGCGCGCATCCAACGAGGGTGAGATCCCGCCCCTCGAGGCCAACCGGCTCTCGTTCGAGGACGAGATCGCACTCGGAGAGATCCTGTTCAACAACCAGGACCTCTCGGCCGGCTCCTACTCGTGCAGCCGGTGCCACGTGGCGGGCGCGTCGTACGGTCAGGCGTACGAGCCCTTCGAGCGCCTCCAGATGGACGCCTTCGGTCCCGACCTGACCGGCATCGAGGACGAGGCCACCGAGGAACAGCACTTCGACCTGATCTGGAACGGCATGACCCCCGGCGAGGGCTACTTCTCCCGCCGACAGGGCAACCCGCAGATGCCGGGCTTCGGCGTCAACCGCAACACCGGCCAGGAGGACGAGGGCGTCCCCGACCTCGGTCCCGAGGGTCAGCTGACCATGGAGCAGGTGTGGGCCATCGTGACCTGGGAGCGCAACATGTCGAACGACCTGACGGTGAAGTCGCCCGTCGCCGGGACCGCACAGTCGCCCACCTTCAACGGCGGACGGTGAGGTGACCGTGATGACCACCCTCGCAGCAATCGCGTTCGATCCCGGCATCCGCGGCATCCTCGTCACCCTGGTCGGAGTCGTGGTGCTCGGCGGCGCCGTCTACATGCTCCTCGCCAGCAACACGGGCATCCGCCTGGGCTTCCTGCTCACGCTCGCGGCGCTGTTCGGTTGGCTGTTCTCGCTCGGTCTCTTCTGGTGGATCTACGGCATCGGACTGATCGGCCAGGATCCCAGCTGGAACGAGGTGGAGATCAACTTCGACCGTGAGACGCCCGCGCAGACCGCCGAGCTGCGCGACCTCCCACCCCACGACGAACTGCCCGACCCCAACGAGCTGCTGCTCACCTACGAGGCCGAGAACCCCGAGATCCGCGAGCGGATCGAGTTCTCCGAGGGTGAGGGCTGGGAGCCCGAGACCCTGACCGACCTCGTCACCCTGGTCCCGGAGCTCAAGCCCGAGCTCGACGAGCAGGTGCTCAACGACTGGCGGATCCTCTCGGAATCCGACGCACGGCGCGGCGAGACCGTGTCGGCAGCGGATGCGGCGCTCGCCGAGAACCAGGTGTTCGGTTCGAACACCTCGCCGGCGAGCTACACCGTCAAGGACGTGTTCCTCACCGGTGGCAAGATGACCGACGAGCCCGAGGTCGTCGACGGCGAACGGGGCATGCTCGAAGCGGCGTGGAACCGGGTGCTGTCGACGCTCAACCCCACGAATCCCACCCTCCACGGCGCCGTCACCGTGCAGCGCAACCTCGAGTTCGAGGTGCCCGCCGGCGAGGCGCCACCGCCGCCGCAGATCGACGAGCGTGCCTCGACGGTGACGGTGGTGTTCGAGCGCAACCTCGGCTACCGGCGACTGGTGCCCGCCCTGTTCACCATCTTCACCGGCGTGCTGTTCTTCGTCTTCGTCTGGATGCTGCACACCCGTGACCGGCACGCCACGGCCAAGCGTGAGGAATGGGACCCCTCGGCCGAGCCCGCCAACGTCCCGGCCAGGGTCTGATCCCCATGGGTCAGTACCTGCCGCTCATCACGTTGCTGGTCCTCACCGGCGTGTTCGGTGCCGTCAGCGTCGTGGTGTCCCGGGTGTTGAACCCACCACGTCCGACCGAGGCCAAGTCCTCGGCCTACGAGTCGGGGATCACCGACATCACCGAACCGCCCGAGCGGTTCCCGGTGCGCTTCTATCTGATCGCGATGATCTTCATCGTCTTCGACATCGAGATCATCTTCTTCTACCCGTTCACGATGGTGTACTCCGAGCTCGGCTGGTACGGCGTGATCGCGATCGTGATCTTCTCCGCCGCGGTGTTCGAGTCGTTCCTGTACCTGATCAGCAACGGTGCGCTGGACTGGGGTCCGGCGCGCATCAGCCGCCGCTCCGTGATCGCATCGGACCCCGACCGCACGTCGACCACGACCGTGCGGCGGGTCGGTGCCGACGGTCGCGCCTTCGCGCTCGACGGTGAGGAGAGCTGATGGGACTGGTCGAGAACGTGCAGCAGGACGGCCTCGCCGGGCTCGAGCACAACTTCCTCACCGGCAAGGTCGAGGACCTGGTGCTCTGGGCCCGTTCGCACAGCTCCTGGCCGGCCACCTTCGGCCTGGCGTGCTGCGCGATCGAGATGATGGCGACGGGCGGTCCGCACTACGACATCGCCCGGTTCGGCATGGAGGTCTTCCGCGCCTCTCCCCGGCAGGCGGACATCATGATCGTCGCCGGTCGTGTGTCGCAGAAGATGGCACCCGTGCTGCGTCAGATCTACGACCAGATGATGGAACCCAAGTGGGTCATCTCGATGGGCGTGTGTGCGTCGTCGGGTGGCATGTTCAACAACTACGCACTGGTGCAGGGCGTCGACCAGATCGTCCCGGTCGACGTGTACGCCCCCGGCTGCCCCCCCGGTCCCGAGACGCTGCTGCAGGCGATCGTGACCCTCCACGACGGCATCGAGTCGGGTGACCTCATGCGGCGCCGTGACACCACCGGCGCCGGCGCCGGCGTCCACATCGAGGTCGCGGAGCGTTCCAGCGCCCCGGTCGTGCTCGGGACGCGTTGATGGCGGAGCAGGAGGACGAGGGGACGGACCCGACCGACGAGGTCGATCCGTCCGAGATCGATCCGCGCGTCGAGTCCGATGTGCCCGCCGAGCCGAGCGAGGCGGTCGAGGCCGAGGTCGAGAAGATGGACGAGGCCGCCGAGGCGGTCGAGGCCGAGGCCGCGGGTGTCGAACGTGCCGGAGGCCCGCCCGATGAGGAGCTCGTCGAGGAGTCCGTGCAGGTCGAGCTGCTCCACGGTGTGCCGGTCACCCGGCCACGTGGTGAGGTCGTGCTGCACCCCGGCCGGGACGAGTACCACCAGCTGGTGTCGACCCTGCGGGGCGAGGGCTACTGGACCTGTGTCGACCTGTGCGGGGTCGACTACCTCGGCCACGACGGCGACCGCGGCCTGCCCGCCACCGTGACGGGCGAGCGATTCGAGGTCGTGGTGGTCCTGCGCAACCACCGTGCGCGCGACGTGGTGCGACTGCGGCTGCAGGTGCCGGCCGACGACTCGGGAGTGCCGTCGTTGGTGGACGTGCACCCCGCCGTGGAGAGCTCCGAGCGCGAAGCCTGGGACATGTTCGGCATCACCTTCGAGGGACACCCCGACCTCACCCGCATCCTCATGCCCGATGACTGGGACGGCCACCCGCTCCGCAAGGACTTCGCGGTCGGTCGCATCCCGGTGCAGTTCAAGGGCGTCAGCAACGCCCGGTGACCGCTGCCCGACCGACGACCACCCGACCGACGCCTGCCCGACCACGGAACGACCGATGACCACCACCGACCTGCCGCCATCCGATCCGGCTGCCACCGACCTCGCCGGTCTGGACGCGGCGCGTGAGCGCCTGCGCACCGACGACGCGGTCTTCCGGGTGAGCGAGACCGAGGCCGAGGCGCGTGAGGGCACCCACGGACCGGCGAGTGACGGTCTCGGCGAGCGCATGGTCATGAACATGGGTCCCCAGCACCCGTCCACCCACGGTGTGCTGCGACTGGTGCTCGAGATGGACGGCGAGACGGTGATGCGGTCCAAGCCAGTCATCGGGTACCTGCACACCGGCATGGAGAAGACCGGCGAGGAGCTGACCTACCTCCAGGGGCCGACGAACGTCACCCGCATGGACTACGCCAGCCCGTTGTTCAACGAGCTGGTGTTCTCGATGGCGGTCGAGGAGCTGCTCGGCATCGAGGTGCCCGAGCGGGCGCAGTGGATCCGCATGCTGATGTGCGAGCTGAACCGGGTCACGTCGCACATGTTGTTCATGGCGACCAACGGCATGGACCTCGGTGCGGTGTCGATGATGCTCTACGGCTGGCGCGAGCGCGAGGAGCTGCTGCGGTTCTTCGAGATGGTCACCGGGCTGCGGATGAACCACAACTACATCCGCCCCGGTGGTGTGGCCGCCGACCTGCCGGCGGGCTGGCGCGAGGAGCTCGAGCCCCTGCTCGACGT
>SKRR01000283.1 GCA_007118345.1 Microthrixaceae bacterium | reverse complement strand
CGGCGGCACACATCCCCGAGTCCCGAGCCGTCGTCACGATCGGCGCCCCGTTCGACCCGGCGCACGTCACCGGCCTGTTTCCCGATGACGTGCTCTCGGCCATCCGCGACGACGGCCTGGCCACGGTGTCGCTCGCGGGACGCCGGTTCACCGTCCGTCGACAGTTCCTCGAGGATCTGGACGGACAGCGGATGGCCGCCGCCATCGAAGGGCTCGCCCGTCCCCTGCTGGTGCTCCACAGCCCCGTCGACGAGGTCGTCGACGTCGACAACGCACGGCGGATCTTCGAGACCGCGCGCCACCCGAAGAGCTTCGTCTCACTCGACGCTGCGGACCACCTGCTGACCGACCGCGATGACGGCGGCTACGCCGCACAGGTGCTGGCGGCATGGGCCAGCCGCTACATCACCGAGGATGCAGGGCGGAGCGCCCCGAGCGCAGGTTCAGCCTCGTCGAGCGAGGACCCGGGGATCGTCCGCGTCGCTGAGCGCCCCGGCTGGGCGTTGGCCCAGGACATCACCGTTCGCGGCCACCACCTCGTCGCCGATGAGCCGCTCGGCGTCGGCGACGACACCGGACCGACCCCCTACGATCTCCTGCTCGCGGGACTGGGCACCTGCACGTCGATGACGCTGCGGATGTACGCCGAACGTGCCGGCATACCGCTCGAGCACGTCGAGGTCGAAATGGTCCACTCGCGCTCGCACTCGACCGACTGTGCCGACACCGCCGCGACGACCTCGCGCCTGGAGCGGATCGACCGTGTCCTGCACCTCCATGGCGACGACCTGCAGGACGAGCACATCGCGAAGCTGCGCCGCATCGCCGACCGGTGCCCGGTCCACCGCACACTCGAGAGCGACCTGTGTGTCACCACCACCGTCTCGTCGGCGCTCCGACCGACCGAGCGACCATCCGAACTCTGAGTACGGCGAACCGCTGGGGCTGCGGGATCGGTGGGACTCCACAGCTCCCCGCCCGGGAAGGCTCAGGCCGAGCCGTCGCCCGTCCCCACGAGCTCGAGCACCCGTTGCTCGGGGAGCCCGCCCATCCACCCCTCGACGAGCTCGCCCTCTCCGGAGAACAGGACCGACGCGGGTTGTGCGCGGATCTCGAACGGCGCCCACGACTCGAACGACTCGTCCCACAGCATGGTGAAGGGGATGTCGTGACGGTCGACGAAGTCGGCGGCCATGCCGGCGTCGTCCTGCGTGCCGATGCCGACGACCTCGACCACCCCCGCCTGCTCCTCGGCGAAGGCCTTCATCGCGCTCGCCTCGGCAGCGCACGCCGGACAGTGCGGCGCCCAGAACCACAGCACGACCGGGGTCGACGACGGCAGGACATCGGCGAACTGCACCCACTGCGCGGCGCCGACGTCCCACACCGCCACGTCGGGCAGCGGCGACGTCGACGACTCGGCGGAGCGTGGAAGGTCGGGACGCTCGCCGGTCTCGACGCTGGAGCCGCCGGCGCACGAGGTGACGAGGAGCGCGGCCGACACGACGGCGCCCGCGAGCAGGCGGCGGATGAACCGGGAGCGGAGACGTGGCATCGACGAGGAACCCGGCCAGCCGTCATGAACCTTCCCCAGTCCCGCGGAATGCTCCGTGCCGTGCCGAGGGTTTCCGTCGACATGGCACGCATCGAGAACACCATCGACATCGACCGCCCCGTCGAGGACGTCTGGAACGTCGTCGGCGACTTCGGAGCCATCTCCACGTGGCTTCCGGCGATCGCAGCGTCGTCGTTCGGCGACGGCGTCCGGGAGTGCTCCATGGAGGGCGGCGGCCTCTTGAAGGAGGAGATCACCGACCGGGACGACGACGCACACCGGTACAGCTACAGGATCGTCGAGTCGCCCATGCCGATCGACTTCCACGAGGCGACGATGCGGGTCGACGCCCGCGACGGTGGGTCGACGGTGACGTGGATCACCGAGATCCGGCCCGACGACATGGCCGCTGCGATGGAGCCGGTGTTCTCCGACGGGCTCCTCGCGTTGAAGTCGCACCTCGAGTCCGACTGACGCAGGCGCCGAGGGTCAGCCGAGGATCAATGGAGGGTCCGCAGCGCCATAAGTGAGAACACCAGGACGCCCACGCCGATCGCCAAGAGCTGCACGTCCCGGTGTCGTCGGAGCAGGACCGCTGCGATGAGGGTGAGCACGACTGCTCCGACCATCTGACCGATCGCCCCGGGGTCGGTTGCGGGCAGCAGCAGCTCATTGGGCACGCAGCGGCCTCTCGATCCTGGTCCCCGCCTGTTCCGGCACTTGCGTCGGCGCAGCCGCCGGACCGGCGGCGACCGCTCCGACGATGACGATCAGCGCCGTCTCCAGAACTTCCTGCGGCCGGCGCGGTCGGTCCGGGGCGGCAGCAGCTCGGGTGCGATCCGAGCGATGAGCGCCTCGACGGCCTGGGGTGTCGGGTTGACGAGCGCTTCACCTCCGATGACGACGGTCGGCACGGTCTCGTTGCCACGTGCTGCAGCACGTACCACCGTGGCCGCCTCGGGGTCGTCCCAGATGTTGTGGAGTCGCATCGGAACCCCGCGACGCTTCAGCGACCGCTTCAGCGACGAGCAGAACATGCATCCGGGGCGCCAGTAGACGTCGAGCGCCTCGGGCTTGGTCTCAGTGGTCACGTCAGTTCCTCACTCCGAGCACGCCGCAACGGTCCGAGATGTCGGCGCGGCGACTCCCATGGGACACGGTAACCCTGGCCCGTCTGCCGGGCATTCCGAGGAATGTCACCGAGGCGTTGCGCGGTTCTCCGACGAGGCCGTTCGCGCGACCGTGTCGCTGCAGGGCGGGCAAACTCGTCGGTCCCGGCGGTCAGGGCTCTAAACCGTTGAGCGCGTCCTCGACCCCGCGGTGGAACGTCGGGTAGGCGTAGATCATCGTGCGCAAGGTGGCCAGTGGCACGCGAGCGTGCACTGCGAGGGTGAGCAAGCCGAGTACCTCTCCCCCGGCGGGTCCGGCGCTCGTCGCGCCGACGAGCACGCCGTTCGAGCGGTCGGCGACGAGCTTGATCAACCCCTGGTTGCCAGCCTTGTGGATCCACCCGCGGGCCGTGCCCCCGACATCGACGGTGCTCACGGCGACGTCGAGACCCGCCTCGCGCGCCGCTCGTTCGGTCAGTCCGACCGAGCCGATCTCCGGATCACTGAACGTCACCCGGGGCAGACCCCGGTAGTCCGCCGGGACATGGGGTCGGCCGAGGATGTCGGCGATCGCGATGTTCGCCTGGTACATGCCGACGTGGGTGAACGCCCCTCGTCCGGTGACGTCACCCACGGCCCAGACACCATCGGTCACACGGAGGTGGTCGTCGACTTCGAGCGCCCGGGCCTCCTCGTCGATCCCGATCGCGCCGGCGCCGAACGACGACAGGTCCACACGCCTGCCCGTCGCGACCAGCAGCCGGTCCGCACGCATCGTCGATCCGTCGGCCAGCTGCACCTCGAACCCCTCGGACCCGTGGGCGACCGCGTCAGCGCCGACTCCGGAGCGGATGTGGAGCCCGTCCTCCTCGAGGGCTGCGGCCAACAGCGCGCCGGACTCAGGCTCCTCGAGGGGCAGCAGCTGCTCTTGCGCCTCGAGGACGGTCACCTGTGCGCCGAACCGGGCGAACACCTGGGCGAGCTCGACGCCGATCGCACCGCCGCCGAGCACGATCAGCGAGGCCGGGACCGACTCGGTGCCGATCGCCTCACGATTGGTCCAGTAGGGCGCGTCGGCCAGACCGGGAATCGGCGGAATCGCCGCGGTGGTACCGGTTGCCACCACGACACCCCGGCGTGACCGGATCTGTGTTCCAGCGACCTCGACGAGGTCCGCGCCGACGAGTCTGCCGGTGCCACGGAGGAACAAGCCGCCCTTGCCCTCGAAGCGCTTCACGGCGACGTCGTCGTCCCAGTCGGCGGTCGCCTCTTCGCGGATGCGTGCGGCGACGGGCGCCCAGTCGGCCTGGACCTCGGCGGAGCCTGCCATGCTCGGGATCCTGCGGGCCTCGGCGAGCAGGTTCGCGGAACGGATCATCATCTTGGAGGGGACGCACCCCCAGTAGGGGCACTCGCCACCGAGGAGCTCCCGGTCGATGCCGACCACCTCGAGCCCCGCCTCGGCCAGTCTGCCGGCGACGTGCTCGCCTGCCGGGCCCATCCCGATGACCACCACGTCGGCCTCGGTGATGACCGGGCTGGTTTCGGTCGGGTTCATGTGCTGCTCCTGGTTCGGCGGTCGGTTGCAACCGGCCCGTGCGGAACCCCTCGACCTCGGCCGGTCCTTCCCCACCCTCCAGATCACCGACGACTTCTCAGGTGCCGTCGCGTCGTACCGATGGGCGCGTACGGGTCAAGGCGCTGATCTCCATCTGCGACGCGCCCTCTCCTTTGCCGCATGCGTCGCGCTCGGCGAGCAGATCCCGCTGGGTGCGACGGTCATCTCGGTCGCGGATTCGTGGGACGCGATGACCCACACCCGTCAGTTCGCCGGGGGATAGACCTCGCGGCGGCCCGGCATGTGCTGGCCGACGGCTCCGGATCGCAGTGGTCGCCGGACGCGACCGAGGCACTCCTTCGCCCGGTGGATGGCGGCGCGACCAAAGGTCTCGGCGCAGTGCTCGGCCAGGCCACCCCGGACCCCGATGACGTGGGTTTGGTGCCCGATTGCGTCGATGCGCTGCCCGACGAGCTACGCGTTGCCTTGTCGTCGCCGACGTCACCACCCCGTCGCGTCGACCGGAAGGATCCAAGCGGCTCGGCGGGTTGATCCCGGGTGATGACCACAGCTGACCTCATCGTGATCGGCGGCGGCGCCGGGGGTCTGACCGCCGTCCGTGAGGGGGTTCGCCGGGGTGCTCGTAGCGTGCTGATCCAGGACGGCCCTCCGGGAGGGGACTGCACCTTCACCGGGTGCGTTCCCTCCAAGACGCTGCTCGCAGCAGGCGAGCGCGGCGACTCGTTCCACGAGGCGGTGGCGACGGTCCACGCGACGGTCGCGCGCATCGCCGCGACCGAGGACGCCGCAGCGCTCGAACGAGAAGGGATCCAGGTGGTCCGTGGGCGGGGCGCGTTCGTCGACGGCCAGACGGTGTCCGTGGACGGTCACCGCTTCCGATCGCCCCGGATCGTCATCGCGACCGGTTCGCGTGCTGCGGTGCCACCGATCGACGGGCTCGCCGAGGCGTCGCCGTTGACCAACGAGTCGCTGTTCGACCTCGCCGAACAGCCGGAGCGGCTGCTCGTGCTCGGCGGCGGTCCGATCGGCTGTGAGATGGCGCAGGCCTTCACGCAGCTGGGTACGCAGGTGACGGTCGTGGAGCGCGAGGATCGGCTGCTGCCGCGGGACGAACCCGAGGCGTCCGACGTCGTGCGCAGAACCCTCGAGGGCCGAGGAGTGGACATCCGCACTGGGGCAGCGGTGGCAGCGGTCGGTCGGAGGACCTCCTCCGACCGACCGTACGTCAGCCTCGACGGCGCCGGTTCCATCGATGCGGACCAGATCCTCCTCGCCGTGGGCCGCGCGCCGGTGACCGAGGGGCTCGACATCGAACGTGCCGGCGTGCGCCTCGGCCTGCGCGGCGCCGTCGAGGTCGACGACACCATGGCCACTGCTGCACCGGCGGTCTGGGCCGTTGGCGACGTCACGGGACAGCCGCAGTTCACCCACGTCGCGGGCCGCATGGCGATGGTGGCGACCGCCAACGCGTTCGGACGCAGGTTCACTCCGAAGCAGCGATTCGACGAGTCCATGATCCCGTGGGTGACCTACGTCGAACCCGAGGTCGCCCACATCGGGATGACCGAGACACAGGCGGCGGCGCACGGTGGTCGGGTCGCATGGTTGCCGCTCGACGAGGTCGACCGGGCACTCACCTCCGGCCGCACCGACGGCTTCGTCAAGCTGATCGCGGGTCCACGTCGGCTCATCGGCAACGTCGGTGGTGGTCGTCTGCTGGGCGCGACGATTGTCGCACCCAGAGCGGGCGAGATGATCCACGAGGTGGCCCTGGCGATGCGCACGAACATGTTCACCGGCCGGCTCGCGCAGACCGTGCACGCCTACCCGACCTGGTCGATGGCGATCCAGGAAGCCGCCGCCCAGTTCTTCATGGATCACAAGGGCCGGGCTGCACGCCCCGCGACCCGGCCGGAACCGACCACCGCGAAGCGATCGGCCTCAGAGGTCACCGCGTGAGCGTCCACCAGCACCGATCGGCCATCTCTCGTGACGGCTCCTCCGCCGCACCGACGTTCGGCGTTGCGGAGGTCGTCCGGAACTTCACCTGAAGCAGTGAATCCGCGCCAGCGCTTCGCAGCCGCCCGGAATTCTCAGCTCCCCACGACGGGTTTCACGACACGTGCCGCCCTTCGCTCAGCCGGTCCGTCCGACACCGCCGAGGAGCGATCCGGCGTCGAGTGGGGTCGGTGAGCCATGGGCGATCCGGTGGAGGCGTCGGGCGCTGAGTGTGCCGGCAATGCTGTTGACAACCGGCGTCGCCTTCGCGCTCGCACCCATCATCGCGGTGTCGCTCGTCCTGGCCGACCTGACCCTCGGTCGAGTTCGTCTGCCGAGGCTGCGCCTGTTCGGCGTCGTGCTGCAGTACCTCTTCAACGACTCGGTGGAGGTCCTGCTCGCACCACTGCTCTGGGTCCTCGCAGGGTTCGGGACCAGGATCGGCTCGAGGGCATCCCAACGGCGCCACGCCCGAGTGCAGCGATGGTCCATCGACGTGCTCGCGCGCCGTGCCGATCAGTTGCTCGGCCTCCGGATCGAGGTCGACGGGACCGACGCGCTCCGGCCCGCGCCGGCGATCGTGCTGTCCCGCCACGTGAGCCTCGCCGACGCATCCCTCCCGGTGCTGTTGTACGGGCCCGACATCGGCTACGACGCCCGTGGGGTGATCATGGCCGAGATGCTCGCCGACCCGGGTTTCGACCTGCTCTACGGGCGGCTGGGATCGGTGTTCATCAACCGGGACCGCAGTGCAGCGGCCCAGCTGGCGATCCGTCAGCTGGGCGAGGGCCTCGACGACCGGTCGGTCGCCGTGATCTGCCCCGAGGGCCGGCTCTTCCGACCCGATGCGCTCGAACGCGCCATGGCCCGGCTCGACGAGTCGGACCCCGTGCGCGCCGAACGGCTGCGTGTCCTGCGCCATGTACTGCCCCCACGGCCGGGCGGCGTCCTGTCGCTGCTCGACGGCGCACCGGACGCCGACGTGGTGATCGTCGCGCACGCCGGGTTCGAGTCGATCCCCTCGGTCACCGAGCTCAGCCGACGAGCCCCGCTCGACCAGGCGATCAGGGCTTCGGTTTGGCGTGTGCCGCGGTCTCAGATTCCCGAGGATCCCGAGGGTCGCGTGAAGTGGTTGGACGACGAGTGGTTGCGCCTCGACCGCTGGGTCGAGGCCCAGCTGGCCGAGGTCGATTCGAGCCCGCCCCCGCACCAGGCGCCACCCGACATCGGCTGAAGGTGACCCTGCAGGGCGCCGTGCTGCTTCTGGGTGTTCGGTCAGCGGGTCGGGTCGACGACGCCCTCGCCGACGCCGTCGGTGACCTCGGTGATGCCGTCATCTGCGCAGTGGAAGCCGTCGACGTCGTCGCGCTCACCGTCGATGTCGGGATGGAGCCGCTCGAACGACCCCTCCGCGACGATCAGCAGCATCGAGCAGGGACTCGCCACCGCGTCGGGACCTTCCTGTGGATCGGTGGGTCCATGCAGCCCGCCACCCGTCCAGTCCTCCACCGCAGCGGCTTCCTCGATGATGCAGGCTCGGGTGAGGACACCACCGGCCCGCTCGCCACAAGTGTTGGCGGCGGTGACGAAGAGGAGCCACGCGGACATGGAGTTGGTTCCGAGCAGCGACTGCATGCCCTCCGGCTGGTACCGCTCCATGAGCTCGACGTACTTCTTCGTGCCCGGCCACAGGTCCGCTTCCTCGAGAGGGTGGCTGAAGAGCCTGATGACCGCACCCTCAACCGGATCCTCGCCCGAGTCGAACAGGATCGGGTCGTACGCCGCCGCCTCCAGCAGGGGCCGACCGGTCCACCCCTGTTGGCGCATCGCGGTGAGCACGTTCGTCAGATCGCCGGTCTCGCCGACCCAGGTGAAGGTCGTCGGATCCTCGTCGAGGACGCGGCGTGCGATCGGCTCCCAGTCGGAGGTGCCGATGACCGGGAAGGGAACGGCCCCGACCTGCGGGATTCCCACGTCCCGGGCGATCGCTTCGTACTTCAGCTTCGGGACCTCGAGGGACGGAATGTCGCCGTAGACGACCGACCAGGCCTCGGCGTCCTCCGGGAACAACTGCTGGAAGTCACGGAACCAGGTGTTCCCGGTGGTCCGCGACGGGTTCGGGATCGGCAGGACCTGGCCGTTCGACTCGGCCTTCGCGGTGGAGACGGCGTAGGCCGGGATGTCGATGAGCCCGCACTCGTGGAAGTCGCTGTCCGGGTTCCCCGAGAACTGGAGGTCGTCTTGTGCCATTCCTCCGCCGACCATCGCGAAGACGTCGGTGCAGGCGGCATTCATCGCAGCTTCGACCGCCACCACCGCCGCTGGCAGGTCGACCACCTCGATCTCCAACCCTCCGATGCCGCCGTGGGCGTTGCACCACTCGGCGAAGGCGAGCGACGAGTCCCAGATGGTCCGCTGGAGTCCCGGTCGCAGGTCCGAGGTGCGGTCGTTGCCGACGCCGATGTACAGCTTGTCGGTGCCCGTGCCGGCCTCGGCGGGCGCAACGGTCAGCTCTCCCGGTCCGCACGGAGCTTCCAGGTCTCCGAAGTTCGCGTCGTCGGCGGAGACCGCCGCGCTGGTGGTGGTGGCGCCCTCCTCGTCCGATGGGCTGCCACCATCACCGCTCGCGCCGCAGGCGGCTCCGACGACCGCGATCGCCGCAGTCAGGATGAGCATCCTCGGCTGTTTTCCTCGCATGTTGTCCCCCCCGGGTCAGGTGATGGAGTTGTGCGGGTGGCGCCGACTCGACCACGGCGTCCGCCGCGGACGTCCTCTCGACTCCTGGTGCAACGGGCTCCTGGTGCAATGGCAGACGGATCAGCTCTCGGCGACGATCTCGCGCAGCATCTGTGCGAACTTCCCGCCGGTCATGCAGAGCGTGCGCTCCGTGCGGCCGGCGATGCGCCACGCGCCGCCGATCCGTCGATAGGAGTCCTCATAGACCGCCGAGACGTCGAAGATCTCCGACTCCCCCTCCCAGTCGACCCCGTTGCGGTTGAACACGTGCACCCGACCGACTGCGTCGTCGGGGCCGGTGAAGCGGATCTCGTGGGTGGCGGTCGTGTGCAGACAGAAGGTGAAGACCGCCATCGCGCCGGGCATCCACGCCGCGACCTCGGCGGGGGTTCCCGCGATGCCACCGGCGGCGGTGTAGTCGATGTGGGCGTCGGCGGTGAACAGCGCCTGCCACCGTGTCCAGTCGCGGTCGTCCACCGCGTAGGCGTAAGCGGTGGCCAGGTCCTGGATGGCCAGGTGGTCCGCAATCCGCGGCGTGTCGAGCACCTGTCCGTCCGCTCCGGCGCGAGCATCGGTGGGCTCGGTCGGGCCGGTGTCACTGGAGTCGTTCATCGTGCCCATTCCTCGATCGCGGCGATGGTGTCGAAGTCCTGTACCGCGGTGACCGTGCGGGACAGGTTGGCCTCGGTGATGGCGCGTCCGTAGTTCTCCGGTGGGCAGATGAGCCACCCGATCACCAGGCCCCAGAGCGCAGCGACTCGACACTGTTCGAACGCCGCGGACGGTGTCGGTGCGTCGTGCACTCCGGCGACGCCGAGTTGGTCGAGGTACTCCGCGAGCAGGTCGTGCTGGTGGCTGCGTCGGGTCTCGGGGTCGAGGGCGGTGACCATCAGGTAGGTGACGTCGTGGGCCCAGCTGCCCCGCATCATCAACTGCCAGTCCAACAAGCCGCCGCGTCCTCCTGGCAGCAGGTAGGTGTTGCCGAGGTGCGGGTCGCCGTGCAGCAGCGTCGGTGGCGCTGCTGCGTGTCGCTGCTGGACCTGCCACAGCAGATCCCACATCTGGGGCACGCTGCGATCGAGCGGCGCGATGAGGTCCTGTTTGAACGGGTTGCGTGCGACCTGGTCCTCGATGAGTTCCAGGCCGATGAGGTCGAACACGTCGAACATGCCACCACTCACCGGTGTGGCCACCCAGGAGAGGTCGTCGTCGAAACGCGGGGTCTGCCAGAACCGGGCGTGCAACGTGGCCAGGTGAGCGAGGATCGAGCGAACCTCGGCCAGGCTGACCGGTTCGATCGCCGAGGGGAACCGTGCGTCGCGGGCGGTGAGGTCCTCGAGCAGGAGCCCGAACTGTCCGGTCACCTCGTCGAAGTGGCTCGCGAACGCGGTGGGTGCCTCGATGTCGAGCTCGTCGCGCAGCTCGCGGTAGAAGCGCACCTCGTTCTCGTACATCGCCGCGGGTGCGTGGGGCGTCGCGAGCATCGTCTTGAGCACCAGACGCTGCGGCAGACCGGATCCGGTGCCCGTCCGGTAGGTCAGGTCGATCACCACACGGTCGGCGGTGGATGCCACGCCGTCGCCGCAGCGCTTCGCAGCGACGACGTCGACCGCCTCGACGGCGACGCCGGGTGAGCGGTCCGACAACGCTGCGGTGAGGATGTCGGGGGTCAACTCGTCGAGCTGTGAGGGGAACACGACGGTGGCGCTGCGCTCGGGGGTGGTCATGGTGTGTCCCTCTCGGTGGCTGCGGCGAGTGCGGCAGCGGGTTGGTGGTCCGGCCCGCTGTCGAGGTGCCGGCGGAACGCCGCCACGGTCGCCATGAAGGTGTCCTCGTCCGCGAGCGTGCTGAGCTGGGCGAGGCCGAGCGCGAACGCGATCCAGAACCAGAGCTCTCCCTCGTCGGGACCGCTGTTCCCTGCCCCGTGTGCGGTGGCGTTGCCGGCGAGGTCGCGGAGCCGCTCGACGATCGGGAACGTCGCCGCCCCGTCGCGAAACACCTCCTGCAGCTCGACGTGGCGGCGCACCTCGACGTACATGGAGGCGAGGAACTCGACGATGCTCGGATCCTCGACCCGCAGCGACTCGATGGCGTCGAGCAGCGCCTGCGGCAGCGTCGACTCGGCGACGGGGACGCGGGCCGACCGGTCGAGCTCGGCGATCAAGAGCTCCTGCACGTCGAGGAACACGGCGGTGAAGAGCCGGGCCTTGGAGCCGAAGTGGTTGTAGATGGCGGTGTGGGCGAGCCCCGCTGATGCGGCGACGTCGCGGTTCGAGGTGCCGGCGTATCCGTGTGCGGCGAAGCACCGGCGCGCGGCAACGAGTACTGCGGCCACGGTCTCGTCGGTCGAGGCCCCCGCGGGGCGGCCACGGCCGCGTCGCTGCGGTTCGCTGCTCCGGGTCGTCACTGGTTCCGGAACGCTGTCTCGACCTGATGTGCGAGGTCGTCGAAGGTGGCACCGGCGTCGGCGGTGACCACCAGCCGGTCGAGCACACCGGTGAAGGCGGCGGTGGGGTCGTAGCCGTCGTGCACCGGCAGCGGGCGACCCCCCCCCGCCAGCAGCGACGCCGACGAGTTCGGGGTCCACAGCCCGGGCCATTCGTGGGGCAGCCGGGCCGAGCCGAGCACGGTCCCGTCCGCGACCACGACGAGCGCGACACCCCCGGCCTCGACCGGTCGGCCGACGACCTGCAACGTCGTGGCGCCGACCGGGACGGGCACGGCCAGCTCGGTGAGGTGCTCGCTCACGAAGCTGACCGCGAACCGGAGCCGGTCGCTGCCGAGGTGCCACACCCAGCCGCCGTTGTAGTCCCCTTGTTCGGCGAGCACCCCCAGGTCGGTGAGCTCGAGCGGCGTCGCGAGGTGGGCGGTGATCGTGAAGCCGTTGCACAACGTCGGCGTGTGGTCCTCGAAGACCCGCTCGCCCGGGCGCAGCTCGACGCGTGTCGTTCCGCTGGACCAGGGCAGGAACAGGTGCGCGATGCGGTCCATCACGCCGTCGCTCAGCGGCAGGACCCCGTTGCGTTCGGCCTCTTCGTACCAGCGGGCCACGAGGCGATCACGGAGCTCGGGGTGCTGGTCGCCGACATCGTGACGCTCGGCCATGTCGGCGCGGGTGTCGAAGAGGTGCCAGTGGTCAGTGTCGAAGTCGTGGCTGCCGTCGATGAGTTCCCGTTCGGCGTGGGTGAGCTGGTTGACGTGGTTCGTGACGACCTTCCACCCGTCCTCGTACATCGCGCGGCTCCCCCAGCACTCGTAGTACTGGCTCGCCCGCGGGTCGAGTGCGTCCGCGTCGCCGAGCATGGGACCCAACGTGACCCCGTCGAGGCTCATCTGCTCGATGCCCCCGATCTGCGCCGGCGGTTCGATGTCGATCAGGTCGAGCAGGGTCGGGAGCAGGTCGACCGCATGGCAGTACTGGTGCCGGATCTCGTCGCGTGCGTCCAGCCCTGAAGGCCATGAGATCACGAACGGGTCGCGCACCCCGCCCTCGAAGGTGTACCGCTTGAACCGGCGTACGGGGGTGTTGCCGGCTTCGGCCCAGCCCCACGGGTAGTGGCTGTAGGTGCGCCTGCCGCCGAGTTCGTCGATCAGTCGCAGGTTCAGCCCGAGGTCCTCGTCGCGCCCCTGGGCGAAGCGGAACTCGCTCACCGAGCCGTGGGGTCCGGCCTCGCCCGATGCGCCGTTGTCGGACAGGACCACCACGATCGTGTCGTCGAGCTCCCCGAGCTGCGCGAGCTCGTCGAGCACCCGGCCGATCTGTGCGTCGGCGTGGGTGAGGAACCCCGCGTAGATCTCCATCATCCGGGCGTACAGGTGTCGCTGGTCGGCATCGAGTCCGTCCCAGTCCGGTACGTGGTCCGACGGATCCGGCAGATCGGTCCCCGGCTCGACGATGCCCAGTTCGACCTGGCGGGCCAGCGTCGACCGGCGCCACGCGTCCCAGCCATCGTCGAACTGGCCGCGGTAGGGGTCGCTCCACTCCGGGGTCACATGGTGCGGCGCGTGGGTCGCACCCAACGCGAGCCAGACCAAGAACGGTCGGTCGGGCTGGTCCCGACGCAACTCGCGCACGCGGGCGATGGTCTCGTCGGCCAGATCCTCACTCAAGTGGTAACCCTCGTCGGGCGCCCGTGGCGGGTCGACGTAGCTGTTGTCGCGGACCAGCTCGGGCGCCCAGTGGTTGGCATCACCTCCGAGGAACCCGTAGTAGTGCTCGAACCCCTTGCCGAGCGGCCAGTTCTCGAACGGGCCCGAGGGGGACCGCTGGTCACGCGGCGTGAGGTGCCACTTGCCCACACAGAACGTCGCGTACCCCTCGGCGCGGAGGATCTCCGCGAGCGTGCCGGCCTCACTGGGGATGCGCCCGGTGTAGCCCGGGAAGTTCATCGGCAGATCCGGCAACATCCCGACGCCGACGCGGTGGTGGTTGCGGCCGGTGAGCAGGCAGGCACGCGTCGGCGAGCAGACCGCCGTCGTGTGGAAGTTCGTGAGGCGCACGCCGCGCTGGGCGAGCCGGTCGATCGCCGGGGTGGCGATGTCGGAGCCGTAGCAACCGAGCTGGGCGAACCCCGTGTCGTCGAGCACGACGACCACGACGTTCGGTGCGCCACGGCGGAACGGCGCACCGGCAGGCGCAGAGGTGGAGTCCCTCGCGGTGAGCGTCACGTTCAGGTCATCGTCCCCGGCCGACATCATCCTCCCGCGATGAAAGTATTGCAGATTACTTTACTCGGGGCGAGGAGGCCGAGCGGCTGGCCCGCCGCTCCACCTCTGGTGAGCCGCCTGCCGCACATGCTCGAGTGGCCCCTTGAAGGCAGCGCGACCGCTTGCTACCTTGTCAAGCAGTCACTTGAGCAGCTGGGAGGACCGGCGGAGGACCGCAGATGGGAGACCGCGACGCGAAGGACGCCTTGTTCGACGGGTTCGCCGAGGTCGCCAAAGCACTCGCCAGTGGGCGTCGGGCCGAACTGATCGACGTGCTCGCCCAGGGCGAACGCCACGTCGACGAACTCGCCGACGAGATCGACCAGAGCGTCGCCAACACCTCGTTCCACCTGCGCACCCTCGCCGGTGCCGGGCTGGTGACGACCCGCCGCGACGGCACCCGCATCCACTACCGGCTCGCGTCCGACCGCGTCGCCGACCTGTGGACGGCGACGCGCGACGTGGCCGCCG
The DNA here is from genome assembly GCA_007118345.1 of Microthrixaceae bacterium. Taxonomy (GTDB): domain Bacteria; phylum Actinomycetota; class Acidimicrobiia; order Acidimicrobiales; family Microtrichaceae; genus SKRR01. The sequence goes on along the minus strand of SKRR01000283.1, from coordinate 5,379 downwards.
CCCACCACGAACGCCTCGACGAGCTCGCCACCGCCTACCTCGGCGAGCTCGACGAGCTCGAACAGGTCACCCGCGACGAGCTCATGCGCCGCATCGACACCGGTGAGGTCGTCGTCGTCGACGTCCGCCCCGCACCCGAGTACCGGTCGGGCCACATCGCCGTTGCCCGATCCGTGCCCGTCGACGATCTCACCGCGCACCTCGCCGACCTCCTCACCGACGTGCCCGACGGCGCCGAGATCGTCGCCTACTGCCGCGGCCCGTACTGCGCCTTCGCCGACGAAGCCGTCCGAGCGGTGCGAGCCAGCGGCCGGGCGGCTCGCCGCCTCGAGGACGGCTTCCCCGAATGGCACCGCGCCGGCCTCCCCGTCGAGCGCGCCCACTCGGCCTGACCGCGGCCGCCAGTCCGACCGTCACGAACCGAACCAGGAGACCATGCTCGCCGGCATCATCCGACGTGGCGGACGGGTCCTCGTGTGTGGCACCTGCATGGACGCCCGAGGCCTCACCGACGACGAACTCGTCGAGGGAGCGACCCGCTCCAGCATGGACGAGCTCAGCGACGAGACCACAACAGCAGCACGAACCCTCGTGTTCTGACGATCCAGCCTCCCGGCACCGTCACCGTTCGTCGTCGGGACAGCATGCGGTGGGGGTAGTTTTCCCGCATCGGATCCCACGGGCGTGGAACGCGAGGCCCCGAGACGGCTGAGGTGAGGACGTGACCAGCATCGGCCGCTCGACACGTCCGGGCGCTGCACTGCGTTCGGGGCGGGTGTGGCGCAACTTCGCCCACAACCAACGAGCCGTGCCCGCCCGGTGGCACCGACCCCGCACCGAGGACGAGCTGGTGGCGGTGGTGCGGCGGGCCGTCGAAGAAGGCCTGACCGTGAAGGCGGTCGGCGCCGGGCACAGCTACTCGGCGGTGGCCTGCACCGACGGCCACCTGCTCGACCTGTCCGACTACGACCGGGTGCTCGACCACGACCGGGGCACCGGTGAGGTCACCGTGCAGGCGGGCATCCCGTTGTGGAAGTTGGCCGACGAGTTGGCTGCGCGTGGTCGGGCCCTCGAGGTACTGGGTGACATCAACGTGCAGTCGGTCGCCGGGGCCATCTCCACCGGCACCCACGGCCCGGGCATCCGCTACGCCAACATCGCCAGCAACGTCACGGGGTGCCGGCTCGTCGACGGCACCGGCCGGATCGTCGACCTGCGAGCCGGCGACGACCCCGGGATGCTGGCTGCGGTGCGCGTGGGGCTGGGTGCGCTGGGCGTGCTGTCCACGGTGACGGTGCGCACGGTGCCGGCGTTCAACCTGCACATCGCCGAGTCGGCCATGCGGCTGGACCGCCTCTTCGCCCAGCTCGACGAACTGATCGACACCACCGACCACCTGGGGTTGTTCTGGTTCCCCGGGTCGGACGTGGTGCTGGTGAAGCAGCGGATGCGTACCGACGAGCCGGCCCGTCCCCGCTCGCGCCGCGACGCCTGGCTCGCCGACGTGGTGGTCGACAACCACGTGTTGGACCTGGCCTGCACCGTGGCGTCCCGCTTCCCGCAGGTGGCGCGCAGCATCATCGCCGGCGCCTCGGCCAAGCGCCCCCACGAGTGGGTGGACCGCAGCGACCGGGTGTTCTGCACGCCACGCACCATGCGGGTGCTGGAGATGGAGTACGCCATCGCCCGTGAGCACTTCGTCGAGGCCTTCGAGCGGTTGGGTCGACTCGTCGACCGGCTGGGAACCCCGCTCCCGGTGCCGGTGGAGATCCGCTGGACCAAGGGCGACGACGCACTGTTGAGCCATGCCCACGAGCGCGACAGCGTCTACGTCGCCGCCCACGTGCACCACCGTCAGCCCTACGACCAGTACTTCGCAGGGTTCGAGGCCATCATGGACGACTTCGACGGTCGGCCCCACTGGGGCAAGCTGCACTTCCAGACCGCCGAGACGCTGGCGCCGCGCTACCCGCGTTGGGACGAGTTCGCTGTGGCACGCCATCGCCTCGACCCCGATGGCCGGTTCTCGAACCCCTACCTGGACCGGGTGCTGGGTGCACCGGGTCGGATCGGCGATGGCCCATGAACAGCCCCCGCAGCATGCTCGCTGCCGCCCCGCGTGTGGCGCTCGGCCACTGGCCCACCCCGCTGACGCGATGCGACCGACTGCGCGAGGCGGTGGGAGGACCCACCGTGTGGCTCAAGCGCGACGACTGCAGCGGTCTGGCGCTCGGTGGCAACAAGACCCGCAAGCTCGAGTACCTCCTGGGCGCGGCACTGGCCGATGGGGCCGACGGGATCATCACCTTCGGCGCGCTGCAGTCCAACCACGCCCGACAGACCGCTGCCGCGTGCGCTCGGCTGGGCCTGACGTGCGACCTGATCCTGGTGCGTGCTGTCGATCGCCACGACGTGCACTACGTCGGGTCGGGCAACGTGCTGGTCGACCGGCTGCTCGGCGCCACCCTGCACGTGGTCGACGACGGCGACGGGGTGCTCGATGCGCTGGTGGCGATCACGAGCCGTGCCGAGGCCGCGGGGCGCACGCTCGTCACCGTCGGTCCGGGTGGGTCCGATGCCACCGGCACGCTGGGCTACGTCGACGGTGCACTCGAGCTGTGGACCCAGGCGGGCGAGGCGGAGCTCGACGTGGCCCGGGTGGTGGTGGCGGCCAGCACCGCTGGCACCGCAGCGGGCCTCGCGCTCGGCAGCGAGGTGGCGCGTGGCATGGGGGGAGCGGGCCCGCTTGGCCCTGCGTCGGACACCCGACTCGACGTGGTGTGCGTGTACGAGCCCGCCGCCACCACAGCGGCGACCTTCGAATCCCTTCTGGACGAGACCGCGGCGCGCCTGGGTTGCGAGGTGCCCCACCCGTCGCGGGCGAGCGTGACCGACGACCAGCTGGGCGATGGGTACGGCGTCCCCACCGCTGCCGCACAGCACGCCATCGACCTGCTGGCGCGCACCGAGGGCGTGCTGTTGGATCCGGTCTACACGGCCAAGGCGTTCGCGCACCTGTTGGCCTGCATCGAGCACGGTGAGCTGGCCGACGACCGCGAGGTGGTGTTCGTGCACACCGGTGGTGCGCCGGGGCTGTTCGCCTACGCCCCGGCGTTCGAGGTCGGCTGACTCCCTCGGTCAGTCGATCGGGGAACCGGCGCAGCTCGAGCACCGAGGGGTGGTTGGCGAGGACCGCCGACCACGAACGTGCGGGGCCGGTCTCATGGACAGGGCACTGGCTCGCCATCAGGACAACCGCGATCGCTGTGTCAGGCTGTGAACGATGGCTGTCCTGCTCGCTGCGCTGTCCGCCATCACCTACGGCGTCAGCGACTTCCTCGGGGGACTCTCCGCCCGACGGATCGCTGCGGCGATCACGACGCTCGTCGGTCAGCTGAGCGGAATGGTGCTCATCGTCGCTGTTGCCGTGGCCGTCGGCGGCGACCCTGGCACCGGCGACCTCACACTGGGTGCGGGAGCAGGTCTGCTCTACGGCGTCGGCCTGGTCGCCTACTACCGGGCGATGGCTACCGGCGTCATGAGCGTCGTGGCCCCGGTGTCCGCCGTGACCACCGTGCTCGTCCCCGTCGTCGCGGGAATCGCCGGTGGCGAGCGACCGCCGCCACCGGCGCTGGTCGGCGTGGTGGCGGCAGCGGCGGCGATCCTGTTGATCAGCCGTGAGCCCGACCACGCCGAGGCCCGTGTGTCCGCTCGGCCCGTCGCGGTGCGAGGCGGCATCCCGACGCCGCTGCGGTTGCAGCCCGTCGGAGGCCGCACCGTGACTGCTTCCGTGGTTGCCGGCACCTGCTTCGGATCGTTCTTCGTCGTGCTGGGCAGGACCGGCGAGGGCAGCGGCATGTGGCCGGTCGTGACCGCCCGGCTCGCAGCGATCGTGCTCGTCGGGCTCATCCTGGTGGTGTCGCGACCGCGTCGACCCCGAGCCGCCGGCGTCCGCCTCGCGTTGGCCGCAGGTGTCCTCGATGCTGCGGCCAACGCCGTGTTCCTGGTGGCGGCGCGTCAGGGTCTGCTCAGCCTCGTCGGTGTCGTGGCTGCCATGTATCCCGCCTCCACGGTCCTGCTGGCCCGGACGGTCCTCGGCGAGCGCCTTGCGCGCCATCAACTGGTCGGTCTGGTGGTCGCAGCCGGGTCGGTGGCCGTCATCGCGTCGGCATGAAGGCGGGGACAGCCGCCGACCGCTGGCCGAGGTGGCTCCGTGCGCTCGTTCCAAGGTGAGGTCGCTGCCCGCGCCGGTGCAGGCGACGGCTTCGACGGGTCCGTGATCGCCGCGAACTGACAACGGCACCGCTCGACGGGCACGATCTCATGGCTGCGCGCGACCGAGCGCGCGGCGGCGACCTCGTCGTCCGATCGGACGGCCGCTCGATCCAGAAGCCGGGGGGACCACATGAGGCAGACCAACGAGCGGTCCGGCGTGACACCTGCGAGGAGCTCGAGGGCCCGGCGCACCCGGGTGTGGTCAGTGCTGCTCCTCGCGCTCCTCGCGCTGGCCGCGTGCAGCAGCAGCGGCGCCGACGACGAGGCGACCGGCCAGCGCCACGGTGACCGGCCGACGATCGACCTCGACGTCGGCCGGGCGCTACCCGAGGGCGTGGAGGTGATCGCCGGAACCCAGGAGATCACCGTCACCGGCATCGAGCCTGGAGCCCAGGTCCACCTCGTCGCGGAGGACGACACGGTGCTGACCACGGCGCTCGCCGACGACCTCGGCCAGCTCCACACCGGGTACGTGCCGCGCGAGTACACCGTCGTCGACAAGAGCGGCGACAACGTGCTGCCCACCGTCGATGGCACCACCCTCGTGCCGGGCACCTATCGCATCGCCGTGGGTCCGCTCGACGAGGCGGCGGTGAGCGAGCCGGTCGAGGTGCTCGGCAAGGACCACGTGCCCGACACCGAGCTGTTCGAACGCCAGGAGCTCGTCGGCGTCGAGCTGCCGATCATCGGCGACCCGCCCGACGGCGTGTCGGGCGCGGATGGGTTCCAGTACGTCGAGATGCGTGACGGCGTCTTGTTGTCGGCGACCGTGAAGTTCCCCGACAGCGACGTGTACGGCAACGCGCCGTACCCGACCATCGTCGAGATGGAGGGGTACGGCGCATCCAACCCCGGCAGCGATCCGCCGGGCGCGATGATCGCCCGTTCCTTCGGCTACGCCACCGTTGCGGTGAACATCCGCGGCACCGGTTGCAGCGGCGGCGTGTTCGACCTGTTCAACCCTGCGCAGCAGGTGGACACCTACGACGTGGTGGAGACCGTGGCCCGCCAGCCCTGGGTGAAGCACAACGAGGTCGGCGTGCTCGGCCTGTCGTACTCGGGGATCATGACCATGTACACCGGTGCCATGCGGCCGCCGTCACT
>SKRR01000189.1 GCA_007118345.1 Microthrixaceae bacterium | reverse complement strand
GACCGCCGCGTCCGACGACACGAACGGCGACGACATCGGGACGGGCGACGACGAGGCCGTCGACACCCAGCCCCGTGTCGTGACCTACGACGGCGCACCGACCGACGCACCGGACGAGTACGACGTGGTCACGGTGGTCGAGCAGGGTGACCCCGACGCCACGAACGTGCTGCTACTGGTGCCGGGTACGTCGGCGGGCGCCGGCTACTTCCTGCCCGTGGGCGAGGACCTCGTCGATGCAGCACCGGACTGGCAGGTGTGGTCGGTCGACCGGCGCGAGAACCTGCTCGAGGACCACTCGGTGGTCAACGAGCGCCGCAGCGGCAACGCCGACACCCGGACGACGTTCGACTACTACCTCGGCTGGATCGCGGACGACACGATCGAGGACCGCTTCGAGCCCCCGACCATCGACGAGGTGGCCTTCGCCCGCGAGTGGGGAATGGCCGTGGCGGTCGACGATCTGCGCGTCGTGGTCGACGCCGCAGGCGAACAGGGGGGATCGGTCGTCATGGCCGGACACTCCCTCGGCGGCAACATCACCGCCGCGTTCGCGACGTGGGACTTCGACGACATGCCCGGCCACGAACTGCTCGACGGCATCGGGCTGATCGACGGCGGCAGCAGCCCGATCGGCGACACCGACGAGCTCGAAGAACAGCTCGCGGAACTCGAGTCGGGGAGCCCGTTCAACGACCTGCTCGGTGTCGGGTTGCCGTGGGCGCCGGGGGTGTTCAACGTGCTGGGCGCCACCGGTGTGCTGCTCGAACCCGACGAGCCGTCACTGGCCTGGGAGTTCCCGCTGCTGCCCGACGATCTCAAGCCACCGGTGCAGCCCACCAACGAGGCGCAGTACGGCTACGGCCTCGGGGTCGACACCAGTCCGGACAGCCTGCGGCTGGTGCACCTGTCGCTCGGCTCGCTCGCCGAGGAGGGCGAGCCCCGGGGTTGGGTCGACGACGGTGCCGTGCCGATCGAACGGGCCGCCACCATGTTCGCCGGGATCGAGGACATCGACGGCACCGCCTGGTACCACCCGCTGCGGCTCACCCTCGACGGCCGCACCACCAACGCCGGCAACGCCCATCCCGCACAGGAGGCACTCGGGGTCCGGTCGATCCACGGGCCGGACCTGCCGCTGCCGATCTACGCGTTCGAGACCGGGTTCGGGCAGGGCCGGGTCCTCGCCGGCGCCCGACTGCTCGCCGAACAGGCAGGCATCGACGAGAGCGAGCTGGTGCTCGTCGAGCGCCATGACGTGACCCACACCGACCCGATGGCGATCGACCCCGACAACCCGCTGGTGGAGACGATCGTGCCGTTCCTCGAACGGATCTCGAACGGCGGCTGAACCGCTGCCCCGACGGCCGGGCAGTCCAGCCCACGAACGGACGGGCGTTCAGACGTTCGGCATGACCTCCTCGACCACCGTCTGCAGGCTCGACCACGCCAGGTCGGGTGGGATGCCCCCCATCATCGGGTGCAACGGGATGGTCGCGGCACCGCCCAACGCTCGCAGGTGGCTCACGCAGTCCGCTGGAGTCATCACGCGGTACTCGGGATCGTCCCGCAACCCGGCGAGGTCGCTGACCCGCCGATGTCCGGTCTCCAGGCCTGCCTCCTCGGCCCACCCTCCGTAGGACTCGCGGTCGTTCCACACGAACGGACCGACCTGCTCCCAGGCGGCGTCGACATCGTCGGCCACGTGCAGGAACCGGGGGCCCACCGGTGGCATCGGACCGAGATCCGGGCCGCCCTGCTCGATGAGCTCGGCGCGGTACATGTCCCAGTACGTGTCGTCCATCGGGAAGAAGGCGTCGGCGATGCGCGCAGCCCGGCGCGCCGCGCCAGCCGAACCACCCCCGAGGAAGATGCCGGGTCGGGGATCGCGGTACGGCCGAGGCGTGACCCGCACCGTCCGCCCACGGAACTCGAAGGGCGCACCGGTCCACGCGTCCTTGAGGGTCTGGATGGTCTCGACCACCGCCGGCACCCGCTCGGAGAGGTCCTTGCCGAACATCGCGAACTCCGAGGGGACGTACCCGTTGGCGACGACGAGCTCGAGGCGACCCCGGCTGAGCTGGTCGACCACCGCGGCGTCCTCGGCGATCCGGAGCGGGTCGTGCAACGGCGCGATGAGCGCCGCTACCCGGATGCGGATCCGCTCGGTGCGGGTCGCCACCGCAGCGGCGAACACGAGTGGCGAGGGGAGGTAGCTGTCCTCGGTCCCGTGGTGTTCCGAGAGTGTGACGGCCCGGAACCCGTGCTGCTCACCCCACGCGATCTGCGCCAGCGCCGCCTCGTAGCGATCTGCCACCGACGTGCCGGCCGATTCGGGATTCCGCAGGTCGTACCTCAGCTCGAAACGCACCGTCGGCCTCCTCCCCGTCGTCCCCCGATCGACCTGACCAACAGGCCACTGACGGTTCAGCGTGGCACGGAACCGCAACATATGAGACCCATGACGTCGAGTGAAGCTGAGTCCACACGCTCGAACCATGCACTCGAACCATGCACAGGACGACCACCTCCGACCCGACCACGACGGCCGACGCGACGCCGACCGCATCGCACGGCTGACGCGGGGTGCCGCCCGCCGTGGCAACCTGAGCCGATGGTCGACGTCCCCGACGAGCTCGAACTCACCGCACCCCAGGCACGCGTGCTGGGATGCCTCATGGAGAAGCAGGCCACGACGCCCGACGCCTACCCGATGACGCTCAAGGCGCTCACCACGGCATGCAACCAGACCTCCAGCCGCAACCCCGTGGTCGCCTACGAGCCGACCCTGGTGGAAGCCACGATCCACGCGCTCAAGGGCAAGGGTCTGGCGCGCATCGTGCACCCGGCCCGGGGTGAACGGTCGACCAAGTACCGCCACGTGGCCGACGAGGCACTGGGGTTCGACGACGCGGCACGTGCCGTGGTCGCCATCCTCCTGCTCCGCGGGGCGCAGACCGTCAACGAGCTGCGGACCCGCACCGAACGACTCCACCACTTCGCGTCGCCCGACGAGGTGGAGTCGACCCTCGACCGCCTCAGTGGCGGGAGCCGGCCCATCACCCGACGCGTTCCACGTGCCCCCGGTCAGAAGGAGGAGCGGTGGATCCAGCTGCTCGAGGGTGACGTCGAAGCGCGTGCCGCGGCGACATCGGAACCGGCGACCACGTCGCGTGGGACCCGTTCCTCCGAGCTGGCCGACCGCGTCGAGCGGCTCGAGCACCAGCTCGCTGCGCTCGTCGACGCGCTCGGCGACCTGCTCGACGCCGACACGCTCGCGACGGTGCGCGACGTGGCAGCCTCGACCCATGCCGTGGGCACAGCGAGCGATGGAGGCGACGGGACCGGCACCGATGACGGGAGCGACGGTGGCTGACCACTCGATGTCGCCCGAGCAGGTCGACACCTTCCTGCGCTCACCGGTCCGGCCAGCGGTCCTCGCGACCGTGCGCGACGACGGCCGTCCTCGCTTCGGTTTGGCCGGGCGGCTGGCGCGGTACCGGGGATCCACACCCCCACGAAAGGATCTCGAGATGCCGAACACCGAGGACATGAAGGGCCGAGCCAAGGAAGCTGGCGGCGACCTCACCAACGACGACGAGTTGAAGAACGAGGGCAAGAAGGATCAGGCCAGTGGCAAGATCAAGGAGAAGTTCAGCGACGCGGTCGACTCGGTGAAGGACACGTTCTCGAAGGACTGACCACGCCCGAAGCGGTCCACCATCGACCGCTGCACCCACTGGGAGGCCCGTTCGGGCCTCCCAGTGGCGCGTCCGGAGGTCAGCTGCCGAGGATCCGCAGCGGGAGTTCCCGAGGACCGCGCACCTGACCGCCCGACCAACGAACCCCGTCCGGGTCGGCGAGCTCGAAGCGGGGAAACCGCTCGAGCCAGACCTCGAGCGCGACCCGCATCTCGAGCCGTGCCAGGTGTGAGCCCGCGCAGCGGTGGATGCCGAGGCCGAACGCCGAGTGGCGGTTGACCTCCCGGTCGATGATCACCTCGTTCGGTCGCTCCACGGCATCGGGATCCCGATTGGCGGCGGGGAAGGACAACAGCACGAAGTCGTCCGCCTTCATCGGGCAGCCCTTGAAGTCCATGTCCTCACGGACCAGCCGTGCCATCGTCACCGGTGCGTACGCTCGCAGGAACTCCTCGATCGCCATCGGCAACAACTCGGGCTCGGCGACCAACCGAGCGAGGTCGTCACCGTGACCGGCGAGGTGCCAGATCGAGGCGCCGATCGCACTCCAGGTGGTGTCGATCCCGGCGATCAGCAGCAGCCCGATGGTGCGGGCGACGTGGAACCCGTCGACGGGCTCACCATCGAGCTCGGACTGGAGCAGGTAGGTGATCAGGTCGTCGCGCGGGTTGGCGCGGTGGTCCTCGATCTGCTCCTCGAGGTACCCGAACAGCTCCATCATCCCCGCAGCGCGCTCCTCCATGGACTTGTCCACGCCCTCGAGGACATGGTGGACGAAGCCCCGGAACCGGTCACCGTCGGACTCGGGGAGGCCGAGCATGTTCGCGATCACCCGCACGGGGATGAACTGCGCGTACCCCTCCGCCGCGTCGACGACCGCTGCGTCGCCCATGGCGTCGATGAGTTCGTGGCAGTAGGCGCGGGTCGACTCCTCGTACTTCGCGACCGCCTGGGGAGCGAACGCGGGGAGCAACAGCCGCCGAGCCCCCTTGTGGAACGGCGGGTCCGACGAGATGGGTGGGGCGATCCCCTGGGGAGCGAGCTCCATCGGCGGGCGGAACTTCGACACCACGACGCTGCGCGACGTGAACCGCTCGGTGTCGTAGGCGATCTCGGCGACGTCCTCGGCACGGGTCGGGAGCCACACGCCGCCGTAGCGCTCGGTGTGGGCGATGGGGCACGTCGCGCGCAGCTCGTCCCAGATCGGGTACGGATCAGCGGCCCATTCCTCGTCGGTGTGGTCGAAGTCGGTCGCCCAGTCGGTCACCTTGTCGTGCAGTCCCATCAGGCGTCCTCTTCGATGATGACCGCCTGCTCGGGGCAGTTCTCCGCCGCCAAACGTGCGGCGCGCTCCATGCCGGCCGGAACGGTGCCGTCGCCCACGGCCACCCCGTTGCCGATCTCGTCGGGCTCGAACAGCTCGGGTGCCACCGCGTAGCAGCGGCCGTGCCCCTCACAGCGGTCGTCGTCCACGCGCACACGCATCGTCGTTCCCCCTCGTCGTCCGTCAGGGGCGGTCCGCCCCGGTCCGGGACACGCTACCCATGCGGGACATCGTCGTGGTCGGCGGGGCCCGGACGCGGAACGAGGAGGCCACGTGTGTGACCTCCTCGTTCCAGACGCCGGGAGCGGGTAGGAAGGGCGGACGCTCCTGGCGAGTGCGGCACGGGGCCGCTGCAGTCAGTTACCCAGATGTGAGCGGATGAACCATGCGAAGAGCTCGAGATCGGCGAGTTGCCCCGTCAGCAGGTCCTCGCTGACCGGATCGAGCTCCTCGAGCTGCTCGAGCGCTTCGCGGTGGTCCTCGATGACACCCCGGTAGACGGCGTCGAGCTTGTTCAGGTGCGCCTCGGTCGAGTCGCGGCCCAGGTCGTAGTCATCCCAGCTGCGCCCCTCGACGATGGCACCCGGCGTGCCCCACGGCGCCGAGCCGAGCGTCGCGATCCGTTCGGCGACGGCGTCGCTCATCTCCCGCACCGACAGCACCTGTGGATCCAGCATCTCGTGCACGGAGATGAAGGTGGGGCCGGTGACGTTCCAGTGGATGTGCTTCAGCGTGAGCTGGAGGTCCAGGAGTGAGTACAGACGGGCCTGGAGGATGTCGGTGGCCTTGCCGGCGTTGGCGCCGGTGATCCTCGGGACGGTCGAACCCGCCTTCGACGAGGAACGGGAGCGGGACGTGCGCGACGGCGCCTTCTTCGTGGATCGGCGCTTCGAGGGGGACTTGGACGTCGCCATCAGGGGGATCTCCTTGGGTGACTCGGTAGTGGCCGGTGCAACCTACCCCCCACCCCGCTGCACCAAACTGCCGGCGGTACGTCCCCGGTGCTGCAGCGACGGGGGATCGGGTGTCACTCCGCGGAGAGCCCGTCGAGCGCCTCCTCGGCGCGGGCGAGCTCGGACAGCTGTTCGAGCGAACGTCGCAGCAGCCGCGAGACGTGCATCTGGGAGATGCCGATCTCCTCGGCGATCGCATCCTGGCTCTTCTCGCCGAAGAACCGCAGGGTGACGATCCGACGCTCCCGTTCGGGCAGCTGCTCGAGCAGCTGCTCGATGAGCATGCGATCCACGCTCATGCCGATGGAGCGCTCCTCGGACGGAAGCCGGTCACCGACGCTGTCGCCACCGGTCGGTCCGGGTGTGGACAACGATCCGGCGCGGTAGCTGCGTCCGGCCTCGAGCGCCTCGAGCACGTCCTCGACCGCTGCGCCGAGGTGTTCGGCGATCCGTTCGGGCGTCGGTGCACGGCCCGTGTCGGCCTCGAGCTCCTCGGACGCGGTGCGCACCCTGGGGAGGAGCTCCTTGATGGAGCGACGTACCGTGCCGCTCCAGGTGCGGTCGCGGAAATGACGCTTGAGCTCTCCCAGGATGGTCGGCACCGCGAAGCCGATGAAGGGAATGCCGCGATCCGGGTCGAAGCGCTCGACGGCTCGGATGAGAGCGAACTGTGCCACCTGCTCGAGATCCTCGAGGGGCTCGCCCCGGTTGGCGAAACGTCGCGCCAGCGCCTCGGCGACGCCGGTGTGGCGCACCACCAGCTCGTTGCGCAGCGACACCGCGCCGCTGCGCCGGTACCGCTCGAACATCGCGAGCGTCTCGGCGTCCCGTGCGGCGTCATCGCGCTCCGGCACGGCAGCCGTGCCGGGGCGGTCAGGCATCGCTGGAAGCCCGCACGGCGCGCTCGAACCAGCCGGAGGCTCCCGGCGTCGATCGTTCGGCCCACGGGGCGGTACCGAGACCGCACTGGTCGGTGGTCGTTCCGAGCACCACCTCGGCGAGCTCGTCGAGCACGTCGACGTCGGTGGTGTCACGCAGATTGGCGATGAGCCGAACCGACGGGCCGGCACCCGAGGTCTCCGTGGTCTCGACCTCGACCTCGAGCCGGTCGTCGGGCACGGACCGATCCATGAGGTGCGCGCAGAGCTCACCCGTCGCGATCCGGAGATCCTCGAGATCGTCGACGTCGGCGCCGAGCCCGGTCGCGAGCCCGGCGACGACGAGTCGCACGAGCCGGAGATGGTCGGTCTCGGCGGGCAGGTCGATGCGGACCAGGTCCTGTCGGGAGCGGCTCACTGCGCGCCTCGAACCGTGAACTGGTCGAGCATCCCGGTGATCTCGAGGAGCCGGACGGTGGCCGAACTCGGCTGGTCGATGACCACCGAGCGTTCGCCGTCGCCGCCGTGGCGGGCCCGGATCATGCACCGCAACCCGCTCGAGTCGACGAACTTCACCCCCGCCATGTGCAGCACGATCGGGTCGGCACCGCGCTCGAGCAACGGGTCGAGTGCGGCGTCGAGCTGGGGTGCGGTGTGCGCGTCGAGGTCGCCGGTGATCGAGATGGTGTCGCCCTCGACGGCGATCTCGAAGAGATCCTCGCTCATGTGGTGTGCTCCTGGTCGGTGAAGGGTTCAGACGACGCGCTCGTGGCGCCGAGGTCGGGGGCGGGGGTCATGATGTTGGGAATGGACGCCCAGACGGTCTTCGACCGGGGCCGGACGACCACTCCCCACCATCTGGAGAGCGCTGCGACGACCAGCAGGCCTCGTCCCGACAACTGCTCGGCCGGCACGTCGCGCGGGAGGGGGAGCGCGTCGGTCGTCGGGTCGGTCACGGCCACGAGCGTGTCGTCGGGCAACTGCACGAGGTCGACGGTCAGCCAGTTCGCTGCGTGACGTTCCACGTTCGTCGCGAGCTCACTCACGGCGAGGATCACGTCGTCGACATGTGGATGTTCGTCGCCGAGTTGGCTCGACACCCATCGGCGCAGGGTGCGCAGGGAGGTCGGGGTGGTGTCGCCGGTGAAGGCGCTCGGGTTCGCGGTGAGCCGGACCCGTGCGGCGCACTCGACGAGGTAGCGCCACTCGCCGGCGTCGACCCGGTCCGTCCCGCGATAGGTCGCACCGAGCACTGCGTCGGGATAGCCCGGGCGCAGCTCGTCGAACCATCCAGCAAGATCGAATCCGGGCCCCAGCCGCGCGTCGTCGACGACGGGCGGGTCGTCGGCGCCGCCGGTCAGCCACACGATCAGGTGATCGGGCGGCAGCACGGTGCGCTGGTCCTCGGTTCTCACGTGACGTCCGGCGCTCATCGACGGTGCCGTTCCTCTCGGTGGCGTGGGAGTGCGCGAATCGCAGCCGACTCCGACTGAGGACCGCTACGAGTCGCTGGACTGGGAGCGGTACGGCTCAGGATCGGAGGAACCCCCACCGACCAACTTCCGGATGACGAGCACGGTCACGCCGATGACGGTGAGCGCCAGCAGCAGCTTCATGAAGGTCCGACCACGGCCCGACGCGACCTGGTCGGCCTTCTCCGCCGCGGCGAGGACCCTGTCGGTCCGCTCCAACGCGGTCTCGAGGTCATCGATTCCGGATCGTGCCTGGGTCGCACGTTCTCCCATGGCGCTCATGTCTGCCTCACAGTGGTTCGACGGATGTGGTTCCACGGACGTGGTCCACGATGGTGGTTCGACGAGTTCGCCGAGACGCCACGGCGGACGGGCCGTGTGGCGATCCGAGTGACTGTACCCAGCTGACCACAGTTCAACCCCCGACCACACATTTTGCACTTTGACTGCGAGAATTATGGCAGCATGACCTCATGGCGACCATCCGCAGGGAGCTCCGCATCGATCGACCCGCCAGTGACGTGTGGGCCGTCGTGGGCGACGTCGGGTCCATCCATCGCTGGTTCCCCGGGATCGTCGCGTGTGAACTGCTCGACACCGACGCCGGCCCGGTGCGCCGCGTCGAGTTGGCCACCGGGTTGCAGCTCGACGAGCTGATCGTCACCAACGACCCGATCGCGCGACGGTTCCAGTACTCGATCAGCGGCGGCGTCTTCCGCCATCACCTCGGCACCGTCGACGTGATCGACCTCGGCGAGGACGATTGCCTGGTGGTGTACGGCACCGACGCCACGCCCGATGTCATGGCACTCGTGATCGGCGGCGCAACGGGCCAGGCACTGTCCAACCTCGCCGACCTGGTCGGCGCACCCACCGGAGGAAGCACCTGATGGGCCGCAAGATCCTCTTCGTCACCACCGACCAGCAGCGCTACGACACGCTCGGCTGCAACGGCGGCACCGTGGCCCGCACCCCCGTCGTCGACGCGCTCGCGGCCGAGGGCATCCGCTACGAACGCGCCGTGCCGCAGTCGGTGGTGTGCATGCCCTCGCGCTCGACCATGCTCACCGGCCAACACCAGGCCACCCACGGCGTGTGGATGAACGGAGTGCCGCTGCCGACCGATGCGCCGTCGGTCGCCACGCTGCTGCACCGGGCCGGCTACCGCACGGCGCTCATCGGCAAGGCCCACTTCGAGCCCTTCCTCGACCCGCTCGGGCGGTTCACCGAGAACCGGCTGTCGGCCAGCGGCGCACCGACCACCGAGACGACCCAGTACGACGGGCTGCCCGGACCCCACCGGGGGTTCGAACACCTCCAGTTCGCCACGCACGGCGCCACCGGCTGGCTCCACTACGCCCAATGGCTCGGTGCGAACCACCCGCACCACGTGCGCGACTACTACCAGGTGCTCGACGGCGACCTCGAGGTGAACGCCGCCGGTTTCGGCGACACGGGCGCGCCCCAGGTCAAGCACAACCCGATCCCGACCGAGTGGTACCACACCGACTGGGTCGCCCGACGCACGATCGACTGGCTCGACGGCCTCGACGCCGACGACGACTGGTTCTGCTGGATGAGCTTCCCCGACCCCCACCACCCCTGGGACCCGCCCGAGTCGGAGCTGCACCGGATCGACTGGCGCGACGTGCCCCTCCCCGACGGCTACCGCTCCGACGTGGCCGAGCGCGAGCGGATCCTCGACTCGAAGCCGCGGCACTGGCGGCTGTGGTACGACGGTGCGCTGGTGTCGAACTACGAGGCGCCCACGCACTGGGTGCCGGCGACGCTCACCGACGACCAGGTTCGGGAGATCAACGCGATGAACGCGATCGAGTGCGAGTTGATCGACGAGGCGCTCGGCCGTGTGCTCTCCGCGATCGATCATCGCGGCTGGGGCGACGACGTCGACGTGGTGTTCACCACCGACCACGGCGAGCTGCAGGGCGACTTCGGCCTGATGTTCAAAGGCCCGTACCACGTCGACGGATTGATGCGGCTGCCGCTGGTCTGGCGTCCTGCCCGCTCGAGTGCGATCGACCCGGCCGAGGTCACCCGGCCGGTCGGCCTCGTGGACCTCGCTCCCACGTTCTGCGACATCGCCGGGCTGCCGAGCGGCGACTGGATGCAGGGGCGCCGGCTGCCGACCGACGACGTGGACGCCGACCAGCGGGGTGTCGAGTCACAGCTGACCGCATGGGACAGCGAGCTGTTCGGCGTCGGGGTATACCTGCGGACGCTCACCCTCGAGGACTGGGTCTGCACGGCGTACCTACCGGGCACGGTGCACGACGGCACCGAGGGCGAGCTCTACCACCTCGCGGATGACCCGCTCCAGCAGGTGAACCGTTGGGACGACCCCTCGGTGTGCGCCGTGCGCGACGACCTCGTCGCGCAGCTGTGGGACACCCAACCACCTGAGCGCCACCCACGCATCGACCTCCAGGCTCCGGTCTGAACGTCTGCGTCGGAACTTGGGTGCGAGCGGCGCGGGGTCCCGCGTCGCTCGCACCACGGAACCCCAGTTGGACGGCCGCTCAGCCGTCGGCGGCGGCGGAACCCGACTGGAGCAGCGCCAGCAGGTCCTCGCGGGCGCGCGCGACGCGCGAGCGGATGGTGCCGATCGGGACGTCGACCACCTCGGCTGCCTCGGCGTAGCTCAACCCGAGCAACTGGGTCATGACGAACGCGGCGCGACGATCGGGGGACAGGGCGGCGACGAGATCATCGAGCTCGTTGCCGTTCGAACCGGGTTCGTCGTGGGGCGAGCTCTCCTCGTGAGCCAGGCTGGTGACCCGGTGGGTGAGTCGTCGCTGGCGGATCCGTCGCCGCACCGCGTCGGCACACGTCCTGCGGGCGATCGTCAGCAACCACGTCCGCGCACTGGAATCACCCCGGAAGCGCTCGAGCGCCGGGACTGCACGCAGGTAGACCTCTTGGGTGAGGTCGTCGGCGGACTCCCGGTCGACGAGGTGCGCGCAGAGGCGCCAGACCTCGGCCTGGCTGGCACGCACGAACGCCGCGAGGGCCGTGCGGTCTCCGCCACCGGCCGCGAGCGCCAGTCGGGTCAGCTCATCCACTGCGACAGTCTCCCCCGCCGCACGTCGGGTGGCCAGCATCCCCGGAACCCGCCGACCCTCGGCAGCGACTACATCGACATGGACTGCGAGCAACCGCGCGACGCCATCTCCGCCCGACTCGACGGAGAGGAGCATCCGCTCCCTCCGGAGGACGTGTCGTCCCACCTCGAGAACTGCGCCGACTGCGCCCACTTCTCGGCCGGTGTCCAGGCGCTGCACCGGGCGACGCGGCTACGCGAGGCCGAGCCGGTGCCGGACCTCGTCGGTGCGGTGCTGGCACGGGCCGACACACCGAGGCGCCGCGAGTATGAGTGGGCCCGCTACGCCCTGTTCGCAGTGGCGCTCACCCACCTGATCCTGGCCCTGCCGGCGCTCCTGCTCGGCGACAGCGTCGGCGCGTCGGTGCACATCGCGCGCGAACTCGGGAGCTGGGACGTGGCGCTGGCCGTCGGGATGCTCTACGCCGCGTGGCGACCGGAGCGGGCCGTCGGGCTGTTGCCCTTCGCGATCGCCCTCGCCGCCGCACTGTCCTTCACCGCGCTGTTGGACGTGGCGTCCGGGCGGGAGTCGGCGATCAGCGAGTCGCACCACCTGCTGGAGCTGATCGGTGTGGGCCTGCTCGCCCTCGTGGCAAGGCCCCACCGGCGGCCGAGCCACCAGCTCGCAACTGCCTGATGAGCGGGCGTCACTCCTGGACGAGCTCGATCAGCGTGCCGAACGATCCCTTCGGGTGCACGAACGCGACGGTCGTGCCGCGCGACCCCGGACGGGGTGCTGCGTCGATGGGGGTGGCACCGGCCGCGACCATCGCGTCGAGCGCCGCCTGGCAGTCGTCGACCCGGTAGCCGATGTGGTGCAGCCCCTCGCCGCGCTTCTCGATCGACTTCGCGATCGGTGAGTCGTCGTTCGTGGCCGCGGTCAGCTGGATGTAGCTGTCGGCGACCTTGATCAACGCCTCGTCGACCCCGTCGGAGTCGACGACCTCGCGATGGGCGACCGTCGCACCGAAGGCACGCTGGTAGTAGTCGATCGCCGCATCGAGGTCCTTGACCGCGATGGCGACATGGTCGATCTCGGTCAGCAGACCCGAGGTTGCGTCGGGGTTCTCGCTCATGGTTGGTGCTCCCGTGTTCGGGCGGCTGCTCAGAGCTCGCCGCGTGCGAAACGCTGGTACAGGGTGATCTTGTCCTCGCCGATGCGCTCGCGCTTGTCGGGGTCGGTGATGCCGAGACCCGCTTCGGGCGCCAGGCACAGCACGCCGATCTTGCCCTCGGCCTCGTTGTGGTGGACCTTCAGCGCAGCAGCACCGGAGTGCTCCAGGTCGAACACCTCGGACATGACCGGCTGGATGGCGCCCTTGTCGATGAGGCGGTTCATCTCCCACGCCTCCTGGTAGTTCGCGAAGTGCGACGAGATGATGCTCTTGAGCTTCATCCACAGGTGGCGGTTGTCGTACTCGATCATGTAGCCGGAGGTGGCCGCGCAGGTGACGATCTTGCCGCCCTTCTTGGCGATGAACACCGAGGCGCCCATGGTGTTTCGTCCCGGGTGCTCGAAGACGATGTCGGGGTCCTCGCCGATGAGCTCACGAACCTTCTTGCCCAGGCGGCGCCACTCGCGCTCGTCCTGGGTGTGCTCGTCGGACCAGAACTTGTAGCCCTCGGCCTTGCGGTCGATCGCGCTCTCGCAGCCCATCGCCTCGAGCAACTTGACCCGCTCGGGCGACGAGACGACACCGACGGGGATGCCGCCACCGTTGAGCACCAGCTGGGTGGCGTACGCACCGATGCCGCCGGTGGCGCCCCAGATGAACACGTTGTCACCCTGCTTCATCCGGCCGGCGTGGTTGCCGACGAGCATGCGGTAGCTGGTCGAGGCGCACAGGCCGTTGACCGCTGACTCCTCCCAGGTGAGGTGCTCGGGCTTGGGCATCAGCTGGTTGGCCTTGACGATCGCGAGATCGGCGAGCCCCCCGTAGTTGGTCTCGAACCCCCAGATGCGCTGGTTCGCCGCCAGCATCGAGTCGTTGTGGGCCGAGGGGTCCTGGTCGTCGACGAAGTTGCAGTGCACCACGATGCGGTCGCCCGGGTGCCAGTTGCGCACCGCCGAGCCCGTGCGCAGCACCACACCCGAGGCGTCGGAGCCCACCGCATGGAAGTCCTGCGCGTGGCGGGCGCCCCAGACCGACTCCTTGCCGAGGCGGTCGAGGAACCCGAAGGTCGACAGCGGCTCGAAGATCGAGGTCCAGACCGTGTTGAAGTTGATCGAGCTCGCCATCACGGCGATGACCGCCTCGTCGGGGGCGATCTCGGGCAGCGGGATGTCGCCGATGTGGAGGCTCTTGCGCGGATCCTTGTCCCACGAGTCGACGCCTTCCCACATGTCGGCCTCGGAGCGCAGCACGTGCGCCGCCCGGGTCGACTCGGGAACGTCGAGGTTGGCGATGTCCTCGCCAGAAGCACCGGATTGGATGGCGTCGAGAATCTCCTGCATGGGCGCGGAAGTTACCCGCCGGTCACCTCACTGGGCCAGAAGAAGCGGCGGGTCCACGCGACGGGTGCCCTGTCGCCCGTGTCCACGTCTGCGTTCACGGGTTCGGGTGTGCCGCGGACTGGGTGCGGACGAGCCCGACGATGTCCCCCATGACGACGTTCACGTCCTGGAGGTGCAGCCCCCATTCCGGAGAGATCTCGCCGCCGATCTCATCGGCACGGGGGCCGTCGGGATCGGCGTTCACCGTGACCTCGAGGTAGTCGAACCCCCCGCGGGAGACGCACTCGACGGTGAGCAGCCCTGGTGTGGTGACGAACGGCGTCGTGATCTCGCCGAACTCCGGCTCGACCCACCCCATCCCGGAGGTGTCGGTACCGAGCGATGCCAGGATCGACGCTCCTCCGGTCGCAGGGAAGTAGGGCGTCGCCTCAGCAGCGCCGCCGGCGAGGGATGCAGGGCTGTTGCAGGCGGCAACACCGTCGCCGCTGCGGGGCCGACCGAACAGGGCGCCCTCGGGCGGTGGCTCGTCGGCAGCGTACGACGACCAGCTGACCACGCAACCGGTCTGGTCCGAGGCCCGGCACAGCGGCACCTGCTCGAAGTCACCGCCGACGTCCTCGCCCTCGGGCACACGGACGGTCGCTCCGGCGATGAAGGCCGACAGGAGCACCGAGCGGACCTCGTCGTCCGGGTCGACCTGCTCGCGGATCAGTCGGTTGAGCACCCCGGCACCCTGCGAGTGGCCGATCAGCACGACCGGTCGGCCATGGTTCTCGGTGGCCATGTAGTGCTCCCAGGCCTCGACCACGTCGTTGTAGCCGGTGTCGGGGTCGATCTCGGTGCCGTCGGGCATCGTCGTGTCGGGTTCACCACCAACGAGCGCGCTCGTGAGCCCCGCGAGGGTCCGCTGCCGGTAGACGGGGGCGAACACGCGGCACACCTCGCCCAGTCGGGCGGCCTGGTTGAGCGTGGCGAAGCCCTCCTCCTCGTCGGAGTGGTCCCGATCACTGATCGGCTCGGGATCGCGCGAGATCGTCGGGTAGACGTAGAAGCAGTCGGCCCCCGGGTCCTCTGCGGCCTTCCACGGCTCCTCGGTCAGGGTGCCGTCGGCGTCGACCACGGTGGCGTCGAGGCCGTCGGCGCACATGTCGGTGTCATCGTCGGGGTGGCACACCCAGTTGGCGAGGTCGGCATAGACCTCACTGGCGCGGCCCTCGTAGCGCTCCAGGGCCCCCGCCACCTCCGCGTCGTCGACGGGGTCCGGCCCGTCCTCTGTGAACTCCGTGGTCGTCGACGCCGTCGTCGTGGTGCCGTCGTCGCCGTCGTCATCGGAGCAGGCCGCGCCGAGCAGCGCGACCACACCCGCCAGCACGGGGAGCAGGAGCCGGGAGCAGCGTGGAACCCACATGCCGGGGGACAGTAGCGGGACGTAACGTCGGCCCTGTGGGCGCCCCCGAGCTGCACACCGACCGACTCCTGCTCCGGGGGTGGCGCGAGTCGGACCTTGCTCCGTTCGCCGCGCTCAACGCCGATCCGGTCGTCATGGCGCACTTCCCGTCGACCCTGACGCGCCAGCAGTCCGACGCGATGGTCCAGCGGCAGCACGAACATTGGGCTGACGGCGGCCCCGCCCTGTGGGCCGCCGAGCGACTCGACACAGGAGCGTTCATCGGGTTCATCGGCTTCGCCCGTGCGAACTTCGACGCCACGTTCACCCCCTGTGTCGAGGTCGGATGGCGACTGGCGACCGACCACTGGGGGCAGGGCCTCGCCGTCGAAGGCGCTCGCGCCGCGCTCGCCTTCGGCTTCGGGTCGTCCGGCCTGGACGAGATCGTGTCGTTCACCTCGGTCGGCAACCGCAACTCGCGTCGGGTCATGGAGAAGCTCGGCCTCCGCCACGACCCGGCCGACGACTTCGACCACCCGAACGTGCCCGCCGGGCACCGGTTGCGTCGCCACGTGCTCTACCGGCTGTCGGTCGAGCGGTGGCGTTGCGGCTGAACCTCGCCCGGCCCCTTCGACGGCGCCCGTTACCCACGGGTAACCTCGCGGCCACATCGTTTCGAACCGGGCCTCATGGCCCGTCAGGGGAGGTCGACCACATGGCTGGTTCCGTCATTCTTTCCGGCGCTCGCACGCCGATCGGCAAGCTCTCGGGGTCGCTCGCCGGCTTCAGCGGCTCGGACCTCGGTGGTGTCGCCATCACGGCCGCCCTCGAGCGGGCCGGCGTGTCGCCCGAGCAGGTCGACTACGTGTTCATGGGGCAGGTCTTGCAGGCCGGCGCCGGGCAGATGACCGCCCGTCAGGCCGCGATCGCCGCGGGCATCCCCCTCACGGTCCCCGCCACCACGATCAACAAGGTCTGCCTGTCGGGCATCAACGCGATCATGATGGCCGACCTGCTCATCCAGTCCGGCCAGGCCGACGTCGTCGTCGCGGGCGGCATGGAGTCCATGACCAACGCCCCGTACCTGCTGCCCGGGGCACGCGCCGGTCTGCGCATCGGTGACAGCAAGGTCGTCGACTCGATGATGTACGACGGGCTGTTCTGCGCCATCGACCAGGTCGCGATGGGCGGCGGCACCGAGAAGTACGCGGCATCGGCGGGCATCAGCCGTGAGGCCCAGGACGACGTGGCCGCCAAGTCCCACGAGCGTGCAGCCAAGGCCCAGAAGGACGGCCTGTTCGACAACGAGATCGTGAACGTCGAGATCCCCCAGCGCAAGGGCGACCCGGTGCTGTTCACCACCGACGAAGGCGTGCGCGGCGAGACCACCACCGAGTCGCTCGGCAAGCTCCGACCCGCGTTCGACAAGGCCGGCAACATCACCGCCGGCAACGCGTCGCAGATCTCCGACGGCGGCGCCGCGGTGATCGTCGCCTCGAAGGAGGCCGCCGAGCGCCTCGGAGCCACCCCCCTCGGCGAGATCGTCGGCAACGGTCAGGTCGCCGGGCCTGACCCCTCGCTGCTCACCCAGCCGTCGCGTGCCATCAACCAGGCGCTCGAGCGGGCCGGCATGTCGGTCGGCGACATCGACCTGTTCGAGCTGAACGAAGCCTTCGCCGCCGTGGGCGTGGCGTCCATGCAGGACCTGGGCATCACCGACGAGGTCACCAACGTCAACGGCGGGGCGATCTCACTGGGTCACCCGATCGGAATGTCGGGCACCCGCATCGTGATCACACTGCTCAACGAGCTCGCCCGTCGTGGTGGCGGCACGGGCGCAGCCGCGCTCTGCGGCGGCAGCGGCCAGGGCGACGCACTGCTCGTCAAGACCATCTGAGGTTCCGCACCTCCCACATCGATCGCTCTCTCGGTTGTTGTGGTCGCCCAGCGACCACAACAACCGAGAGAGCCGCCGCACGGCTTCCCCCGTCGCAGTCCCACTGCAGTGGAGGAAGCCGTTGCACTTCGACACCATCACCTCACTCGCCTCGCGCCAACATGGCGTCATCACCCGGCAGCAACTAGCGGTCGCCGGTGTCACACCCCGGCGACTGCGAACGGAAGTCGAGCGCGGAGTGCTCCTGAGAGCAACCCGCGGCATCTACGTCCTCGCCGGTGCCGCATCGACGTGGGAACAGCGACTTCTGGTCGGTCAGACCGCCGCAGGGCCGCTCTCGGTCGCCAGCCACCGCAGCGCCGCAGGTCTCTGGCAGCTGGACCGCTTCCGGCGACAGCACCTGGAGGTCTCCGTTCCAGCGCCGGCGACTCGTCGGCCGGGTGGCGTCGTCATCCACGAGAGCAACGATCTTCCCTCTCGGGACCGGACGGTTCGTGCCGGGATTCCCGTCACCTCACCGACACGAACCATCATCGACGTCAGCCGCTACCTCAGCATCCGCAGGCTGACGGCGTTGCTCGATGACGCGGTCCGCAGGGACCTCACCAGCTACGAGGCGGTGCACCACCGCTTCGCTGAGCTCGCCGCCCCCGGCCGCAACGGGATCGCCACCCTCCGTCAGGTCCTCGAGGCCCGACCGATCGACGCCGCAGCGCCTGACAGCCCGCTGGAGGATGACGTGCGATCCCTGCTCACCGGCGCAGGGCTTCCGGCCCCGGTCCTGCACCACCGGGTCAGCTGCGACGACCTCACCTACGTCCTCGATCTCGCATGGCCCGAGCAGCTGGTCGCCGTCGAGTGTGATGGTTTTCGCTTCCACCGGACACCCCAGCAACTGGAATGGGACGACGATCGCCGCAATCGACTGGGGGTGCGTGGGTGGCTGGTCCTGCACGCGACGCGGGGTCGTGTGCGGTCGAGTCCTTGGCGACTGGTCGACGACGTTCGTCGGGCGCTCGCTCGAGCACGCTGAGCCGGAGCTTTCTCGGTTGTTGTTGTCGCTGAGCGACCACAACAACCGAGAGAGCAGCCGCCCGAGGGTGGTCAGCCGTTGCGGTCGCGGGAGTTGTCGAGGGGGATCACGGCCTCGACCTCGAGCTCGATCTTCCAGCGCGGATCCAGCAACCCGGCCACCACCACGGTGGTGTTGGCCGGCAGCGCCTCGGCGAGCAACTCGCCGTGGACCGCGCCCACCGCGAGGAAGTCGTCCGCGTCCACCAGGTACATCCGGGTGCGCACGACGTCGCGCAGCGACGAGCCCACGCGTTCGAGGGCCTCGGCGATGATCTCGAAGCACTGGCGGGCCTGCGCCGCCGGGTCCGGGTCGACGTCGCCGTCGTCGGACTTCGGTGCGGTGCCGGCGACGAACACCCGGTCCCCCACCCGCACCGCCCGGCTGTAGCCGACGGTCACCTCCCAGGGCGACCCCGATGACACCCGCTGCCGATCCTCCATCAGTGCTCCTTGTTCTCGGATTCGACGACCCTGCGACCCTCGAGCGCCCGGCCGAGGGTCAACTCATCGGCGTACTCCAGATCGCCACCGACCGGCAGCCCGCTCGCGATCCGTGAGACGGTCAGACCCGGCACGTCGCCGAGCAGACGGCTGAGGTAGAGCGCCGTGGCCTCGCCCTCGAGGTTCGGGTTCGTGCAGAGGATCACCTCGGTGACCTCGTCGGTGCCGACACGTCGCACGAGCTCACGCACACGGAGCTGGTCCGGACCCACACCCTGGAGGTGGTCGATGGCCCCCTGGAGCACGTGGTACCGACCCTTGAACTCGCGGGTGCGCTCGATCGCGACGACGTCCCGCGGTTCCTCGACGACGCACAACACATGGGCGTCGCGGCGCGTGTCGGCACACACCATGCACAGCTCGCCCTCGGCGATGTTGAAACAGGCCGTGCAGAAGCCGACCTTGTCCTTCACCTCGGTGATGGCGCGGGCGAGACGGTTGGCCTCGGTCGCGTCCACCTTCAGCAGGTGATAGGCGATCCGTTGGGCCGACTTCGGTCCGACACCGGGCAGCCGGCCGAGGCAGTCGATGAGCTCCTGGACCGCAGCGGCGTACGCAGTGGCCACTCATCCACCGCCGAGCAGTCCACCGAGGCCGCCGCCCATGCCACCGAGCGGGTCCATCTGTGCCTGGACCTCGGCGACCTGGTCGTGCGCGGACTGCCACGCCGCGCGGATGAGATCCTCGAGCACGGTCGGGTCCTCGGGGTCGAAGGCGTCGGGATGGATCGACAGCCCGACGAGGTGCAGATGGCCGTTGAGCGTCACGGTCACCAACCCGCCGCCTGCGGTGCCCTCGAGGCGG
>SKRR01000183.1 GCA_007118345.1 Microthrixaceae bacterium | reverse complement strand
GGACCGTTGCCGTCCCGAAGGGGGTTCTGCCGGTCAGGCGAGCTCGATGTCCCACCGGTCGAGGCAGTCGGCACAGCGGTAGGCCACCACGTCGCCCGACCGGAACCCCACTGCCCCGTCCTCCTCCTCGAACGGTCGGGTCAGCAGATGGCACGTACCACCGCAGTCGACGCAGGTGATCGTCGGCGGCGGATCCACTGGCAGCTCATCGTCGTGCGGTGTCGGCTCGTCGTGCGACATGTCAGTCCCCGTCGGTGGTGGTCGTGGTGGCGATGGTGGTGGTGATCTCGGGGATGGTCGTCGAGGTGACCTGGTCGAGGTCGTCGGGGTCGACCTCCTCGCGGGGCACCTCGTCGACCTCGGCGGACTCGTCGATGACGCTGCGGTCGCCCTCGTCCTCGAGGTCGATGACCCGACGGGCCATCTGGAACTCGCCGCCGGCACCACGCAGTTCGATCTGGTCGACCGCGACGAGCTGGTTCTCGACGAAGCGCAGCACCTGGAACTGGTACGGCTCCTCCTCGTCGAGCAGCAGGTTGCCGACTCCGGTGGCGCCCGAAGTGCCGGCGACGGTGAGCACGGTTCCGTCGATCACCTCGAGCACCGTGCGGTGCAGGTGGCCCGCGGCGATCACCGGCACCAGTCCGAGCACGGTCTCGACCTGTTGCGGGCTGTGGACCAGGAGCAGGTCGGGTTGTTCCGCGATGACGAGTGAGCGAACCAAGGGCCATTGCGCCTCGTAGGTCGCGTCGATCTCTTCGCGCGGGATGCGACGCAACGCGGTCACGGTGGGGTCCGCCACTCCGAGCACGCGGAGTCCCTCGATCTCGACCATCTCGCCGTCGAGCACGATGACCTCGTCGGCGGCGTCGAGGCGCGCTCGTACCGGCATGCTGTCGTGGTTCCCGGGCACGACGTAGTAGGGCACCTCGAAGTCGCCCAGCAGGTCGACGAACTCGGCCTCCGGGGCGAACCCGAACGAAGTGATGTCGCCGGTGTCGACCACGGCATCGACGTCGAAGCTCGTCGCGAGGTCCCGGGCCAGGGCAAGTCCCACGGCGTTGAGGTGCAGGTCCGACACGTGGAGCAGGACCACTTCGCCGTCGGAGCGCTCGATCTGGTCGGTCACTGTGGCCGAGTAGAGCCCTGCGAGTCGTTCCGAGAGCACCCTCGTGCGGGACCCGACCGACCCGAACGGTGTCTCGAGCGATCCGAGGCGGACCAGCAGCTCGTCGGCCGATCCCAGCTGGCCCGTCAGCGTCGGGGAGCGTTCGAACGCCGTCGGGTCGAAGTCCACGGCGGCGGGCGCGACCAGGCCTGCCACGACGAGCGGCCCGATCGCCACGCCCGCCAGCATCCGCCACGGGTCCCGTCGTCCGGGAAAGGCCAGTGCAGCCGCGGCGCCGACGGCCGCGGCCACGAGCAGCAGGGTGACCGCCACGTGGATGATCGCTCCGCTGAGATCGTCGCGGACGGCTGCCTCGACCACGGGACGGGGATCTCTGGCACTCACGGTGTCCACCTGCTGGGCGGTGATCGCCTCGAGCACGTCGACCTCGCGCAGACGCAGTTCGAAACCCACCGGCGCGCGGTGGGTCGCTGCGCGTACCGAGCCCAGTGGCGGGAGCTGCAGCTCGGTCGATCCGGCCGCGGCGGGCCGGATCGATGCGTCCACCGCGCCGGGACCGAGGCGGACCGAGGCGCTGAACACCAGTGGCGTCACGACCAGCGCCACGATGGCGACCCAGATGACGAAGCCCACCTTCGACGAGCGCAGCGCACCCCAGACGGCCAGGACGCGCGAGCGGACGGTGCCGGCTGGATCGGTCGAGTCGTTCACGGTGATCGCTCGTAGGTCCACGCAGCGCCCATGACCAGCCGGTGCCGCGGCCCCGCGACCGTCGGATCCTCCGACTCGTACCCCGCGTCGCCGTGGTACAGGGCGACCAGGTCGTCACCCTCCGCCGCGACCCTGGTGGCGAAGTGCTCCGGGTGCGGTCGGCGGTCGGCCGCCTCGAGCACGGAGCGCACGTTCCGATGGGCCAGCAGTTGGTGCAGGGTGATGAACGTCGGAGGTGACAGCGCCACCTCGCCACGGTCTCGCCACTCCAGCACATCGGCAGGTCGGGCCCATCGGTGCTCGCGGATCTCACTGTCGTCGACCACCACCTCGGTGGCGTCGGCCTCCTGGCCCGCGACGAAGAAGGCCGTCGAGAAGCGCTTGGGCGCGATGGGCGGTGGTGTCCAGTGCGACCAGCGGCACAGGTCCGCCGGGTCGATGACCAGACCCGCCTCTTCGGCGGCTTCCCGTGCCGCAGCGCGACGTGCCGCCAGTTCGAGGTCGTCGCCGACGGCATCGGCCGCATCGATACGACCGCCCGGAAACACCCACATCCCCCCGGCGAAGCTGAGCTCGCTGTCACGACGCAGGACGAGCGCCTCAGGTCCGAGGGGAGCGTCGCGCAGCACGACCACCGTCGCGGCCGGGATCGCGTCCGGGTCCCACAGGGCCCCGCCGGGCGATCCGGGTCGAGGTGTGGCGGTCGGTTCCATCGGTCCCGACGCTACCCCTGCGGTCCGCTCACGGGGACGGTTCGGGCACCGATGTGACCCGCCGGGACCGCCGGGATCCCCCACCTGGAGCGGGATCGCGCGAAACTGTTGCGCCGCTGTAGTTACTCGGCTGTAATTACAGCTTCGACACCACATATGGGGGGCGAAGGGGCCAGAACCCCCACATGTGGTGACCAGCGTCAGGGAACGAGGAGCGCAACGGTGGCACTTTCAGAGGATCTTCGGGACATCGAGGTCCTCGACGACCGGTCAGATGACCCGGTCGTCGTGGGGGAGGAAGCAGCCGGTGACGGCGCCGGCATCGGGATCCAGATGCGGGTGCGGAAACGGGACGGCAGTCTCGAGTCCGTCGATCTCAACAAGATCGTTCGGGCCGTCGCACGTTGCGCGGCGGGTCTCGAACGCGTCGATGCGATGCGCGTCGCCACGCGCACCATCTCCGGGCTGGTCGACGGTGCCACCACCGAGGACCTCGACAACCTGTCGATCCGGACCGCTGCGGCGTTCATCGCCGAGGAGCCGAACTACTCCCGGCTCGCCGCCCGGCTGCTCGCCACTGTGATCGACAAGGAGGTCCAGAACCAGGACATCTACTCCTTCTCGCAGTCGGTGGCGATGGGCCATGCCGAGGGCATCATCAGCGACGAGACCCAGCAGATGGTCTCGGTCCACGCCCGCAAGCTCAACGACGCGATCCTCGCAGAGCGCAACTGGAACTACGAGTTCTTCGGGCTGCGGACCGTCTACGACCGCTACCTGCTGCGTCACCCCGAGCGGCGTCACGTCATCGAGACGCCCCAGTACTTCCTGATGCGCGTCGCCTGCGGCCTCGCCACCACACCCGAGGACGCCATCGAGTTCTACGAGCTGATCTCGTCGCTCGACTACCTGCCCTCGTCGCCCACGCTGTTCAACTCGGGCACGACCCACCCGCAGATGTCGAGCTGCTACCTGCTCGACTCGCCAGAGGACAACCTCGACGCCATCTACGACCGCTACCGCGACGTCGCCCGACTCTCGAAGCATGCCGGCGGCATCGGCCTGTCCTACAGCCGGATCCGCTCCCGCGGATCGCTGATCCGGGGCACCAACGGGCTGTCCAACGGCATCGTTCCGTGGTTGAAGACGCTCGACTCGTCGGTGGCCGCAGTGAACCAGGGGGGCCGGCGCAAGGGCGCCGCGTGCGTCTACCTGGAGAGCTGGCACGCCGACATCGAGGCGTTCCTCGAGCTCAAGGAGAACACCGGCGACGCCGCCCGTCGCACCCACAACCTGAACCTGGCCAACTGGGTGCCCGACCTCTTCATGGAGCGCGTCGAACAGGACTGGCAGTGGTCGCTGTTCGACCCCAAGAAGGTGCCGCACCTCATCGACCTCCATGGTGACGACTTCCGCGAGGCGTACCTGAAGGCCGAGTCCGACGGGCTGTACGAGACCCAGGTGCCCGCCCGCCAGCTCTACAGCCGCATGATGCGATCGCTGGCCGAGACCGGCAACGGATGGATGACCTTCAAGGA
The DNA here is from genome assembly GCA_007118345.1 of Microthrixaceae bacterium. Taxonomy (GTDB): domain Bacteria; phylum Actinomycetota; class Acidimicrobiia; order Acidimicrobiales; family Microtrichaceae; genus SKRR01. The sequence continues at coordinate 2,205 of SKRR01000183.1, read as the reverse complement.
CGCCTCCAACGCCAAGTGCAACCAGACCGGCACCACCTCGGCGGACGGCACGCCCAACGTCGTGCACCTGTCGAACCTGTGCACCGAGATCCTCGAGGTCACCAACCAGTCCGAGACCGCAGTGTGCAACCTCGGGTCGGTCAACCTCGGCGCGATGGTCCGCCAGGACGCAGCCGGCCTGCCGGTGTTCGACTTCGACCGGCTGGCCGAGGTGGTCCGCCTGGCGGTGCCCTTCCTCGACCGGGTCATCGACATCAACTTCTACCCGACCGACGCAGCCGGGAACTCCAACTCGAAGTGGCGTCCCGTCGGGCTCGGACTCATGGGCCTCCAGGACGTCTTCTTCAAGCTCCGGTTGCCGTTCGACTCCGATGAGGCACGCGATCTCTCCACGCGCATCTCAGAGGAGATCTACTTCCACGCCTTGTCCGCGTCGAACGACCTCGCACGCGCCAGCGGCGCCCACGAGGGCTGGGCCGAGACCCGTGCAGCACGTGGGCAGCTGCAGTTCGACCTGTGGGGTGTGACGCCCTCGGACACGGGTCGTTGGGAGGAGCTCCGCGCGAAGATCGACCAGCACGGCCTGCGCAACTCGCTGCTCATCGCCATCGCACCCACTGCGACGATCGCGTCGATCGCCGGCTGCTACGAGTGCATCGAGCCCCAGGTGTCGAACCTGTTCAAGCGCGAGACGCTCTCGGGTGAGTTCCTGCAGATCAATGCCTACCTGGTGCGCGAACTGCAGGCCCGGGGTCTGTGGACCGAGTCGATCGTCGCCGCGATCAAGCGCAACGAAGGTTCCGTGCAGGGCATCGAGGAGATCCCCGAGGACATCCGCTCGATCTACCGGACCGCATGGGAGCTGCCGATGCGGTCACTCATCGACATGGCCGCGGCCCGGGGCGCCTACATCGACCAGTCGCAGTCGCTGAACCTCTTCATGGAGTCACCCACGATCGGGAAGCTCAGCTCCATGTACCTGCACGCGTGGAAGCAGGGACTGAAGACGACGTACTACCTCCGTTCACGTCCGGCGACGCGCATCAACAAGACCACCACGGGCGCCTCCGCCTCGGCGGACGGTCCCGGTCCCTCGGGGGGCGGCACCACCACGCCGCTGCCGGACCGCTCCGTCACCGAAGAGCCCGCCGCACCCGCCGCCAGCGACGAGGAGGCCGTCTCCTGCTCGCTCGAGAACCCCGAGTCGTGCGAGGCGTGCCAGTGACCGCCGACCGACGCGGCGTGTGATCGCTGCTGCTCGCTGAACGACCGCATCACGTACGACACAGAGGAACGACCATGGCACTGACCGAGAGCACCGCGCTCACCACCGAACCGACCTTCGACGCCGCTCCGGCGATCACGCCCGAGCCCGATGCGGTGCCCGGAGCGGGCAACCTGCTCGATCCCGGCTTCAACCTGACGTTGCGGCCGATGCGCTACCCGCAGTTCTACGACATGTACCGCGACGCCATCCGCAACACCTGGACCGTCGAGGAGGTCGACTTCTCGGACGACATCGTCGATCTGCACCGCAAGCTGCTCCCCGCCGAGCGGCACCTGATCAACCGTCTCGTGGCGTTCTTCGCCACGGGCGACTCGATCGTGGCCAACAACCTGGTGCTGAACCTGTACCAGCACATCAACAGCCCCGAGGCGCGCATGTACCTGTCGCGCCAGCTCTACGAGGAGGCGCTGCACGTCCAGTTCTACCTGACGCTGCTCGACACCTACATCCCCGACCAGTCCGAACGCGCAGAGGCCTTCGCCGCGATCGAGAACATCCCCTCGATCCGTCGCAAGGGCGAGTTCTGCTTCAAGTGGATCGACTCGATCAACAGCCTCGACGAGCTGCAGAGCCGTGAGGACCGCAAGCAGTTCCTCCTGAACCTCATCTGCTTCGCCGCCTGCATCGAGGGGCTCTTCTTCTACGGGGCCTTCGCCTACGTGTACTTCCTGCGCTCCAAGGGCCTGCTCAACGGTCTGGCCTCGGGGACCAACTGGGTGTTCCGCGACGAGAGCTGCCACATGAACTTCGCGTTCGGCGTGATCGAACAGGTGCGGCGCGAGGAACCCGATCTGTTCGACGACGATCTCGCCGCCCGGGTGAGCGAGATGGTCACCGAAGCCGTCGAGGTCGAGTACCTCTTCGCGGAGGACCTGCTCTCGCAGGGCATCCCGGGCATGTCGCTGCCCGACATGCGC
>SKRR01000355.1 GCA_007118345.1 Microthrixaceae bacterium | reverse complement strand
GCTCTCGACGGATCTCGCCGGGGCGAGGGCGCTGGCCGACGTCGTGCGCTCGAGCGGCGTGCCGGCCGCCGTCGGTCTGGTCCTGCGGACCGCACCGGCGCTGCTGGCCGTGCGGGAGTTGCTGGCCGATCCGGAGAACGGCCGGGTGATGAACGTGGTGTTCCGCGACGACCAGTACCTGCCGATCCAGGGGGTGTACGCGTCGTCCTGGCGCGGCGACCGCAGCCTCGCCGGGTCGGGAGCACTGCTGGAGCACTCGATCCACGACGTCGATCTGCTCGAGTGGTTGCTGGGGCCCGCCAGTTCGGTCTCGGCGACGACGGCGGAGTTCCACGGACTCGAGGGCATCGAGGACTCGGTCGCGGCGCTGCTGCGATTCCCGGGCGGCGCGAGTGCGGGCCTCGTGTCGGTCTGGCACGACGTGCTGACCCGACCGAGCCAGCGCCGCATCGAGATCTTCTGCGAGCGGGCGTTGATCACCGTCGAGGGGGAACTGTTCGGGCCGGTCCGGGTCACGAGCAGTGGTCGCGAGTTCGTGCTCGACGGCGACGACCTCACGGCGTGGCTCGCCACCCGCGCGGTGGCGTTGGGCAGCACCGAGCAGGAGTTCCTCGCCGCGGCCCGGGAGTTCCGCGACGGCGGCACCGTCCAGCCGGTCCGCCCCGATGTCGACGATGCGCTGCGGGCGCACGTGGTGGTGGATGCGATGTACCGGTCGGCGGCCATGGGTGGAGTCCCCGTCGACGTCACCCACAGTGCTTGACCGACCGGTCAAGTACAGGAACACTGCGGGGCCATGGCGACCACCAGGGTGAACGACATCGACGTCTACTTCGACGATCTCGGGGCGGCCGGCGACCCCGCGGTGCTGCTGGTGTCCGGCCTCGGTGCGCACTGTCTGGTGTACGACGACGAGTTCTGCGACCTACTGGTCCGCACAGGACACCGTGTCGTCCGGTTCGACAACCGTGACGTGGGGCTCTCGACACACCTCGACGGCGCATCGGCCGATGCCCTCGCCGCAGTGCTCGCAGCGGCGTCGGGCGAACCGGTTCCTGCGGCGTACACGTTGTCGGACATGGCGGCCGACGCTGTGGGCCTGCTCGATGCCCTGGACCTCGAGGCGGTCCACGTGGCCGGCGCATCGATGGGAGGGATGATCGCCCAGCTGATCGCGATCGAGCACCCGGAACGGGTGCTGAGCCTCACCTCGATCATGTCGACCACCGGCGAGCCCGACGTCGGAACCCCCGATCCCGAGGTGCTCGGTGCGCTGATGTCGATCATGACGCCACAGACGACACGGCAGGCCCGCATCGACAACGGGGTCGAGCTCGCCCGCATCATCGGCACCCCCGAGGTGTTCGACGAACCACGGGTCCGCGAGCGCACCGCCTGGTTCGTCGACCGTGCATACGACCCCGACGGCACCGCCCGCCAACTGATCGCCATCACGGCGTCAGGCTCCCGCGCGGACGGCCTCGCTGAGCTCGACCTGCCCACCGTGGTGCTCCATGGCGACCGCGACCGGCTCGTGGGCATCTCGGGCGGCCGCCGCACGGCCGAGCTCGTGCCCGGCGCCGAGTTCCGGACGCTCGAGGGCATGGCCCACGACCTCCCGCCCGCGTACTGGGACCGCATGGTCGCCGGGGTGCTCGACAGCGCCGCGGCCCGACGCTGACGCGTCGCATCCTGCCCGCGCGTCGAACACACCGATCCACCACACGAGGAGCACGACCTGACATGGGACCCCTGACGGGCATGAAGATCATCGAGGTGGCGGGCATCGGTCCCGGGCCGTTCGCCGCCATGATGCTGGCGGACATGGGAGCGGACGTGATCCGCGTCGACCGGGCGGGGGCAGTGCGCGGCGGCGACCCCGACCAGCCACCACCCGACGTGTTCCACCGCGGGCGTCGGTCGATCGCCGTCGACCTCAAGTCCCCGGACGGGGTCGCCACGCTGCTGGACCTGGTCGACCAGGCCGACGCGCTGATCGAGGGGTTCCGTCCGGGGGTCGCCGAACGCCTCGGATTCGGACCCGACGTCTGCCACGAGCGGAACCCGGCGCTGGTGTTCGGGCGCATGACCGGCTGGGGTCAGGACGGTCCGTACGCTCGGACCGCCGGGCACGACATCAACTACATCGCGCTCGCCGGGGTGCTCGAGCACCTCGGACGGGCCGGGGAGAAGCCGACGCCACCCATCAACTTGGTCGGCGACTTCGGTGGTGGCGGCATGCTGCTGGCCTTCGGCGTGGTGTGCGGCCTGCTCGAGGCGAAGGGCTCCGGTCGAGGTCAGGTGGTCGACGCCGCGATGGTCGATGGATCGGCTGTGCTCATGACCATGATGTGGGGCTTCCGTCACATGGGCATCTGGTCCGACGAGCGGGGTACGAACATGCTGGACACGGCGGCGCACTTCTACGACACCTACGAGTGCGCCGACGGCCGGTTCGTCTCGATCGGCTCCATCGAGCCGCAGTTCTACGCCGAGCTGCTCGAACACAGCGGCCTCGCAGCGGAGTTCGCCGGACGCGACGAGGAGCTCCCGCACCAGATGGACAAGGAACAGTGGCCGCACCTCAAGGCGAGGTTGACCGAGATCTTCGCCACGCGCACCCGCGACGAGTGGTGCCGGGTCATGGAGGGCACCGACATCTGCTTCGCTCCCGTGCTGTCGATGGAGGAGGCCGCGCGTCACCCCCACAACGTCGAGCGAGGCACGTTCATCGAGGTCGCAGGACTCACCCAGCCGGCGCCGGCCCCGCGGTTCGACCGCACCCCGCCTGAGGTGCAACGGCCGCCGGCACACGTCGGTCAGCACACCGACGAAGTGCTCGCCGAATGGCTGGGTGCCGACGCTGCGCGCATCGACGAGCTGCGCGCAGCGGGCACGATCGCCTGAGCGGCGTCGCCGTGGGACGCGGCGCCCGGTAGCGTGCCCGGCGATGGCGACCCTGGTCTGTTTCCACGCACATCCCGACGACGAGGCCATCGGTACCGGTGGCACGATGGCGGCAGCTGCTGCGGAGGGGCACCGGGTGGTCCTCGTCGTCGCGACCCGCGGGGAGCGCGGTGAGGTGGCGCCGGAGGTGCTCGCCGACGGCGAGATGCTCTGGGAGCGTCGCATCACCGAGACCATGGCGTCGGCATCGATCCTGGGCGCCGAGCGGGTGGAGTTCCTGGGGTACATCGACTCGGGGATGATGGGGGAGCCGACCAACGACTTCCCCTACTGCTTCTGGCAGGTCGATGTCGACCATGCTGCGCACCGGTTGGCCGCCATCCTCTCGGAGGAGTCGGCCGATGTGCTGACCGTCTACGACGACAACGGCGGCTACGGCCACCCCGACCACATCCAGGTGCACCGGGTGGGAGTGCGTGCAGCGCAGTTGGCCGGGGTCGACCGGGTGTTCGAGGGCACGATGAACCAGGATCACATCCGTCGCTCGATCATCCAGGCGCGCGCCGAGATGGAGGCGGACGGGGTGGAGCCGCTCGACGGGGCGCCCACCGAGGCCGACCTCGACGGCACCACCTTCGGCAAGCCGGAGATCGACCTGACCCACGCCGTCGACGTGAGGGCGCACCTTGACACCAAGCGTGCTGCCATGGCGGCGCATGCCAGCCAGATCCCCGCTGACTCCTGGTTCCTCTCGTTGCCCCCCGAACAGTTCTCGGGCGCGTTCGGCACCGAGTGGTTCATCGAGCACGGGGCGACCCGGTCGGTCGACGCCGCGTTCGGCACCACGCTCTGGAGCGACCTGGGCTGATGCTCGACCTGCACGTCTGGTGGGCGTGGGTGGTGGTGGTCGGCAACGGCATGTCCGGTGCCTGGTGTCTGGGGGCACACTGGTTGCCGCCGCTGCGCGTCCGGGCGATCTGGGCCGCCGTGGTGCTCGTGGAGGCCTCCATCTTCGTCCAGGTGGCCATCGGCGTCTGGCTCGTGACCGTGGAGGGGGTTCCGGCCCCGGGGATCCACATGTTCTACGGGTTCATCTCCCTGGTGGTGGTCGCCGTTCTGTACGGCTACCGGGTGCAGCTCCGGGCCCACCAGTATCTGCTCTACGGGCTCGGGGGCTGGTTCCTGATGGGCCTCGGCATCCGTTCCATGTTCCTGGGCTGAACATCGTTCCTGGGCTGAACATCGCTGCGCCGCACGCAGTGCTGTGCCCGCGGCCCACGCGCCGGTAGCGTGCCCGCATGTCCCTCCACGCCGAGCTCCCGACCCGCCGACAGATCGAGTGGCTGCTCACCGAGCGGGGGCGCCCTCTGGTGTCGATCTACCTGCCCACCCATCGTGTGCCCCAGCAGGCACAAGCCGATCGACTCGTGCTCAGAGAGCTGACCGGACAGGCGGTGGAACAGCTCCACGCGGCGGGCGTCGAGCCGTCGGCGATCGCCGCCCTCGAGGACCACCTGATGGACCTCGTCGATGACGACCGGTTCTGGCAGTTCCAGGCGGACAGCCTCGCCGTGTTCGCGAGCTCTGCTCGCGCGGTGACCTTCCGCCTGCCGAACCATCTCGTGCCGACCGTCGAGGTCTCCGACCGGTTCCACGTGAAGCCCCTCCTGCGCGCGGTGACCTTCCCCCAGGCCGCCTGGGTGCTGGCGCTGTCGAAGCACGCCGTCCGTCTGCTCCAGGTGGGTCCCTCCGGCCCACCGCTCCAGTTGGAGGTGGAGGGTCTGCCGGTCCGGGACGGTTGGGACGCCAAGGGCGACGAGCTGCGTGAGAAGCGCAGCCGGAGCTATGCCCGCGAGATCGACCGAGCCCTGCGGGGCGTGCTCCTCGGCTCGGAGCTCCCCCTGGTGCTCGCGGCAGCACAGCCGATGGCCGGCACGTTCCGGTCGGTGTGCACCTACCCGCACCTGATCGATGAACGAGAGCACGGGAACCCCGACGCGACGAGTGACGTCGAGCTCGCCGACGCAGTGCGAGGTCTGCTCGACGAGGTGTACGCCGAGCAGCTCACGGCCCTCGCCGAGGAGTTCGACCGTCGCTCGTCACAGGGGCGGGCCGCGTTCGACCTCTCCGACATCGGCCGGCTCGCGACGGTGGGTGCGGTGGACACGGTCCTCGTGGACATCGACCGGAGCGTTCCCGGCTCGATCGACGAGGAGACCGGGGCGGTGAGCTTCGCCGACGGGCCCGGCGCCGGCAGCTACGGGGTCGCGGACGAGATCGCTCGGCGGGTGCTGCTCCACGGGGGTCGTGTGCTGGCAGTGCGCTCCGACGACGTTCCGGGCGGCGGCCCTGCAGCGGCACTCCTGCGGTACGCGGTCTGAGGTCTGCAGCGACGCGCCGACGGGTCCGACCCGGTGGCTGTGGGCCGGACCCGTCACGGTTCCCGCCGGAACGGGAACGATCAGTTGTTGCTGGCGGGCTCGGCCTCGGTGGTGTCGACCGGTGCCGAATCGAGCGCCGCCGGAGGACCGACCTCGACCTCGACACGGCTGGGACGCGTGGACTCGGCGGCGGGGATGCGGACGGTGAGGACGCCGTTGTCGAACCGGGCGGCGATCGCACCCACCTCGAGTCCGTCGGACAGACGCAGTTGACGGCGGACCTGACCCTGGCGGCGCTCCCTCACGAGGACCTGTTCGTCATCGGCGGCCGACCACGAACGCGCTGCGGAGAGGGTGAGCACGTTGCGCTCGACGGACAGGTCGATCGAGTCGGGGTCGACGCCGGGCAGGTCGAAGGTGAGCGTCACCCCGTCGTCGGAACGAACGGCGTCCATGGGGGCGACCGGTCCGACGGCACGCGGTGACGGACCGAGCAGCGATCGGGTCGCGACGTCGATGTCACGCAAGGGGGCGAGGAGTGTGGTCATGGCTGGCTCCTGTGATCGGGTGACGTCCTCGAGGGGACGCCGCAAATGGTACGCGGCCCACTGTACAGATAACTTGAGTAGCGTGCACTCAGGTTAACCGAGTGCCTGAGGCGCGGCTCAGCGGCCCGCCCGGCGAGGGAAGGCGACGGGTCGGCCCGATCGGGTCGGCCCGATCGGGTCGTCCCGCAACGCGAACAGGGCGGGACCGTGCGGCCCCGCCCCATGTCGCTGATCGGATGCCGCCCGTTCAGTCGGCGAGGCGCTTCTCGAGGTCGGCCAGCTCGTCACGCATGGCGGGCGGCAGACGCTCGCCGATGGCGTCGTAGTGCTTCGAGATCAGGTCGACCTCGCCGCGCCAGGCGTCCTTGTCGACCGAGAGCAGCTCGTGGGTCGTCGATGCATCGAGGTCGAGGCCATCCAGGTCGAGCGATTCGGGTGTGGGAACGTGACCGATCGCGGTCT
>SKRR01000215.1 GCA_007118345.1 Microthrixaceae bacterium | reverse complement strand
GCGCTGGAGCAGCTGCGCAGCTGGGCGGCCGACGACCTCGCGGTGTACGACGAGCATCACGACGACCTCGCTGCGGACCGGACCTCGCGCATCTCCACCCACCTGCATCTCGGCTGCCTCTCCCCGCTCGAGGTCGCCACGCGGCTGCGCGGGCGCGAAGGTGCGGCGCCCTTCGTCCGCCAGTTGTGCTGGCGCGACTTCTACCACCAGGTGCTCGACGCCCGGCCGGAGACGTCGACCGCGGACTACCGCTCCCGTGGCGACCGTTGGCGCAGCGACGCCGATGAGCTCGAGGCGTGGGCCGAGGGCCGCACCGGGTTCCCGCTCGTGGACGCCGGGATGCGCCAGCTCCGTCGTGAGGGCTTCATGCACAACCGGGCGCGGATGGTCGTGGCGTCGTTCCTCACCAAGGACCTCTACCAGGACTGGCGCCTCGGCGCCCGACACTTCATGCGATGGCTCGTGGACGGGGACGTGGCCAGCAACCAGCTGAACTGGCAGTGGACCGCCGGTACCGGCACGGACTCGAACCCCAACAGGATCTTCAACCCGACGGTGCAGTCCCGTCGCTTCGACCCCGACGGGGACTACATCCGCAGGTACGTCGAGGAGCTCACCGAAGTGGCTGCACCCGAGATCCACGAACCCACCGAGGCGACCCGTGCGCGTGTCGGCTACCCACTGCCGCTGGTGGACCATCACCAGGCCATCGCCGCCTACAAGGAGCTCCAGGCAGAGCTGCGCGGCTGATCCGGCCTACGATCCCGTGCGTGAGCACCGAGACTGATCTGTGGGGAACCATCGAGGGCGTGGAGATCCGCTTCCCGATGGTGGTGGAGGAACTGCACCAGGCGACCCTGATCTACACGGTGCCGATCGAGCCGGCGCGGGCGCTCGTGCCCGGCGACGCCTTCGAGGTCGTCGAGATCGCGCCGGGATCGGCCATGTTCATGATGGCGCTGGTGGACTACGTGCGGAATCCCTGGGGGGACTACAACGAGGTCAACCTCGGGCTGCTGGTCCACCCCGTCGGACGCCCCGAAGCGGCCGGGGCGTTCGTGTACCGCATGCCCGTCGACCAGGACTTCACGCGACGCGCCGGCAACGAGGTGCTGGGCCTGCCGAAGGTGACCGAACAGCTCGAGGTGCACTACACCGACGACTCGGTCCGTTTCGAGCTGCACGAGGGCGACGAACACGCACTCACCGTGCAGGTTCCCCGCGTGCCGACCGGTGCACCCGTGCCGACCGAAACGGTCACCTACTCCTACCTGGACGGACGGGCGACCGAGCTGCCGCTCAGCATCGAGTTGGGCAGCGGGCTCATCGGACCTGATGACGTCCGGGTCGAACTCGGCGAGACCGCCCTCGCCGAGGAGCTTCGCACCCTCGGCCTGCCGCGTCCTCCCGACTCCGCGGTGTGGGGCGAGCAGCTCTGTGGCACCTTCTGGGCGCCACGCCCCATCTGATCAGGCGGGGGCATCCAGGGTGCCGTCGGGGTGGCGGGCGAACCGGCCGGCATCGAGCGCGTTCACCGGCTCGTCGCTCGGCCAGGGCCACCCCCCGAACTCGGTGGCCCGGTAGTCGACGAACGCCTGTTGGATCTCCTCCTCGGTGTTCATCACGAACGGTCCGTACCGAGCGACCGGCTCGCCGATGGGACGGCCCTGCAGCACCAGCACATCGGCGCCACCGACCGAGGTGACCGGAACCGGCCGGGTGGCGTCGATCATCGCGGCGCTGGCAGCCCCCAACGGTTCCCCACCCAGCTCGAGGTCGTCGCCCTCGAACAGGTAGACGGTCCGAACCACTCCCTCGGCTTCGGCGGGGAAGGTCCACGACGCACCGGGATCGAGGTGGAGGTGCCAGATCCCCACCCGTGAATCGCGCCGACGCGCCCACGAGTCCGGTGGTGGCACCGGCGGGGTGATGCCGTCGAGCTCGCCGGCGATGACCGTCACCTCGGCGGTGCGGCCCCGGTCGTCGGTCTCGGTGATGCGTGGGATCTGCTCGCTCCAGAGCATCGAGAAGTACGGGTCGACGAGCTTGTTGCCGGCGGGCAGGTTCAACCAGATCTGGAACAGCTCCAGGGTGTTCGGGCCGCCGTCGTCGAGCAGCGGGAACATCTCGCAGTGCACGATCCCCTTGCCCGGGGTGAGCCACTGCACGTCGCCACGGCCGAACCGGGCCACTGCGCCGAGTGAGTCGGCGTGGTCGATGTACCCGCGACGAACGTAGGTGACGGTCTCGAACCCCCGGTGGGGGTGCTGTGGGAACCCGGCGATCTCCTGACCGTGGTACATGCGCCACCCGTCAGCGCCCTCGAAGTCCTGGCCGAGGACCCGTCCGTCGAGACTCGCCGCCGGCCCCATCGAACCATTGCCCTCGGGATACAGGTCGAGATGGTGCGCGCAGAACAAGAACGGATCGATCGTGGGCCATTGGGCACCGATCGGGACGGTCTGGAGGATGGCCGAACTCACCCGGCGACCCTACCGTCGGCACCCGGTTAGGGTGACCGCGTCCGAGGCCACGGAGGTGCTGGCATGCCGTTGAGCGGAGAGTACGAGCCCAGCCCGTGGGAGCCGATCGCCACCCAGGTCGACCAGTACGAGGCGACCGGTGGCGTCGAGGGCGGCACCATGCAGGGCGCGCCGTGCATCATCCTCCACACCCGGGGCCGACGGTCCGGCAGGATCCGCAAGACCCCGTTGATCCGCGTGCAGCACGGCGACTCCTACGCCGTGGTGGCCTCGATGGGCGGTGCTCCGGACCATCCGGTGTGGTACCTCAACCTGGTCGCCGACCGGATGGTCAGCCTGCAGGACGGCCCCGACGTGTCGGACTACGTGGCACGTACCGTCTCCGGTGACGAGAAGTCGACGTGGTGGGAGCGAGCGAAGCAGGTCTGGCCGTCCTATGACGACTATCAGGCCGCCACCGAGCGCGAGATACCCGTCGTCGTGCTCGATCCCGCGTGACCCGACCACGATGAACGATCCGCTCCGGTTCCGTTTCCTCACCTCGGCGACGCGGCTGGATCAGCTGCCCGACTCCGCTGCGGAGGTGGCGTTCGTCGGCCGCTCCAACGTCGGCAAGTCGTCGCTGCTCAATGCGCTCGGTGGTCGCACGGCGGTGGCACACGTGTCGAAGACGCCCGGCCGCACCCAACTGCTGAACTGCTTCGCCATCGGCGACACCGCGGCGACTGCGGTGGACTGCCCCGGTTACGGCTACGCGAAGACCTCCAAGGCGGTCCGTGCCACCTGGGGGCCCATGATCGAGGACTACCTTCGGAATCGTGAGCCGCTGCGCATGACGATGGTGCTGGTCGACGGTGAGATCGGCCCGACTCCCCTCGATCTGCAGATGCTCGACTGGCTCCGCGCCGAACAGCTCGACCACACCGTCGTCGCAACGAAGCACGACAAGGTGAAGTCCGCGAAGCGCCAGCGACGGAAGCGGGACCTCGCCGAGGCCTGCGACCTGGAGCCGGGCGACGTCGTCTGGGTGAGCGCGGCGAAGAACGTCAACATCGATCGGCTGCGTGACCTCGTCCGCCTCTGGTGTGACCTGGGTTGATCAGTCGGGAACCGGCGTGGCGCGGACGCGCTCGGCCACGGTGTCGGCCACCTGTGCGTCGCGCTGACCGATCGGACGGGGCTCACCGGTCGTGGTGTCGACCGCCGTCTGGTGCTCGAGCTCGGCGTTGATCAGCGCTCCGATGATGACGACCGTCGCGGTGAGCACCAACCAGAGCATCAGGACGATGACGCCGGCGAGGGACCCGTAGGTCTCGTTGAAGTTCCCGAACTGCGACACGTAGAACGAGAATCCTGCCGACCCGACGACCCACACCACGGTGGCGATGCCCGCGCCCCACGAGGCCCAGGCGACCCTGGGGTTCTCCCGGTCCGGGCCGACCTTGTACAGCAGGGCAAGGGCGGCCATGAACGCCAGCAGCAAAAGCGGCCACCGCAGCCACTGCAACGCGGTGGCGACCGCACCGTCGACCACGGTGCCGTTGACGATCACCGGGATCACCGCGATCGCCCCGACGGCGAAGACCGCGAAGACGATGCCGCCGAGGGTCAGCAACAGCGAGACGCCGCGCAGCTTCACGAAGCCCCGGTCCTCGTCCTCCCGGTAGGCCACGTTCAACGCCCCGATCAGGTGGCTCACGCCGCTGCTGGCACTCCACAGGGCGGCCAGCAGGCCGAAGAGCGCTCCCAGGGACAGGTTCGCCGCCGAGGAGTCGACGATGGACTGCAACTGCTCCTCGATGATCTCGCGTGCCGCGGCAGGGAGCGCGTCGGTGAGGTTCTCGACCTGACGCTGCACGTCGGACGGATCGCTCACGAGGCCGTAGATCGACACGGCGGCAATCAGGCCGGGGATCAGTGCCAGCAGGCCGAAGAACGCCACACCCGCACCGAGCAGCACCACCTGGTCGCCCTTGATGCGTGGCACGACCCGCTTCGCGACCTGCTTCCAGTCGTCGCGGTCGAGGTCGCCGGGTCCCGCCTCCTCGCGTTCGACGCCGACATGGTCCACGGGAGCAGGGGGTGTGGGGCGGCTCGGCTCCGGCATGGCCGGCCCGTACCCCGTTCGCCGCTGCGTCACTCCACCGATCTCAGACGGGCAGGTCCCCGGTGGCGACCTTGGTGGTGCCGGTGTCGCGGTACGCAGCGATGGTCCGCTGCGCGATGCGCATCTGGTGGACCTCGTCGGCGCCGTCGGCGAACCGTGCCCACCGGGCGTGCTGGTACATGTGCGCGAGCGGCGTGTCGGTCGAGTAGCCGAGCGCGCCGTGCACCTGGATCGATCGGTCGATCACCCGGTTCAACATGTTGGCGACGAAGTGCTTGGCCATCGACACCTCGCTCTTGAAGTCGAGACCGTGGTCGATGCGGTAGGCGGCGTGCAGGACCATCAGCTTCGACTGGTAGACCTCCATGGTGGAGTCGGCGATCATCCACTGGATGCCCTGCTTCTCGGCGAGCAGCGAGCCGTGGGCGTACCGGTTGAGCGAGCGGTCGACCATCATGTCGAGCGCCGTCTCGGCCTGGGAGATCCAGCGCATGCAGTGCGCCAGCCGGGCCGGGCCGAGACGGTACTGACCCAGCTTGTGGCCCTGGCCCCGCCCACCGAGCATGTTGGCCTCCGGCACGCGCAGGTCCTCGATGACGATCTCGGAGTGCCCGGTCCCGCCGTGCATGGTCTCCACCTCACGGACCCGTTCCCACCCCTCGGAGGGGATGTCGACGATGAACGCGGTGTTCGCAGCCTGGGGCAGGTCGGGGTCGTCCTCGGTGCGGCAGATGAGGATCGCGAAACTGGAACGGCGGGCGTTGGAGATGAACCACTTGTGCCCGTTGATCACCCACTCCTCGCCGTCTTGGACCGCGGTGGTGCGGATCAGCGTGGGGTCCGACCCTGCGACCTCGGGCTCGGTCATCGCGAAGCAGCTCATCGCGCGACCCTCGCACAGTGGCCGCAGGTACTTCTCCTTCTGCTCGTCGGTCGCCCAGTGCAACAGCGTGTGCATGTTGCCCTCGTCGGGTGCCTGGCAGTTCATGACGAACGGCCCGTAGTAGGCCTTGGCGGCCTCGGCCTGCACCATGGCGAGCTCGACGTGCCCGAGTCCCATGCCGCCCCACTCCTCGGGCATGTGCGGCAGCCACAGCCCTGCCTCCTTGGCGGCGTCGCGCATGCCGAACAGGATCTTCAGGTAGTCGTCCCGTTCGATCTCGTCGGGGTCCCCGATCCGTTCCTCGCCGGGCTTCACGACCTCGGTGATGAACTCACGCACCCGAAGGCGGATCTCCTCGAGCTCTGGGGTGAGGGTGAAGTCGATGGACACGGGGCCTCCCGGTTCGGCGCAGCGGACATCAATGCCTGCGCATTAGAGTCGAATGTAGATGATGCAGGAAATGTAGATGATGCAGGAGTCGCCGTGACGACCGACGCCCGCGCACGCCTGATCAGCGCGACGGAACAGCTCGTGGCAGAACGCGGGCTCGAAGCGGTGTCGTTGCGCGAGATCACCTCGACGGCGGGTGTCGGCAACGCCAGCGCGGTGCAGTACCACTTCGGGAACCGGGCTGGACTGATCCGCGCGGTGCTCGAACGCCACCACCCGGCGGTCGAGGCGCGACGGCACGCCCTGTTGGACCAGTACGAGGCCACGGGCACCGAGGACCTCCGGGCGTTGGCCGGTGCCCTGGTCCGTCCTCTCGCTGCGGAGCTGGTCGTCGAGGGTGGTCCGGGGTACCTGCAGACCATGGCCGAGCTCGCGACCGGT